>NZ_CP032514.1:2722420-3024912 GCF_003606385.1 Actinomyces lilanjuaniae | reverse complement strand
GATAGACTCCTGACAGGCATGACTTCATGGTGTACCAGCCATACTGGCTGACGGAGGACATGATGCATGTTTATCCACAGACTTGTCCACATCTGGGGAGACAGGCGAGTTCTCGATCACATTAAGGTGTGTGGGCAGTGCGTGCTCATGCCGACAAGGATCTCTCCGTGGCGACGCAGCCTGTGGTTCGGGAGTGATGGCGTCCGTCAAGCATGGTATCCACAGTTCACACAGGGACTAGACGAAGTAGTGTCCACAAAGCACCTTGGGACAGTTGCGGTGGGGGGTCGTGCTCTTGGTAACAGGGAAAAGTGATTAATTCTCGGAAACTTATCGGTGTCACCATTCAACTCGGAGCCAGGCGCATGATCTGGCTTCTGATGTCACACCACCCAAAGGGGCTAAGTGCCCCGGGTACCTGCGGGCTATGTGGGTGGCTCGCATGAGTGGATCCTCGGCCCTAGCAGGGAGTCACTGCGGTACCTAAAAATTGTGGCTAGAGAAACATATAAATACTGTCTGGGTGACAGATGTTCCCTCGTTGCCTTGACGGCACGCGTTTGACCTTGGTTCGTATGATCCGTACTGTAGTGTCGCTACATGTGCGGTCTCCCGTCCCAACCCATGGGCCAACCGCACGTCGCAGCGTCGTAGCACACCGCGATGCTGCGGGAACATACCTCAACCAGGAGTCTAGCCGTGACCAAGCGGACCTATCAGCCCAGCAACCGTAGGCGTTCTAGAGTGCACGGTTTCCGCAAGCGTATGCGGACCCGAGCAGGTCGTGCGGTTCTTGCATCTCGTCGCCGTAAGGGACGTGCACGTCTCACTGTCTGAGGTGCTTGACGCAAGGAATCGTCTGGTCCGGGGCGATGACTTCTCCTCTGTGATACGAGGTGGCGTGCGCAGCGGTAGCCGGAATATGGTGCTTTACTTATACTTGGCTTCCAGTGGGGAAGACTCACCTACGCGTATCGGCTTGACAGTGTCCAAAAAGCAGATTCCTCTGGCGACACATCGTAACCGTGTCAAGCGTCGGCTCCGCGGTCTTCTATCCAGTCGCGTCGAGTTGATGCAGCCCGGATCAAGATTGATTGTTCGTGTTCTATCTAGTGCGGACGGTATCCCAAGTGCTGACCTCGGTAAAGAATTTGATGCGCTTCTTCGGAAGTGTCATCACTTGTATGAAAAGAGGCCGCGACAATGACTAGCTCAGTTCTGGTCGCAGTAGTTGCAATGAGTTATCGGGTGCGTCAGGTCGCTCGTGTTGTGGTGCTGTCCCTTCTGGCCTTTTATCAGAGATATATCTCTCCTGCATTTCCGGCTAGATGCCGTTATTATCCAAGCTGTTCTTCATATGCATTTGGAGCTGTTGAGGCTCATGGTATAATTAAAGGACTGGTACTTACAGTATGGCGATTACTGCGCTGCAACCCAATGACATTGGGTGGTGTCGACCATGTTCCTGACAAGGGTCGATGGCGCTATACTCTCCCCCGCGATGTTCCACGTTTCCTTAAACAGTAACGCACATTAACTTATCCATCTGGCTCGGAGAAGTTGCTGTGTCCAAATTTTATGGGAATCGCACAATCGCTGACATGCGGGCGGAGACGCAGGTGATCTGCCTAATGGTTTGGTAGTTTCTTGACGGCTAGGAGCATATATGGACAGCATACTATGGCCCCTTAGTGTTGTAGTCGCGTGGGTCATGGTTCATATTCATGACCTTCTGGTCTTCCTAGGATTTCAGGACGGTCCAGGGATTGCTTGGGTCTTGTCGATCATCGGTCTTACCGTTGTCGTCCGCGTCCTAATTATGCCGTTAATGTTCAGGCAGATAAGATCGTCTCGTGGAATGCAGTTGATGCAACCCGAGATGCAAGCACTTCGGGAAAAATATAAGGGTAAGAAAGACCCTGTGTCGCAGCAGCGCCAGCAGGAGGAGATGATGGCGCTGTACCGTAAGCATGGTACTAACCCACTTTCTTCCTGTCTGCCGCTTCTCGTGCAGATGCCGGTATTTATAGCATTGTTTCGGGTGCTTGCTTCACTACAGCGTGTCGCAGAAGGCTCATATAATGGTCGAAGTTCCATAGGTCCGTTGACCGCCGATATTGCGTCAGACATTCAAGCCTCCAACGTGTTCGGCGCACATCTCTCAGCTTCTTTCGTAAACACACCGGATGTGCAGGTAAGAGTTGTTACCGTCATCATGATTATTATTATGTCGGTGACGCAGTGGTACACTATGGCGCAGTTGAGCATGAAGAACATGCCAGAGTCCGCCAAGAATTCGGACAACCCCATGATCCGGTCTCAGAGGATAATGATCATGGTGATGCCGCTCATCTTTGCGGTTAGCGGGGTTCAGTTCCAGATCGGCGTCTTAGTATACTGGGTGACATCCAATATCTGGACACTGGGACAACAATTTTTTACGATTCGTAATATGCCTGCTCCGGGGTCGGAGGCGGAAAAGAAGTATCGCGCGCGCGTCAATGCTAAACGGGCTCGTAAAGGGCTTCCTTCACTGGAAGAAGAGGAGCGTGCTGAGGCCGCTGCCAAAGCCGGGGCCAATGCTCATTCGGGTGGACAGCGTCGCCAGCCGGTGCGTAAGGACAGGAAAAGGAGACCTGGCCGGGCGGCTGCGCTAGCTCATGAGGCTCGTAGGGATGCTGTTCCAACGGGGGAGGAAGAGACTGACTCTTGGAGCCGGGATGACGACCATCGCGATAGCACAATCGCAACGACGTCATCCAGTTCTGGCGAACTAACTGATGAACAAATTGCTCGACGCCGCTATGAGAAACGTGCTCGTGCCCGTAGGCGGACAGCAGCGAAGCGCAAGAAGAGGCACCATCGATGAAAGTGATTTTGGCGTTGAGCCTGTACTTGACATGGTTTATGCTTCGAATTACTGTTTTAAAGTATCCACTACCTTAAAGAGAACGGATAGCAATGAGTGACAATGCGATGCCGATTGATATGGTATCCCATTTGGAGGAGGAAGGCGAGATAGGCGCGGACTATCTTGAAGAGTTTTTGGATATTGCTGATATTGGGGGTGATATTGACATTGATGTCGCTCACGGCCGGGCGTCGATTGCTGTTGTCGCCTCTGATGAAGGTGACGAGCGTGACTTGGCGGCTCTTGTGGGCGATAACGGCGAGATTCTGGAAGCGGTCCAAGATCTGACTCGTCTTGCCGTGCAGACACGTACTGGTAGTCGTTCGCGACTCATGCTTGATATCAATGAATATCGTGTCTCTCGTCGGCATGAGTTAGCCAAGGTTGCAGAAGAGGCTATTACAAAGGTTCTTCTCTCAGGCGAACCGGTTGCCTTGGCTCCAATGAATCCTTTTGAAAGGAAAATTTGTCATGACGTTGTAGCTTCCGCTGGATTAGTTTCGGGATCTGAAGGTGCTGAACCATATCGGCATGTTGTGGTTAGTCCTGCGAAAGATAATGCTGTGGATTATATTGCTAAGACAATATAGCGATCATAAGCAGGGAGGACGTGAGCAATTGACGGAGTGGCAATTTTTATGTGGACAGGTAAGACGGTAGAGGGATACTTGTAGCGAGGATGTTACATGACGGGGTATGACTCTCTGTCAATAAGAGATAGGTTTAGGTTTGGATTGTTGCCGAGTGGGCGGTAATGACTTCGTCCGTGGTTAGTAATGGTAACACGCATTGTGGATAGGGCAGTTTGTTGTTTTAAAATATATGTATTTTGGAGGGGTATTAAATAGTCTTATAGATGGCAGTACAGCAGTTACTTTAAATGGGACCGAATGGTTCAGGCAGCGGGTTTACGATGAATGCTGAAGTTGTTGATAATGAGATCGAATTTCCCCATGAAGAAGTGAGGGAATTTTTTGGCGATGCTTTTTCAGCGGCGGAGCATTTCGCTAATATGCTTAGTAGGCAAGGTCAGTTGAAAGGAATCATAGGACCTAATGAGCTTCCACGATTGTGGAGCCGACACCTTGTTAACTCCGCGGCGGTTGCACCTTTTCTTCCCAACAGCGGTCAGGTTGTCGATATTGGTTCAGGAGCAGGTTTCCCCGGCGTGGTGATTGCGTTACTTAGACCTGATCTCGACGTTGTCCTTGTTGATGCCATGGAACGTAGAGCACAGTGGCTTCGTGACGTGGTGGATGAACTGGGCTTGAGGCGAGTGACGGTGCGGCGTGAGCGTGCTGAACATATTCGTGAGCGGTACGATGTCGTTACTGCTCGGGCGGTTGCTAGTCTATCGAAATTGATTCAGTTGGCGGCTCCTCTTGTGCGGGACGATGGGTGTCTCATCGCTCTCAAAGGGGACAGGGTGGAGACAGAGATAAAAAAGGCAAGATCTGATATAGATAGGTTTAAGTTATCTATACCTGTCATTCATGAGGTGTCGCTGCCGGGTGATCGGTTTGCACGGGTTGTTGAACTTAGGCGTGTAGAGTATCCCATAAACACCCGTTGAAGTTCGGCGCGGTGGTCAGCTAGCTGCCGTACTCCTCGCGTAGACTGCCTAGTACCTGGTTAGCAGCAGCGACCGGGTTTGTCGTCCGAGGAGGACCAGGTTGTCGGGATCATCTATCTTCGATCAGCTCCAGGCAGATCGCGTCGCACTGGATGAGATGACCTTGGGGGGTTATCCTCGTCCTGAGAAGACGCGCATTGTGGCTGTCGCCAATCAGAAGGGTGGCGTGGGCAAAACCTCTACTGCAGTAAATCTAGCTGCAGCATTGGC
Organism: Actinomyces lilanjuaniae; assembly: GCF_003606385.1. Classification (NCBI taxonomy): domain Bacteria; kingdom Bacillati; phylum Actinomycetota; class Actinomycetes; order Actinomycetales; family Actinomycetaceae; genus Actinomyces; species Actinomyces lilanjuaniae. The sequence goes on along the minus strand of NZ_CP032514.1, from coordinate 3,020,158 downwards.
GCAAGGCGGGCTGCATGTATTGCTCATTGATGCGGATTCACAGGGCAACGCTTCTACGGCTTTGGGGGTTGAACATGATGAGGATGTCCAGTCGATTTACGATATACTGGTTGACGGAGTCCCGATAAGGGATGTTGTCGCGACAACTAGATTCAGCGACACTTTATTGTGTGTGCCGGCAACAATAGATGTTGCTGCTGTTGAGATTGAGTTAATTGAGACCTCGGAGAGAGAGTCTCGGCTAAGGACGGCGTTGACTGACTACCTGGAGTTTCGTGAGCAGGAAGATCAGCAGCATCTAGACTATGTCATTGTGGACTGTCCACCTAGCCTCGGTATAATGACTATCAATGCGTTTGTTGCAGCTCATGAAGTTCTTATTCCTATGCAAGCAGAGTATTATGCATTGGAAGGTCTGGCTCTTCTTACCAGATCTATCGATAGGATTGCTCAGGTGCATAACCCGGGACTTGGAGTGTCGATGATTGTGCTGACTATGTTTGACGGACGTACCACATTGTCACGTGAAGTTGAGTCCGAGGTTCGCACTTACTTTCCGGATGCAACCCTAGAGACTAAAATACCGCGTTCCATCCGGGTTGCCGAAGCGCCCTCGTTTGGTGCTCCTGTGGTGTTCTGGGATCCTCGGTCGACTGGAGCAATTGCTTATATGAAGATGGCACGCGAGGTTGCTTTTAGAGGATCCTCCGACAAGGAAGGTGGCGATTCCTGATGGCTCAAAAGAGGAGAGGTCTTGGACGTGGGCTCCAGGCGCTTATTCCCGATGCTCAAAAAGAAACGGTTAGTTCTAGTCGCCCGTCCGACGTATTTTTCCCAGATAGCAGGGAAGATAGTTTTGATTTGGTGGAAGGTTCTGCTGCTGGGAACACCCATGCAATTACTACTGAGGCAGCGGACTCTGCTCGTAATGAATCTGCACAGTCCGAACGGGACGGTTCGATAGTATCGAAAGATGATACAGACGCAGGGCGGCCAGTGAAGCAGACTAAGCCATCTGGAAAAGAATCATCAGAGGAACGGCGGATTCCCCAATCGGATCGTGACATTCATGGAGGTTCAGGTGCTGATGTGCCTGAGAGTGGCGTGTCTGACGATTTTCCGTATGTTTCACGTGAAACGTCTTCAGTTAGCCGTCGCCATGATGTGGCGGCCCCGACTGGAGACCGCCGGGTGTCCGGGAAGCGTAGCAGCCGCAAGAGCGATCGCGAGGTGCCAAATGATACCTCCGCTCGCGATGGTCGAGGTCGTTCTGGCCGCCAGACAACTTTTGCCGGGAAAGCCCATCCTAGTCGGGCAGCTGCAGATGAGGGAGAGGAGCTTGTTCCAGTTCCTGGAGCGACGTTTGCTGAGATCCCAGTAGAACTTATTGATCCTAATCCACGGCAACCGCGTCAGGTCTTCGACGAAGAAGATATCTCCGAACTCGCTGCTTCTATTACAGAAGTGGGGCTATTGCAGCCTATTGTGGTGCGTCGCTCTGCCTCTCAGGGAGAACTGGAGGAGGAACGCTTTGAACTTATCTTAGGTGAACGTCGACTTCGCGCGGCAAAAGAAGCGTCACTGGATAACATTCCTGCGGTGGTCCGGGACACTGACGACGTTGATATGCTGCGCAACGCGTTGTTGGAAAATCTTCATCGCGTGCAGTTGAATCCCCTGGAAGAGGCTGCTGCTTACCAGCAGTTACTTGAGGACTTTGGTTGCACTCAGGCTGAACTGTCTGATAGGATATCGATATCGCGTTCACAGATTTCCAATACGCTGCGGCTTATGAAGCTTCCTCCACTGGTGCAGCGGAGGCTTGCCGCTGGCGTACTCTCGGCCGGACATGCTCGCGCTCTTCTGGGGCTTTCGCATGTTGATGCAATGGAGCGCATGGCGCAACGAGTTGTTGCAGAAGGCCTATCTGTTCGTGCCACTGAAGAGATGGTGGCTCTTCATGAAGAATCGGACTCTTCTCGACAGCAATCCAAGAGTCTCCGCACCCGTAGTACTCCTTTACCAGCACTGTCAACTCGCTTATCCGATGCATTTGATACTAGGGTTAAAGTGACGAAGGGCGCAAAAAAAGGCCGTATTACCATTGAGTTTGCTGGTGACGAAGACTTGGCCCGGATCGTGAGTGCATTGGCGCCGGGTACCTCACTTGACGAGGAGTAGTCGTTCGTCTCTGAGGCATGCGGGTATCGGCCTGTGCACATAGCTTCTCTATAGAGGTATCGTTGTGCGCTTCCGTAGATCTACTATATTGATGTGCTTCCTTTATTGGTTCGTTTTCGTGTATGTGCATGTGCTCCTTTGTGCGACTGTTTTACTGAGCGGCATATATTTATCATATTTTCTCTTGCCTTAATAGGTTATCGACGCTATGTGAGTAGTGTCTTGCAGTATTTTTTTGTCTGCATGACAAAGTTGTTCCACGAATACAGTATGTGCTGCTGTGGAGCGGTAGTGCGTGCTTGTGTCGATGAGACGGTGGACTCTATTGTCCTTGAAGTATTACTTGGGTTTGACTCTCGTATATTTTGTCGATTTTAGACGCGGCAACTTGTTGTCGATTGTTCATTAATGGATGTCTTGTTTGTATGTCGTTACTTATCGAGGCGATATAACTAGGCATGGACGCAAGGTGCCTTGCCTTTCAGAGGGTAGTATGAAGTGCGGTTCATGTCAAATGGCTTTCTATCGACCTATTCGCGCTTTTCAAGTTATTGTTCGGTTATGGTACTTCATGCTGCTCTGGCTGTTTTGACTTGCTATACTTAGTACTGTGTATCGGAAGTTGTGATTGCTAATAGTCGCTCTTGTTGCGTATGTAGGCTGCTTCGTTGTCGTTCGGACGGACGTGTAATGTATGCAAACTAGACTGTTGATTTTTCGATAGCTGGGATAAGTTTGTCTTGATATTGTTTCCCGTCGCTTGCTGCATGCGGTGCAGTAAACACATGCAGTTTTACATGTAACTGTTTCACGTGAAACATGGCGTGATGACTCAGTGTTGGGAACAAGTTGATCGCAGTATTAGTCTGCTGATACTTCGCATCAATGAAAATTGCGCATAGGTTTTGACAATGCAGACATATACACGGTGCCTGTACCAACTATAGTTGCTTGATATACATAGCAGTTTCTACATATAGGTGAGTGTGTTGTGTGTTAGATGCGTATAACTTTTTGATGGCATGTAATTCCATACTCGATATGTCGATCGCGAACTATTAACTCGTTGCCTAGCAACTGTCGCTGGCGAAAGCGTCCGCAGAGATGTACGTGAAACGTGATCGTTAGACAATAGACAGGCTCATTTGCCCCATTGGCGTACCGTGTTGTGAACTGATTCGCGATAATACCGAAGTGTTTTACATATTTCTGTACTTGGGATGTGCAGTAGGATCGTTAATTGCGTTTTTTCGATGAATAGTACTTTACAGTACGAAGATATACTCACGATACTTTAGTTATTCGAAAGTATTGTTTACACATTAATACTCAAAATGGTTATTAATTGCCTGATCATCACATTCTTCCTAGGTCGGATAGAGCCCGGGTGCAGACATGTGTCGATCTGTATAGACCTAACATTAACACTTCACGTGCAAGTGATTCGTCGCACCTACAGTATGGGAGCAGACGTCGGTGCATGAATCAGTCCCGTATACAAAGGTCCTAGCGTGGACACGGAAACATTCGCGCTGAGTATTCACGAGCAGGTGCTTCTGGTTGCAAGGAAGTGTTTCACGTGAAACATGCTTACTTATCGCATGTAGCATGTGAAAATCACGTCGACTCATTAGAGATTTCTGTTACAAACTGGTTCCGCTAGCATACATACCGTGTGTTGTACAGACGCAAATGGTTTGTAGCATTCATTATTACATGCACTGAGCCAAGGTAGTGTCTTGCGTGAATAAAATATAGTTCAAGGGCTGCGACAGCTTAGGTGACGCTTGAACTAGGTAGACTACAGTTATTATTAAACCCCATGGGTGAGCGTATTTGTGGATAGGCACTATGATCAGGCCGTGCTACAGGTGATTATTCGCTACTGTACAGATAGTTGTACACTGGCTCGAGGTTAAGGCTATGTCTTAGGAATGTATATACCAAATGAATCCCGGCACAGTCGCACACATATATATGCTCAACGGGTCATGGGGAGTATAACTAGAGTACGATAATAGTAGTAATGTTGGGTGCTAAGGCTGCTCAGTACCAGAGGTGTGTGTAGATCACTAACAACACATAAAGGTATTTGTAGTGACATCTGGTGGCCATTATAGGTTACTGTGTTGACGGTAATTAACCGAACTCCTCAGTTAACATAACCGACGAGATATAGAGTGGTGTGCAGAATATAGGCAATAGTCCAATACGCCGTATTTGCTGGTAGTTGCTGTGTGGACTATGGATACCAAGCCCCATACTGCATGGTACTTTAAAAGTCGAGTTATGAAATATCCTGCTACAGGATGATGGTGGCGCTAAGCGAAGACTCTCACCATATAGGAGCGGGTCGATGAAAGCTATATGCGCAGTAAATGACCCACGAGTGGACAATGTCTTTAACATGGCGTATGTGTGGTAAGACGGGGTGTCAATACCATTTTATGTACAAAATGATCTATATATAATATACGAATCACTTTTGTGGCCTAAAGGGTGGTGGGTTTGATCGTTATGTGCTGACACCTCAATGCAAAGGTCCACTGGGGGCAGAACGAATGGGTGGCGCAGTGAATGCGGACTCCGCTGCCGGAAGGCTACTTACAGGTAGTGCCAGCACAAACCGCTAATCCACTTCAATGAGTGAATAATGTTAATGCATTCTGCTGGTTATCATGCATGCGTGATTGCCTGTGGGAATCTACCTTCCACACATAGAATAGTTGAAGCTACCATATGTGAGTTATATAGCGACTTAGCGAGGTCTTGGTGTGCCTGCGCTAACTTCTCTGTCACCAAGTGTGTTGAAGTGTTGAAAGGTAATATTCGCCTAGTATTTGTTATGAATTTTAAACCAGGAAGTTGACATCCAGGCGAACTATACCGATGTTACTATCAATGCAGCAGGTACTGGAACAGAAACGGGCATCCGCTAGAAACGGATATTGCTGTTATTGACAACCGTGGATATACGCGTCTGCAGTAGCAGAGCCGCACGGAAGACTATCAGAAAGAACTCTCCTGAGACGTCAGAGCCTATTGCTGGCGCTGTATATAGACATGACTACCCTCGTCACCTGCGGCATAACTGGTAGAACGATAGTGAAGCATTAGGGCTGGACCAAAGGATTTCTCACCAAGGCATCATAGAGGTCCCCAAGTTCCTCATCTGCTTTGATGGCCATGGGTAGAAGTGAGTTTTCTGTCATTCCAGGGACTACATTGACGTCAATAAACCAGGGTGTGCCGTGGGCGTCGAGAATTAAGTCGGTCCGCGACAGATTACCAAGGCCTAGCGTGCGGTGAACCGCCAGAGCTGTCTCTTTGACCTTGTCTGCATCGTCACCGCTAAGTCTGGCTGGCACAAAGTATTCAGACCGACCAGGATTGTATCTCGCATCGAAGTCGTATTGACCTTGAGAAACTACTTCGACCGGGGGTAGTGCACGTGGTCCCGCTCCGGTATCGACAACAGACACCGCAATCTCTGTTCCTTCAACATACTTCTCAATAAGCGCACGGTCGTCATAGGAGAAGCAAGCAACCATTGCCGCCCGAAGTTCATCTGCGTTAAAGGCGACGGATACACCAAGACCTGAACCGCCTTGATTTGGCTTGACGACAAGTGGAAACCCTAGGTGCCCAGCAACAACACCGAGAACGTCTTGAGCGCCTAACTGGCTAAAGTATGCGCGTGGCAGCGTGAGGGAATCCGGGGTAAGTACGCCGCCGGTTCGTACGGTAGCCTTAGCAGTCGGCTTGAAGGACGAACGCTGGCACCCATCCGAATGTGTGCCAACATAAGGAAGCCCCAGTGCGATAAGAGTGTTCTGAAGTCCACCGTCCTCACCGTGGCTTCCATGAACTAAGGGCCATACTACATCAGGGCCGAAAGCGCGTAGAGAACTAATCATACGGGCGTCGACGTCGAGGACGAGCACGGAATGCCCATCCTGCTTGAGAACCTGGGCTACACGGTTGCCTGAGCGTAGCGAAATATCCCGTTCGTGACTGAGGCCTCCTGCGAGTATAGCGATACGTAGCGGTTCTGACTGAGGAGTCTTGGTCATGATTCTCCTTAAACCTGATCTGGGCCTGGGGCAGTTATACCTAGTGAGTCACGGTACGAAGTAGGGCCAAACAATCTGTAGTTCTCCAGATCGCGACTAATAACTTGGGACAGTCTCCGGACTCCCTCCCTAATATCAACCGGCTCTGGGTAGCAGAAGGAAAGCCGAAGGTGGTCTTGGCCGGCTTTTCCTCCTGCGTAGAAGGCTGTGCCAGAGACATAGGCAACGAGATTTGTCACTGCACGGGGAAGCATTTCTCTAGCGTCAATACCTTCAGGGAGTCCAACCCACACATAGAAGCCGCCGTCCGGGACGTTCCAGCGGCACACCGGTAAGTACTCCTCTAGGGCTCCCACCATGGTATCTCGCCGTTCCCTGTACATGGTACGGAACTCCCCGATCTGCTTCTTCCAATCGAACTGCTCCAGGTACATCGAGATAGAGTACTGGCCAACAGAGGACGGACAAAGAATAGCGGCCTCGGAAGCGAGCTTCATCTTTTCCTTTACCGCTGGAGGAGCGACAGCCCAGCCCACACGGTACCCAGGCGCAAAGATCTTCGAGAAGGACCCAAGATAGATTACGTCATCCGGGGCGAGCGTCTTGAGTGCTGTGTAAGTCTGACCTTCAAAGCCAAGCAGTCCGTAGGGGTTGTCTTCAACGATAAGAATATGGTGTCGACGGCATATATCAATGACAAGCGGGCGACGTTCTTCGCTGAGAGTGACGCCAGCAGGGTTATGAAAGTTGGGCAAACAGTAAAAAAATTTAATAGTTCGACCTTCTCGTTTGGTCCTGAGGATCGCCTCCTCCAAGGCTTCGGGGATGACGCCGTGGGCATCAATGGCCACATGCTGTACATCAGCCTGGTAGGTGGAGAAGATCGATAGAGAACCAACATATGTTGGCGCCTCGGCAAGGATTACGTCGCCCGGGTCAATAAACAGTTCGGTAACTATATCGACGGCTTGCTGCGAGCCCGTGGTGATGATGACGTCGTCGGCTCCTGCGTCGATACCCTCCAGAGCCATAACTTCGGTGACGTGCTCACGAAGCCGCGGCAACCCCTGCCCGTTTCCGTACTGCAGTGCCTTACCTCCGTCCTTGCGGATCATTTCGGCAGTTGCGTCGGCGATGCGGTCAAGAGGTAGATCTTTGAGATTGGGCATTCCGCCCGCTAACGAGACCACCTCAGGACGCGAGGCGACTGCAAACAGGGAACGTGTCTCAGACGCCCTCAGGCCGTGGGCACGTGTGGCATAGCTGTCTAGCCATGGGTCAAGTCGGTTTCCCTTGACCTGGCTCATCTCTTCCACGAGGAACTCCTTCCATGACGACCTCTGGTGCTACGGTCAGTGCCAAGTCTGACAAGGATAGATGGCAGGAAGGTTTCTTGACCAGACTCAGGTCACTCCGGCTAGTCGGCTGGCAGCCAACTGGTCACCGGCTGATCTGTGAAGAACGATCGTCGCAGCTGAGCTGTGGGGTTCGAGACCGCTCTCAGTTCGAGGCCATATGTTACCGCTCCAATTCTGCCAGATAAAAGTAGCCCTCGCCTCTCTACCCCAACACACTTGCAGAGCCAGGATCCTTCTACCAGAGTGGCTACTGGAAGGTCGATGAGTTGGCTGTGACCGCGTTCGTAGCGATAATGGTTCTCAGTTCTTGCTCGTCGGCGGTAATTGTTGTCTTTCGCTGAGGAAGCGCCAGGAGTTTGCTGACGGTATTTGGGATCGGTTGGGGGAACCCAAGGGCCTCCCCAACGGTGCCGAGAAACTTTTCCGGTCTTGCAGTCTCCAATACCAGTGTCGGGAAACTGGGCTCCATAAGGTTCAGGGCCGTGGTGATACCGTCGGCGGTATGCGGGTCGACGGTGACACCGTGGCTACTCATAAAGCGAATTGTCTCTAGGCGTTTGGCGTGGGAGGAGGACATGGCAATGAAACCGAACTCTTCGCGTATGCGCTCTACCTGGTCCGACAGATCCAGTGAGCCGCAGTCCTCCAGTTCCCTCCAGGCGCGCGAGAACCGCTCCGGTCCCAGAAGAGACCAAAGGAACCGCTCCAGGTTAGAAGCCTTGGAGATATCCATGGAAGGACTAGACGTGGCGAGGGTAGCCTCTGCGCTTCGCGGCGTGTAGATTCCAGTAGAAAAAAATTCTTCCAGAACGTTGTTCTCGTTGGTTGCCACGATGAGTCTACGGATCGGCAGTCCCATGCTGCGCACTATATGACCTGCATAGACGTTGCCGAAATTGCCCGAGGGAACACATACGTCGACCTGGAAGTCAGAACGTCGCCGCTCTTCCACCCGGTCTGTGACACGCAACCACGCCCACACGTAGTAGACCGCCTGGGCCACGATTCGTCCGATGTTGATGGAGTTGACGGCTCCCAGCGAGTAACGTTCCTTGAAGGCGATGTCGTTGCTGAGGGTCTTGACCAGGTCCTGGCAGTCGTCGAACACGCCCTCAACGGCGATGTTGTGAATATTTGGATCGTGCAGAGAGTACATCTGCGCCCGCTGGACGGGACTCATCCGGCCTGCCGGTGAAAGCATGAAGACGTTCACTGCGTCCTGCCCCCGGAAGGCGTGCTCAGCAGCCGATCCAGTGTCTCCGGATGTTGCTCCTAGAATATTGAGCACCTGTCCCTGCTTGTCCAGGACATAGGGCACCGCTTGGCCCAGGAACTGCATCGCCAGGTCCTTAAAGGCCATGGTGGGGCCCTCAGACAAGCCCACGAGGTGCAGCCCTGCAACAACTGCGCTGTGATCGCGCACCGGTACCACAGGTGCTGGGAACCGCTGCGGCCCGTAGGCGACGGCAGTCATAGTCTGAAGATCGGCCTCAGGGACGTCGGTGGCGAACAGACCGATCACCTTGGAAGCCAGGGCTGCGTAGTCCAGGCATCTCCATGCCTCAAGGCAGTCTGCGCTGAGTGATGGTAGTGCAAGGGGGACTACCAGTCCCCCGTCTGGCGCCAAGCCGGACAACAGGACCTCGGTAAAACGGGCTGGACGCATCCCGCCTCGGGTAGAGATATAGTGCATGTACTGTCTTCTATCATGCCCGGGTGGTTGTGATGACTGTCATTCTAGGGGACCATCGGTGGTTTTCGGTGTGTACGTGTCCGCGACTGGGCACGTGCCGTTGGGTCAGGAACAGGCAGTCACATGAGGCGCGGTGTGCCAACCCAGCACCGGCTGGGCTGGCACACCCCCTACTTCGGACTCCAGATCTTCAATCCAAGACCTTCTCCACCTCGGCCTTGAACGAGGCCTTGGGGCGTGAGCCGGCGAACTGATGGAATGTCTCACCGTCACGGACGACCGCAAAGGTCGGAATAGACCGTATCCCAAAGGACCGCGCGGTGGCTGGGCTGTCGTCGACGTTGATCTTGACGAACTTCACCCGCTCTCCCAGCTCGGTCGCTACTTCGTCGACAATCGGTGCCATCTGGCGGCAAGGGCCGCACCAGTCGGCCCAGAAGTCGATGACAACGGGCTTGTCAGAGCCGAGAACCTCCTCGTTAAAGGTGGCATCGGTGACGTCAAGAGCAGCAGACATGGTGTTCTCCTAGGATGAGTCGTAGCCTGGTACGTCGGTATCGCTAGTAGGGGTGGTGTGTCTTTCCGACGCGACGCGCAGATATAGGTTGCGTTGGCGTCCGAGCTGCGCACTTATACGCAGTGGAGTTGATGACGGGTATCGTGCCTCCTTGTCTACCGTAGAGCGGGCCTGCTTCGGGCCACTACGCCCAGTCGCAGCTCCACCTCACAGCGTGGCCAAGTAGTGTTCTGCGTCTAGGGCCGCGCGGCAGCCCGACCCGGCTGCCGTGACAGCCTGCTGGTAGACCGGGTCAGCGACGTCGCCACAGGCGAAGACGCCTGGTAAGCGAGTGCGCTGCGACGGAGCCTCGACTTGGATGTATCCTGCCTCGTCCAGGTCCAGCACGTCTTTTACCAACTCACTACGGGGAATCTGACCAATTGCCACGAACAACCCGGTTGCCTCGAGCTGACGCCGCTTCCCGGTCACCGTGTCCTCAAGCGTCACGCTGGTCAGGGAGTCCTGACCGTGCAACTCAGCCACAGTGGAGTTCCAGGCGAAGGTGATCTTGGGGTCGTCGTGGGCACGCTGTGCCATAACTGCGGAGGCCCTCAGCTCGTCACGGCGGTGCACAACGGTCACTGACCTGGCGAACCGAGTCAGGAACGTGGCTTCCTCCATCGCGGAGTCACCCCCGCCGACCACGACGATATCCTGGTCCTTGAAGAAGAACCCGTCGCATGTCGCACAGTAGGACACCCCGTGGCCGGAAAGGCGGTCCTCAGCCTCTAGCCCCAGGTGCCTGTACTCTGAGCCGGTAGAGATTATCACTGTACGGGCTTCGTAGGTGCCCTCATCCGTGACGACACGCTTGGTCAGGCCTTCCAGCTCCAAGGCGGTGACGTCCTCGTAGCGGATCTCTGCTCCGAAGCGTTCTGCCTGCTCTTGCATCTGGGTCATCAGGGTGGGACCCATTACACCTTGGACAAATCCAGGGTAGTTCTCCACCTCCGTTGTGTTCATCAGTGCTCCCCCGGCTGTCACCGATCCTGCCAGCACGACGGGTGCCAACTGGGCGCGAGCAGCATAGATAGCGGCGGTGTAGCCCGCAGGGCCGGAGCCGACGATGATGACGTCGTGAATCATGATCCTCCTGGTGTGGGAGTAGCACACGGTGCACGCTGGCTGACAAGGACCAGTGTCACTAGAGCAAACTGAGGATGAAAAGCGATTGTTCCCAAGCAAGGACCTATCGGAGGGTGATCTCGGTGATAGTGGCCTTATTGGAGCCGTCAGCGGCTCTGGGAAGTTCCGTGATCCATACGACAACTGATGCCGTCTCCGTGGACTCGAAGTCGAATGAGGTGACTTGCGAGGTGAAGGGACCTTCAGCCAGCAGCTCGCCCCCTGTAGGGTCCTCGGGACTCGTGGCACGAACCTGGATCGATCCGCCCTCCCCGGTTCCGTGGATGTCGATACCAGAGACCTCGGCAGACTCCTCCAGAGTCACGACAACTCCCACCCCGCCCTTGCCATCCATACCGGGGTCGTTGTAGTACCGGGAGAACCACTCCTGGGAGGTGTCCCCGTCCACCAGGAGGTCAGCCAGCTCTGGGTGCTCGTTCCCGTCGCCGAAGGGGTCCAGGCTCTGTGCGCCGCTGACGGTGATAGGCGCGCTGTCCTCACTGTCCTCCTCGTCCCCGGACTGCTCATCCGCCTCATCGCCGTCGTCCTGGGCCGACTGCGCCGATGTCGCGGAGGGAACCGTGTCGGCGGCTGGTCCGTCGGGGTCGGTAAAGCGGATTCCCGCCAGCTGTTGCAGAATCAGCACGGCAATGACAACGCCGACAAGAGCTACGACAACCAGGGTGAGGATGATGCTGGTCGTGGTACGGTTGACAGACTGGGCTAGTTCCTCGTCAACCTCATCCTCTTCCTCGTCCTCAAGGTCGTCGAAGTTGACCTCAAAGCTGCCTGTGAAGGGCTCAGAGGGGACAGGAGCGGCGCCTGGAGCTGTCTCCGAGGCGTTGGTCAGCACGCTCGGCATCGGGTTGACCGGGCCGGTGACCTGGACGTAGCCGATTCCTGCCCGAGGAGTCGCCTCCTCCTCGGCACGCAGGTCGCCAGCGACCACGGTGTCCTCGTCCATCGCGTCGTAAGCGGGACCTTGCTGAGCAAAGGAGTCCGTTACGGCAGTCTGCGAGGCGTGAGCGGCAGTCGCTGAGGCGGTAGCCGAAGCACCGCTATCCGTGCTGCTAGAGCGACGCAGACGATCTAGTACTCCGCGGGCAGCACTAGCAACCCCGGTACCTGCTGTACGTGATGTGGAGCCTGGTCCGTTCTGCTGGGTGCTGGTTCTCATCACGGCCGGGTAGTCCCGAGCGGGGTCGACCACGTAGCCGCTGACAGGCTCCCAGCTTCCCAGCGCCCGCGCGACCTCGGCGGCTGAGATGGGAGGCTGCCCGTTCCATGTACGCACGCACAGGTCGTCCAGGACCGGGTCGATACCAGCTACCAGCGTGGACGGGACGACGGGCGCGCCACCCAGACGAGGTGCGGAGGGGATCCCGGGACGTTTCCCGGGCCAACGGCCGGTCAGCCCGTAGTAGAGGATCTCCACGAGGGCACGGGCGTCAGCACGGTCGGCGGCAAGAGGGTCGTTCTTGGCGACCTTGCTCTCCAGGTCCAGAGCGGCGGCCTCGATCCCCAGCCCGCTGATCTTGACCTCTCCCCCGGGGAGCACCCGAATGGACTCAGGGGACAGGTTGAGGTGGTGCAGACCTTTACGGGCCCCGGCGTCAAGCGCCTGGGCTGTCTCACCAATGATGGCTCTGACCTGCGCCGAGGTGATGCCGCGGGCCACCAGGGAACTGAGGGTGCGGCCCGCCAGGGGCTCAGTGATGATGATGGAGGGCTCGGAGCGCTCAACATCGTATACCCGCTGAAGGCGCTCGTCGTCCACCAGTACGGCGCGGCTTGCCGCGTCCATGACACTGTCGCGGTGGACCGAGGCGTCCGTGAGCACGAGGATGGTCACCTCGCGGTCGAGGATGGTGTCAACACCGCGGTGTCGAACGATTCGGGGCAGCGTGGTGGACAGGGTCCCCAGGAGTCCGTAGCGGCCACTGCCAATCGGCGTCGCCTCAGACATGCGTCTCCTTCCTCGGGGTGACTGTCCGTCAGATACTGATGGACCCATCGTAGCGGTCCGTGGGCTCTGTGCCTGCTCGGTGGTGTGACCTGACGGGAGCACGACGGTGGACGGCTCTATGCTGACAGGCAGGTTGGCGGACAGGGGGGAGCTGTCCGGAGGTGGCGCGGGAGCGGCGCCCCGGGGGGTGACCGCAGCGCCAGCAGGGTGGGCTGGTGGTGGAGGGGAGGTAAGGGGCGTCGCGCGTGTGACGGCCTCGGGCGGAGGCATAGTCGTAGCTGCCGGAGAGGTACGAGGGACCGGCGGGACCGATGGGGGTACTGTCGGCGGTACAGCAGGTACCACCGGGCGTCGTACAGGTGACCGCCCAGCGCGGTCGGCCGAGGAAGGGGCGTGAGGAAGAACGCTGGGAGGGTAGGAAGCCTGCGGCTGTCCGTGCGCCGACGCCCCCTGAGGGGCGGTGGTAGGCACAGGCGGGGGTGGTGGTGCCGGGGCAGGCTGTGGTGTGGTGGGGGGTGCAGTAGAAGCAGCCGGAGGTGGAGGTGCCGGGGCCGCCCGTGGTGGAGGCGGCGCTGAAGGAATGGTCCTGCTTGTGGGGGCGCCACTAGCAGGAGCCGTCGTCGGTGTCATCCACTCTGCCAGGCGCAGCACCGATCGACCTGCCGGACCCGGCAGGCGCTGGCCAATTTTGACCAGGACCCGTGACAGCGGGCGGAAGGCAACGACAATCTCCTCGACGTTGACTATCCGTCCCATGACGAGGTAGGTGAAGGACATGACCGAGGCCACGACGACGACCTGGGTCGAGGCGGCCAGGAGACGGTTCAGGGACGAGGCTCCGTCTACCTCTCCCATCAGCGCTACCAGGACCATGCCGATGAGTACCGCAGGTGCTGCGGCCAGGCACAGGCGCAGGTGGGTGGTGGCGACCCTGCGCCCGTCCAGGCTCGGCAGGTGGCGCCGCATCAGCGGGACGACGACGACGCATGCGGCAACCTGGCTGAGGGTGTTGGCAAAGGCCGCCCAGGCCATCCAGTGGTTGGCCGGTGCCAGGAGGTAGGCCAGGGCGCACAGGACCACGGGGAGCAGGCCCACCACAGCGTCGGCGATAAGAAGCCGTTTAGTGTCCTCGTAGGCCAGCATGACTCGCTGGGTGGTGAACCAGATCCCCTGCGGGACGATCCCCAGGGCCAGGAGGACAAGGACCGGTGCGGTAGCCTGGGCCACCCTCAGAGAGATCGACGGGGTGAAGACCTGGAGTGCAGGCACTGCCAGGACGCAGATGCCTGCGGTAGCCAGCACCGTGAACACCCCGGCAGAGCGCAGGCCCAGTGACAGGTCGTCGCGCACGCCCTCCCGGTCGCCTGAGGAGGCCTTCTCGCTCATACGGGTGAACAAGGCGGTAATGATGGAGGTCACCACCAGGGACTGGGGAAGGATGTAGACCAGGTAGGCGTTGGACCACATCGTCGTTGACGGCACCACAACGTCGGCGTACTCAGGGAGCTCAGAGGCCGTGACCGCGGCTGAGCCCAGGTTGGTGGTGGCCCAGGTGCTCAGGGAGATGATGGCGACGCCGAGCAGCGCCCACAGGGCGACCCTGGAGCTCTGCCCTAGTCCCAGGCCTCGTATGCCAAAGACGATGCGTGGTTGGAAGCCGGAACGCACTAGGGGTATGTAGAGGATCAGGGCCTGGGCGGCGATGCCCAGGGTGGTGGTTGCTCCGATCAAGGTGATGCGGCCCGCGTCCCACACCTCCGGCCCCTGCCCGTCGGTATAGGCCCCGTAGACCCGGATGTAGGCAATGATGGAGATGATGGAGATGATGTTGTTGAGCACCGGCGACCACATATAGGGGCCGAAGCTGGACCGGGCGTTGAGGACCTGGCCCCACAGGGCGTAGAGGCCGTAGAAGAAGATCTGCGGCATGAACCAGAAGGCGAAGGCATAGGAGACCGGCTGCCACCGGCCCGAGGCGAGGGAGGAGGCGTTGACGTAGAACACCAGGGGAGCCGCAGCGGTGATCACCACCGTGACAACGAGCATGAGGGTGGCCGCGGCGGTCAGGAGCCGGTTGACCAGCTCCTCGCCGTTGCGCTTGCGCAGTGCCCGGACGATCTGAGGTACCAGGATGGCGTTGAGGACGCCACCGATCATCATGTTGTACAGGTTTGTCGGCAGGTTGTTGGCGGTGTTGAAGGCGTCTGCCGCCCCTGAGCCGGTAGCCCCCAGAGCGATGACGATGAGGGCGTTGCGCACCAGCCCCAGTACACGGGAGACCAACGTTCCCGAGGCCATGATCGCTGAGGAACGGGCCAGTGAGGCCTGGGACCGGTGCGGGTTCGGGGAAAGGAAGGAGCGTCTGGGCCGGGCGTGCCGGGGCGGGGTCATGCCTTCTCCTGGGCTGGTGCCGGTATGGTCGGCGTGACGGTGCGGCGTCCTCTACGTACCGTACGCGTCACGCCGGAGACCAGGACAAGGGCCAGGACGCCACCGACCACCCAGGTGCCGACAGACTCCCACGCCGCTCGCACCTGCATGTGCACGGTGGTCGGGGTTCCCACAGCCGTACCGTCATCCGCAAGGACCTCGATCGTCAGGTCAACGTCACCGGAGCCTACTGCCGTGACCGGGACTGTCGTCGTGACCTGGCTGCGTGCAGGGACCGTGACAGTGACACTGTCAGGCATCTGGAGACGCTGGCTGTCTGAGACCAGACGTACCTGGAGAGTCGCCTCCTGGCTCAGGGTCGAGACGATCCTCACCGGCAGGTCAGCCTCCGAGCTGATGATGTTGATGGTGGAGGAGGGAGCAGCGCTCAGCGCGTCGACAACCGAGTCCCCTGCGGCAACGGCAGAGTCCAGGTACGCGCGGCGGGCCTGGGGGTTGGAGCGCCAGGACGCTGAGGAGACGATGCTCGCCAGGTCACTGGCTCGCCCCAGAGCTGCCCGGGGGTCGGAGAGCACCGAGGCGATCGAGTCCAGGCGGCCTCCCGACCGGTAGGCCTCCGACAGGATCCCAGAGGTGATCTCGTCGCTGTCACTGACTTGCTCCGGCGGGTCCGTGCGGGCCACGTCCCCGCTGTCCCTGCTACCTGATCCTGACGGGTCCGGGCTCGCGGAGCTCCTGGCACTCCCCGTTTCCCCAGTCCCTCCCTTTTCGACCGTCCGCGACCTCAGGGTCTCCAGGTCCTGGGCAGTGACCCAGGACGTGTCCCGCAGGGCTGCCAGCCGCTGCGCGAGCACCTCCGGTTCTACCGCTGCGGCCGAGGCCCGGTCCAAGGTGATGACCAGGTCGCGACCCACAGATGGTGCCTGGCGGGTGAAGATCGCGGTCCGTGCACGCAGCAGCTGGCGCGTGTCCAGGTCGCTGAGCTCTTGGTCGTCGAGAGGCTCGGGCAGCTGCCCAGCCAGGGTGAGCGAGGCGGGCTCGTCGGGTACCAGTATCGTGCGACTTCCGATCGTCGTCGTTCCGGAGGGCGTGTAGGTGAGATCCTGGGTCACGGGGACGGAGCCAACGGGAGCGACGATCGTCGTCACGGAGTCAGGCAAGGCCTCCAGGGTCTGGGCGTCCAGCTGGGACGAGACGGGCCAGGCCAGCGTGGGGTCCGCCCCGGCACCAGCCACGGCTGAGGACTGGGACCTCTGGACGGAGGTGGTCAGGAGGTTGGTCTCCCCCAGGTGGGACAGGGCTGCCGTATCGGCGTCGTCCCAAGGCAGGGTCGCGACGTCGCCGTTAGCGATGGCACGGGTCAGGGCCGCAGTCAGCGATGCCGGGGCAGTTGGGGCCGAGGAGGAGCCTGAGGGGGTGGCAGACGGATCTGCAGTGGGTGCTGCAGACGGGGAGGCGGCTGCGGGAGAGGGTCCGGAGGGCTGCCCCGTGTGGGGGGTGCTGGGTGCGGTGGCCGTGCCTGTGGTGTCGGGTGGGGTCGAGCTGGCCAGGTCCCCCTGGAAGGACCCGGCGTCAACACCGAGAGCCTCCAGGAGTGCCGGGTCCACTGCCAGGACCACGCCGTCACCCGCCAGCTCCAGCAGGGCCTGGACCCGCTGCTGGACCTCAGTCACGGTCACCTCTGCGGCCGAGGAGTCGTCGGCCGCAGAGGCCGGGAGGGTCAGGACCATCAGTTCCTCGGCAGAGGCTGTGACAGGGATGACGGTGGTGACACGGGCCGCGTCCACACTCGAGGAGCTGTCCCACACGATGATGCTGCGGTCCTCAGCGACAGTGGCCCCGCCGTCGGTAAGGGCGACTTGGACGCCACGAGGACCCCACTGGTCGCGAGCGGACAGCGGCAGGTTCTCAGAGTTGACCGTCACGGAGAAGGAGGAGGTCTGCCCGGGCTGGAGCTGTGGCAGCCGTGTGGTAGACGGTGACGACAGAGAAGTGTCTCGCTCGTTGGCCAGCCACAGGGACAGCGTCTCGAAGGTGACCTCCGTGCCCTCCTGGATCTGGACCACCAGGGAGCTGCCTGACAGCGTCTCGTCGGTACCGTTGGCGATGGTGCCGGTGACCAGGAGGTCCTCTCCGTCGTGGATCACCTCCGGCGCCAGGGCGTCGATGCTCAGTGTCACCTGGCCGGACACCAGCTCGACCTCGCTGGGCAGCGCAACGGAGGCAGCAGAGACAGGTGCCGGGGAGGTCGGGGCCGCTGCCGACAGGGCACTGGCCGGGGCCAGCACCAGGGTCAGCAGACTCAGCGCTGTCAGCGCGGTCACCAGCGCTGCCGGCAGGCGCGGTTCCACCTTCTGGGGGCGGCGGCCGCGCCGGTGAGGTGCCTTCCGGCCCCTCATGCGTCACCCACAAGGATCTTCCGGGCGGCCGCCACGATACGACGCTCGTTGGGGTAAGCCAGGCGGCGGGCCACGTCGTCCAGGGCCACCCACTCGACGTCCTCCGCCTCGTGGTCGGGGTCGTTGGCGGTGGTGAGGAACCCGTCGACAGCTTCCAGGAGGAAGTGGTGTACCACCTTGTGGACGCGGTGCGCGTCGCCAGCGAACCAGTAGTCGATCGTCGCCAGGTGGCGCAGCACCTGGCCGGTGATACCGGTCTCCTCGGCGATCTCTCGCACGGCGGCCTCCTCCGGTGTCTCTGTTCCTTCCAGGTGCCCCTTGGGCAGGCACCACTCCAGCCGCCCACCACGGTTACGGCGCGCGATGACCGCGGTGAAGGCCTGACCAGCCTGGACGTCAACAACCAGGCCGCCGGCGCTTGTCTCGTCGACGACGGGGAGGCTGCGCGCACCCGCCCGGCGAGCCGCCGAGGCGGCGCGGGGCGTGCGGGTGCGACGGGAGGACATAGGGATACTCTAGGTCCAACAGCGGTGTCAATGGATGTGGACGAGACCTCCGCGTGGGTCGATGAGGACTGTCACGGCCAGAGCCGACCGGGTGCTGACAGGGACGCCGCCGCCGACGGCTCCCGACGTGGCAGGCTTGGCCTGATGACTGCGCAGACCCGTCCCCCCTCCCACGCCCCGCTCTCCGAGGAGCCAGATGCCTGCGGCCTGACCCCGACAGCACGCTGCGCGCTCTTTGCCCTACCGGTGCCCCTGGCTGCTCTGGCCCACACCTTTGCCCGGGCAGGCCACGAGATCGCCCTGGTGGGCGGGCCGGTACGTGACGCCTTCATGGGAACCACTCCCCACGACCTGGACCTGACCACCTCGGCCCGCCCGGAGCAGACGGAGGTACTGCTGCGTGCCTGGGGGGACGCCTGCTGGGACGTCGGACGCGACTTTGGCACGATCGGTGCCCGCAAGGGAGAAGTGGTCGTGGAGGTGACGACCTACCGCACCGAGGACTACGAGGTTGGCTCGCGCAAGCCGACCGTCTCCTACGGCGACACCCTGGAGGGGGACCTCACCCGCCGGGACTTCACCGTCAACGCCATGGCCCTGCGCCTGCCCGACCTGGAGCTTGTCGACCCCCACCACGGGCTGGCGGACCTGAGGGCAGGGGTCCTGCGCACCCCGGTCTCCCCTGTCCAGTCCTTTGACGACGATCCCCTGCGCATCATGCGGGCCGCGCGCTTTGCCGCCCAGCTGGGTCTGGATGTTGAGCCCGACGTGGTAAGCGCTATGTCCCAGATGGCGTCGCGGCTGAGCATCGTCTCTGCCGAGCGCGTGCGTGCCGAGCTGGAAAGGCTGCTGACCAGCCCCTGGCCCCGGCGCGGCCTGGAGCTTCTGGTGCACACCGGGGTGGCCGACGTCGTCCTGCCGGAGGTGTCGGCCCTGCGCGAGACCGTGGACGAGCACCGCCGCCACAAGGACGTCTACGAGCACACCCTGACGGTCCTGGACCAGGCCATCGACCTGGAGACCGGCCCGCAGGGGCCTGTGCCCGGACCCGACCTGGTGCTGCGCCTGGCCGCGCTCCTCCACGACATCGGCAAACCCGCCACCCGCCGCTTTCTGCCGGGCGGGACGGTGACCTTCCACGGGCACGACCACGTGGGGGCGCGCCTGGCCGCCAAGCGCCTGCGCGCCCTGCGCTTTGACAAGCAGACTGTCAAAGACGTGGCGCGACTGGTCGAGCTGCACCTGCGCTTCCACGGCTACGCCGACGCCGGGTGGTCGGACTCGGCGGTGCGCCGCTACGTCACCGACGCCGGTCCCCTGCTGGAGCGCCTCCACCGGCTCACGCGTGCCGACGTCACCACCCGCAACCGGCGCAAGGCCGCCATGCTGGACCACGCCTACGACGACCTGGAGGCACGTATCGACCAGCTGCGCAAGGCCGAGGAGCTGGCCGCGATCCGTCCCGACCTGGACGGCAGCCAGATTATGGCCGAGCTGGGGGTCGCCCCCGGACCGGTTGTGGGCCAGGCCTACCGCTTCCTGCTGGACCTACGCATGGAGAAAGGTCCCCTGGGTGAGGAGCTGGCTCGTCAGGCGCTGCGCTCCTGGTGGGCTGCCCGGCAGGACCAGGAGTAAGGGGCGGGGCTGGACGGGATGCGCGGGCGCGGCCTGCGCTAGGAGGCGTGCAGGCGCACGGCGCCCCGGCGGCGCAGACGGGAGCTCAGCCCGACGGCCAGCAGGCAGACCCCCATCCAGAGGATGTTGAGGACCAGGCTGAGCACGTAGGGTCCTGTCGAGTCGGTGGTGAACGGTGTTCCCAGGCAGACGCCTAGAGGCCCGTAGTACACCGGGTACCCCGTGTAGGAGGTGGACGCGCCTACCGCCCACCCGGTGCCCTCCAGCCCGGCCGTGCTCCACACCGCGGCGGCCTGCAGGCCGACCAGCACGACGAGTCCGCCGGCGTAGACCAGGAGCCGCAGGTAGAACCCCCTGAGGCCTGCGGCGGCGAGCCCCAGGAGCCATGCCAGGGACACCAGGGCTGCGCACGAGGCGAGCTTGGCGCAGACTGCGTAGGCTACCGCCCCTGCTCTGCCCTGCTCCGGCCACGTCGTGGCGTAGGCCAGCAGGGTGATGAGACCGGTGGCGCAGAAGCCGGTAGCGAGCGGGAGCGTCTTGACCAGGAGCTTTCTCAGGGGCGAGTGGGTGGAGAGCTGGAGGAGGATGTCTCCTTTGAGCACCAGAAAGATGAAGACGTGCGCCCCCACGTAAAAAGTGGTGGCTGCCGACACGAGGATGACGGCAAAGACCCAGACCACCTCGGTCACAGATCTGTAGGACTCCAGGAGTTCCCTGAGGAGGAGGGTGGCGGCGAGCACGACGGCGCACACCGAGAAGAAGCCCAGGTGCTTGCGCGCCTCGGTACGGATGTCACGCACGCAGCATCGCCTCCTTGATCCGTGCCTCCAGGCTCTGCCCGGACGATGCCTGCGAGGCCTGCGTGCGCAGCAGCATCCTGCCGTCGTGGAGCACGACGCACTCGTCGAAAAGAGGCTCCAGGCCAGCGATGAGGTGTGTGCTGACGATGATGAGGGCGTCGGCGGGCCTGTGCTGCCCTATGAGCTCCAGCATCCGGTCGCGTGTCACGGGGTCCACTGCTGCCAGGGGCTCGTCAAGGAGGTAGACCGACGACCTCCTGGCCAGCGTCATGCCGAGGTTGAGCTGCTCCTCCATGCCCTTCGACAGGTCGCCCACCTTCTTGGAGGTGTCCAGTGAGAGGCTGTTGATGATGGACCGGGCGCGGTCGCGGTCAAAGTCCTCGAAGTAGTCCCCCAGGACGTCAGGGACCGAGCCGACCCTCAAGAAGGTGTAGAGGAACGGGGAGTCTGGCAGGAGGGTCGGCAGTGCCGCGCCCGGGGTTTTCACCGAGCCCGACCGGAGGGGCAGCAGCCCGGCCAGGGCTTTGAGCAGGGTCGTCTTCCCGGCCCCGTTGTGACCAAAGAGACCCACGACACCAGGGGTGTCGAAGCGGATGGTCAGTGGGGCGAGGCGGAACCTTCTCCCTCGGGAGACGACGAGATCCTCCAGCTCGAGCAGTGCAGTCATAGGCTTAACCGTGGTGTTCGACAAGGGGTTAACTACAGGTGCAGGTGACGGCGTTGTCCAGGTCAGTCTCGGGATAGAAGAGACGGAAGAACCTTCGGGATGAAGGCTACAGCAGACCTGTCCTGGCGTGAGGGTGCGGACGCAGACGTGCCCGGGTCTGTGCCAGGATGGGACGGGGAGCAAGCGCTGGTGAGGAGGCGACCGTGACAGAGCTGAGGGTCGGCGTGGTGGGGGTCGGCGCGCGCAGTCCTCTGGCTGCCCTGGCCGAGTCCTCCCCTGTGCCTGCCCGACTGGTGGCAGCAGCAGATCCCGCGAACGACCGGCACCAGCGTGCCCGGCGGTTCCTGCCCGCAGGGGTCGAGGTGGTCTCCGACTACCGTGAGCTGGCCGAGGCGGGGCGCTCCGGGCTGGACGCCGTGGTCGTGACCACTCCGGACGACACCCATGAGGAGGTGGCCTGCGCCTTCCTGCGCGCCGGTGTGCCCGTCTACCTGGAGAAGCCGCTGGCGGTCAGCCTCAAGGGGGCGGACCGGGTGCTGGAGGTGGCGCGGCGCAGCGGGACCAGGCTGTACGTGGGCCACAACATGCGGCACATGGCCGTGGTCAGGCTGCTCAAGGACGTGGTGGACCGCGGCGAGATCGGTGAGCCCAAGGCGGTGTGGTGCCGACACTTTGTGGGCAACGGAGGTGACTACTACTTCCGGGACTGGCACGCTGAGCGGGCCAGGACCACCGGGCTGCTCCTGCAGAAGGCCGCCCACGACATCGACGTCATCCACTGGATCGCCGGGTCCACGACCCGCAGGGTGGTGGGGATGGGTGACCTCATGGTCTACGGCGCCGGGGAACGG
This sequence comes from Actinomyces lilanjuaniae, assembly GCF_003606385.1. Lineage (NCBI taxonomy): Bacteria > Bacillati > Actinomycetota > Actinomycetes > Actinomycetales > Actinomycetaceae > Actinomyces > Actinomyces lilanjuaniae. The sequence goes on along the minus strand of NZ_CP032514.1, from coordinate 2,997,954 downwards.
CGCCCCCACGGGGCCAGCCCCGGCACCGTCATGGGCGACTGGTTCAGCCACGACCACTGGCCGCCCGATGCGCTGACCGGGCTCAACCCGGTGATCGACGTCGAGGACCTGTCTATGGTCCTCATGACCCTGCGCAACGGGGTCATGGCCAGCTACCAGCAGTGCCACTTCACCCCCGACTACTGGCGCAGCTACACGGTGATCGGGACGCGGGGCCGGGCGGAGAACTTCGGCGACGGCGCGGGGGGCGTGGTCCGGGTGTGGACACGACGCTCGGGCTACAGCGAGCACGGCAGCGCCGAGTACCCCATCACGGAGGAGGGGACCGGGCACGACAGCGCCGACCAGCGCACCATGGATGAGTTCCTGCGCTTCGTGCGTGACGGCGGGTCCACGCAGACCTCCCCCGTGGGCGCTCGCGACGCCGTGGCCACGGGCGCCCTGGCCACCGAGTCCCTGCGCTCGGGGTCGGTGCCCCGCGACGTCCCCCGGGTGGAGGAGCGCGTGGCCGCCTACTTCGAGGGCGGCCAGAGGCGGGGCTGATTCGGGGACGTTCAGGGCGGGGACTGGACCCAGACAGTAGCGGTGCGTGTCACGGTGCTGCGGGGTGTCGCTGCGTGCGGGTCGGTTCTCACCATCCGAGGCTCCCGACGACGATCAGGCTGTCCACAGGATGCCCCGGGAGCCTGTCGCCTGGCCGTGGGACCCGGTAGGTTGCGGTGTAGGCGGACAGCAGAGGGTCCATAAGGAAGGACTACGAAGACACCAGCAGGCAGGAGAGGACCCGTGATCCACCAGATTGACCTAGGCGGCCGGAGCATCGCCCTGGCCACCGACGGCGACGTCACCCGCAGGGACGGGAAGGCCTACGTGCGCGCGGCACACCTGAGTCTTCTCCACGACATGCGTGGCGGTGAGGTCTACCGCACCGGCCAGACGTCGTGGTCCCCCTCGGGGTGGCAACGGCTGGCGGATCCGCCCCTGCGGGTAGCCAACCCGGTTCGCCGCCGCACCGCTGACGACGACCTCTGGGACGACCCCACCCGTCACCACTCCTCCTGGGTGGCCGTGGTCGAGGACGCCGGACCCGTCGGAGAGAAGCCTGCCGGGGAGGTGGTACCGGACCGGCCCAGTGCCGTTCTCGTGGGCTGCCTGGAGGGCGAGACCCCCCGGGTACGCGTGGACGAGGCCGCCCTGGAGGCCTTCACCGAGACCGGGCGGCCCGGACGCTGGGTCATCCTGGTCGGATCCGCCACCCAGGTCATGACCGCCTACGCCCGGCAGCTAGGGGCGTACCAGGGGCGCCGTGAGATCAGGCCGCAGAGCGTGTGGTGCTCCTGGTACTCCTACTACGAGGGGGTCTCCGAGGAGGCCGTCGCGGCGGAGATCCCTGAAGTGGCCCGGTGCGGGTTCTCCACCCTGCAGATCGACGACGGCTGGCAGGCTGGGGTCGGGGACTGGCACGCGGGGCCACGCTTCCCCTCTGGCATGAAGGCGGTCGCCGACGCCGTCTGGGAGGCGGATATGACCCCCGGCCTGTGGGTGGCTCCCTTCATCGCCCTGCCCGGGTCCCGGGCAGTGCGGGAGCATCCTGAGGCCTTTGTTCGCGCTGCCGACGGCTCGCTGGCTGTGGCCGGGTCCAACTGGGGCTCCCACTACCACGCCCTGGACATGACCCACCCGCGTGCCCAGGACCTGGTATACGAGGTCATCGACCGGGTGGTCCACGAGTGGGGGTTCTCCTACCTCAAGCTCGACTTCCTCAATGCCGCGGCGGTCCCCGGGGTCCGGGCACAAGACACCGACCGTGAGCAGGCCTACCGTGAGGGCCTGCGCTTAGTTCGTCAGGCGGCGGGGGAGGACGTGTTCCTGCTCGGCTCGGGTGCCCTGCTCATGCCCTCCGTCGGTGTCCTCGACGCGGTGAGGGTTGGACCGGACGTGGCCCCCATGTGGGACAACTACGCTACCGACGACCCCAGTGACGCCACGGCCCGCAACGCGCTGCGAGCCAGTGCGAGTCGGCTATGGCTGGGAGAGGTCATCGGGGTTGACCCGGACGTGGCCTTCTTCCGGCACCGTCGCAACCTCCTGGACGACACCCAGATGCTCTGGCTGCGCGAGCTGGCTGCCGCCTGCCGCTTCCGGTGCGTCTCAGACCGGACGGCCTGGCTGGAGGAGGCGGAGAAGAAGGCGCTGCGGACGTGGGTCACCCGGGAGGAGGAGGTCGAGCTCCTGGGCCGCTACCGCTTCCGCGTGGGTGGCCGGGAGGTTGACCTCACCGAGGCCGTCGAGGGCTCGGCATCCCCCTACCCGCTGTGACAGGGCCGGTCTCCTGGGATCCCAGGGCTGACAGGGGGCAGGTGACGGTGCCGTCGTCCATGGTCAGGAGGCGCCCGGCCCGATGACCACCAGCCTGAGGGGCGGCTCCCCCGGGTGCTGGTGTCAACCTGATCGACCCCCTGACCAGGCAGGACGCCCCCGCTGTCGCCTGCAGACCGCCCAGCCTGACCCGACCGCGGCCCACCGGCCGTCCGGGAGCGTGAGATGGACGGCATGCCGTGACTTGCCGGGACATGCTGGGACACAGAGTCAGAACGACCTGGCCCGCCCCTCGGGAGAACCCCTACCCCCTCGGGAGCCTGAGCCCGTTGGCCCCAGGCGGCCCAGGGTTAGGTAACCCTCCAGGTCCTGGTCCTGGCCCGCGTTAGCCAGCCGCAGCGGCGCACCGCCCTCCAGCGGGTTGACGACCCGCAGCAGCACCGTTGCCTGCTCCTCGGGCACGTCCAGCGTGCCGGAGAAGGTGACCGCCGTGCCGGGCAGAACCTGGCGTAGGTCGCCGTTTAGAGCTGTGCGTTCCACCACGGTGCCTCCGGAGTCCAGGACGACGACCTCCACCTGCCAGCTGTAGTAGAAGGGAGCCACTCCGTCGTTGACGATCTCCACCTCCACCTCGCTGCCGCGCGCACGCCACCGCGTCGCCGCCAGCTCGTAGCCGGTGGACGCGCTCGACTCGGCGGCGAGCCTGCGCTCCTGCTCCCCCATGTCCCCGGTGAAGACCCAGTCGTCGAGCAGCCAGGTAGCGTGAGTGGCCTGGATGGAGGCGGTCAGGTCGATGTCGCGCCCGGCCGCCACGTCCTGGGCGGAGCCGCAGTCGTCAGGGTCGGTCAGCACACAGTCCTGGATGCCCGGGTACACCTCCCCGCCGATCGGACTGGTCTGCCAGGCCTGCGTGGCCCCGGCCGTGCGCATGAGCGCCATGAAGTGCCAGTCTGTCGTATCCAGGGTGGCGTAGCCAAAGGAGTCGTCGTGGTAGCCCACGTCGTGGGAGGCTGACCACGACGTGGGGTAGCGCATCTGGGTCGGGGTGGTGTCAAAGGCCTCGTCCCAGGCCTCCACCAGTGCCTTCTGGTTGGCCTCGCTGGCCATCCAGTCCTCGCCCCGGGGATTGTCCGAGGAGACAGTGCCGTCCATGGGCCAGGTGTGCCCCTCCCCCCAGAAGCCCACCAGGCCCTGGGTGACGAAGCCTAGGCGGGGGTCACCGTCGTAGCGTTCCCCGAAGGCGGAGACGAAGCCGGTGAGCATCGTCATCGTGTCCGGGTCGTTGTAGTCCGGGCTCACCGAGGCGGCTGAGCCCTGTACCCCGTTGTGGTAGAAGCTGTAGGAGCGGGTGGTGACCAGGCCGTCCTCCACCAGGTAGGGGGGGACGCCGCTGGGACGACCGGGAAAGTCCATGTAGAAGCGCAGGACCGTGTGGTGCCCACGAGCAGCGATCGCCTCCAGGTGGGACTCCAGGACTGTCCAGTCGTAGGCGTCAGGTCCTGTGACCACGTCGCTGAGGGGCAGGTAGAGCCACTCCATCGTGTGGGGCAGGGCGGAGTCGGAGAGGTCGGGGTCGGCCTGCGGGTCCTCAGGAGCATAGGGGAGCATGCCCTTGAGCGGGTTGGATACGGGAGCGACGGTCCGGGGCAGCTCCTCCCACGCCCCCAGAGGCAGACAGGCACGTAGGCCCGCAGCCAGGAGGACAGCCACGATCACGATGCCCACGATGCTGACGACGGCTCGTCGCCTTCCCCTACGGCCGCCCCACCCGGCCGCGACCCGGTCCCAGACGGCCCCGACACGGCGCGAGCCGAGGCTACCCGGCGCGTCGCCGGGGTCCTCGGCAGGTACCTGCGCAGGTACGCCGTCGATCGGGAGGTGGGTCATTCTCGCCGCCTTGCTGGGAGGTGCTGGGTCGGTGCCCCAGGCTGCAGGGTCCAGGGCCGGTCCGGGGGACGGTAGGCCGATACGCGAGACCGACCGCGGTCCTAGTGGGCTGCCGCTGTCCCCGTGCTCGCAGGCTACCTGCCCGGAGCGGGCAGGACCGGTAGCAGGTCCCGGTAGGCACAAGCCGTTGCACCCCGGGCGCGACTGCCCCTGGGGTGGTGAGCGGCCTCGACCGTCTGCCACGAGCCCCTGTGCCCCGGGTAGGGCTGACGGCTCCCGGGCCGCCCGGTGGAGCACTACCTCACACTGGAGGCTTCCTGCACCACGCCACGGGTGCACGAGATTGCCGCCCCTGGCCCAAGTGGACACAATGTGCCCGTGCGCGTCTACAACTTCTCCGCCGGTCCCGCCCAGCTGCCTCTGCCCGTGCTGGAGCGTGCCGCCTCCGAGCTGACCGACTGGTCCGGGTCGGGGATGTCCGTCCTGGAGGTCTCCCACCGTGGCAAGGACTTCGTGGCATGCGCTGCTGACGCGGAGGCCACCCTGCGCCGTGTCATGGGCGTGCCCGAGGACTACCGGGTCCTCTTCCTCCAGGGTGGGGCCACAGCCCAGTTCGCGGGTATCCCCCTTAACCTCACCGCACCCGGTGACACGGTTGCCTACCTCAACACCGGCCAGTGGTCAGCCAAGGCTGTCGAGCAGGCCCGCGCCTACGACCTGGACGTCGTCGTCGTCGCGGACGAGGCCGCCTCCTCCTACACCACCACCCCGGAGGAGGGCTCCTTCTCCGTCCCCCAGGACGCCCGCTACCTGCACTACACCCCCAACGAGACCATTGGCGGCGTCGAGTTCGGCTACGTCCCTGACGCGGGCGACGTCGCCCTGGTGGCCGACGCCTCCTCCACCATCCTGTCCCGTCCCCTGGACGTCAGCCGCTACGGGCTCATCTACGCCGGGGCGCAGAAGAACATGGGCCCCTCCGGGCTGTGCGTGGTCATCGTTCGTGAGGACCTCCTGGGGCGCGCTCGCACCACGACCCCCGTTGTCCTGGACTACACCAGGATGTCCGCCGCCGACTCCATGCTCAACACCCCGCCCACCTTTGCCGTCTACCTCCTGGGGCTCATCGCTCACTGGCTGGAGGATAACGGTGGCCTGGAAGCCATGGGCGAGCGCAACCGTGCCAAGGCCGAGCTGCTCTACGGTGCCGTCGACGCCTCAGACTTCTATACCAACCCTGTCCAGGAGCGCTCCCGGTCCTGGATGAACGTTCCCTTCACTCTGGCTGACCCGGCTCTGGACGCCGACTTCCTCCTCGGCGCCCAGGCTGCGGGCCTGACCAATCTCAAGGGCCACCGCTCCGTGGGAGGGATGCGGGCCTCCATCTACAATGCCATGCCCATTGAGGGCGTCCAGGCGCTGGTGGACTACATGACCGACTTCGAGGCGACCAGGGCTTGAGCCCAGGGCCAGGGCCAGACCTGGGGTCAGGCCTGCCAGACACAGGGAAGAGACTGCACAGATGACTGACAAGACCTACCGTATCCAGACACTCAACGGCATCTCCGGGGCTGGCCTGTCGCGCTTCCCCGACGAGCTCTACGAGGTCGGTGGTGGTGTGGAGGAGCCCCACGCCCTGCTGGTGCGCTCGGCCTCCCTTCACGACACCCCCATCGGGGACTCCGTCATGGCGGTGGCCCGCGCCGGGGCCGGAACCAACAATATTCCGGTGGCGGCGCTGACCGAGCGGGGCGTGCCGGTGTTCAACACTCCCGGAGCCAACGCCAATGCCGTCAAGGAGCTGGTGCTGGCAGGGCTGTTCATCGCCTCGCGTCACCTCATCCCCGCCGCCCGCTTCGCCCACGAGCTGTCGGGCGACGACGCGCAGATCGCCAAGGCGGTCGAGGCGGGAAAGAAGCAGTTCGTGGGCTTTGAGCTGCCCGGACGCACCCTGGGCATCATCGGCCTGGGGGCGATCGGGGTCCAGGTCGCCAACGCGGCACTAGGGCTGGGGCTGAGTGTCGTCGGTTTCGACCCGGGGATCTCGGTGGAGCACGCCTGGCACCTGAGCGCGGAGGTGGAGCGGGCTGACTCGATCGAGGAGGTGTTCCGGCGCGCCGACATCCTCACGGTGCACGTCCCCCTCATTCCCGCCACCCGGGGCCTGGTGAGCACCCAGCGTCTGGCTCTCATGAAGGACACTGCCGTGCTGCTCAACTTCGCCCGGGCGGAGATCGTCGACACCGACGCTGTCGTCACTGCCCTGGACGAGGACCAGCTGGGCGGATACGTGTGTGACTTCCCCTCCACGGCCGTCCACAAGCATCCCAAGTGCATCTCCCTGCCGCACCTGGGCGCCTCCACCAAGGAGGCGGAGCGCAACTGCGCCATCATGGCGGCGGAGTCCCTACGCGGCTTCCTGGAGGACGGTCAGGTCCACAACGCCGTCAACTTCCCTGAGGCTGTCATGGCCCGCGCGGAGGGTACCCACCGCCTGGTCATCGTCAACCGAAACGTCCCTAACATGGTGGGACAGGTCTCCACGATCGTGGCTCAGCACGGGCAGAACATCGCCAACCTGCTCAACAAGTCCCGCGACGACCTGGCGGTGACCCTGGTTGATATCGAGGGTGAGCGCCTCCCCGAGGTCCTTGCCGAGGTGCGCGCGATCGACGGGGTGCTGTCGGCACGCTGCATCTGAGCGTGGTACCGCGATACCACGTGCTATGCAGGGCACACGCCCGGGTATTGGCCAGGCCTTAGCCGGGCAGCCGCGACCTCAGTCCTGCGGGCTGCGCCCCTGGGTCGTGTCCTGGCGCCTCAGGCTCCTGCCTGCGGCCAGCAGCCGACGCTGGAGCCTGTACACCTCGCCGTCGGCGGTGCCGTCAGGACGGGGGCCGCGTGGGTCGCCGTAGGCGCGCCCCAGGCCGCGCTCGTCCCAGGCGGTCCACCCCGGGTCCCCGGTGGTGATGAACCGTACCCAGTCGCCGTGCACAGCGTCAGCCAGTGACTGCGGCGGTCTGCCCTGCAGGGTGTGGTCGCAGTAGGGGTGGGCCAGGCAGTCGAAGGCGAAGGGCACCTCGAAGCAGTGGGTGGACCAGCCGGTGGCGGGCGACTCCCAGGCGAAGCGGCTGATCCACGTACCTGCGTTGCTGTCATGGGTGCTGCGGTGACAGCGGCGGGCCTCGGCCCAGGCCACCAGCGGCAGGTGGAACATGGCGTCAGACAAGACGTTGCCGAGAAGCAGGTGCTGCCTGTCCGTGTGCTCGGGGTGCCCGGCCACGTAGTCGCGCGCCAGCCCGGCGTCCACCCCCGCTTCGGTCAGCACCTCTGCGGCACTGCGCCCCTCCATCTCATCAGCCAGCTCCGACGTCGCGGTGAGGAACTCGTGCGTCGTGCTGATGGCCAGGAGCGGGACCCCGGCACTGTGGCCCCGGGCGACCGCCTCGTGCACGCCCAGAGACAGGACGTCACCGTCCACAGTGGGGCCGTAGGTGATGGTGGTGTCCTCGCCGGGCACCAGGGCGGCTCGGACCCTGTGGGCCAGCGGCGGCGCGTGCGTCGCGGCCAGCTCGGTGCGATGGGCCTCAAAGTCCATGGTGGTGGCGAAGAGCTGGTCGTAGTCCAGGGTGTGCCACCCCTCCAGGGTGGGGGTGACCCCGGCAAGCTCAGCCATCTGCCGGGCCGTGTCCCGAGCCCGGTCGGCAGGGATGTCAGTGACAGCCGCCGACTCGATGATGCCGCGGCAGAACAGGCCCTCAGCCCGGGGTGCTGTCATCAGGGTGAGCACGTTGCCCCCGCCAGCACTCTGCCCTCCGACGGTGACGTTGGTGGGGTCGCCACCAAAGGCGGCGATGTTGTCGCGTACCCACTCCAGGGCAAGGACCTGGTCGAGTACACCGCGGTTGAGCGGGGCGTCGGACCCGTCCACCCAGCCGTAGCCGTCAAAGCCGAGCCGGTAGGACGGGACGACAGTCACCACGCCGTCGCGGTTGAAGGCGGCGCCGTCGTACCAGGGGCTGGCCTGGCACCCGGAGGACCAGCCGCCGCCGTGGATCCACACGTAGACCGGCAGCCCGGCTTTTGCCTGCCCGGGCACCGGGGTGAAGACGTTGAGGTTGAGCATGTCCTCGCCGGGGCCGGAGGGCTCTGGAATGGCGGGGTCCTCAAAGACCGAGCCCCGTTGCGGCGTCGGCCCGGGAAGGAGGGCCGCGCGCTCCTCCTGCCAGCGGGCGCGCGGGACGGGCGCCATGAAGCGAAGCCGACCTACCGGTGCCTCGGCGTAGGGGATGTTGTAGAACGCGGCGGAGCGTCCGTAGCCAGTCAGCTGTCTGGTGAGGTCGGGGGCGCGGCAGACAGGTGTGGTAGCAGGAGCGTCAGCCAGGGTGCCGGGCGGGACGACGGTACGCCACCGGCCGCGCACCGGACCGCACGGCGCCCGGACCAGGGGTCCGCTCCCCGCAACAGGGACGGCGATCGGGGTGGAGGATACGTGCTCGGCGGAGAGCGTGGTGTCAGTCGTGGTTCTATCGCTCATACCTTTATTGTCCCGTCATCTGCTCCGCCGTGCAGAGGGTGTGCCGTGGCCTGCTGGACCTGAGTCCCTGAGCCGGGAACCATAGCGCCCATGCAGCTGACGACCGACCTCAAGGGCCTTGCCTCCGTCCGGGCATTCCGGACCCTGCTGGTAGTCCGGCTGCTGTCCCAGACCGGGGACGGGATGGTCCAGGTGGGGCTGGCCACCCTCTTCTTCTTCCAGGCCCACAGCATGGCCACAGCCAGCGGGGTCGCCACCGCCTTGGTGGTCATGCTCCTGCCCTTCAGCGTCGTGGGTCCCTTGACTGGTCCCCTCATCGACCGGTGGCGGCGGCGCCAGACCCTCCTGTACGGCAACCTGGCCCGGGCAGGCCTGATCGCTGCTACCGCTGTCGTCCTGCGGGTTCTTGGTAGGGGGCCGCTCCTCTACGTGCTCGTACTTGTGGCCCTGGGTACGAGCAGGTTCCTGCTCAGCGTGCTCAGTGCCGGGCTGCCTCAGGTCGTGGCTCGCCAGCGTCTCCTGGTGGCCAACTCCGTCGTACCCACCCTGGGTGGGGCGGCCACCGCGCTGGGTGCCGTCATCGGGGTGCTGCTGCGGCTCCTACTCCCCGAGGGCAGCCCGCAGGAGACGGCCAGCCTGGTGACGGCGGTCCTTCTCTACTGCGGCGCTGCCCTGGTGGTGACCCGGTTGCGGCCTGACCAGCTGGGGCCTGACGGCCGGGAGGGCAACGGGGGTACCGGTCTGGGCGCCGGGCTCGTGGCTGCTGCGGCTGACCTGGTCGACGCTGTGGTCTACCTGGTGCGTCGCGGCACCCCGGGTCTGGCGCTGACCACGATGGCGCTGCACCGGTTTGTCTACGGCATGGAGGTCGTCACCGTCATCCTGGTGGCGCGCAACCTGCTAGCTGCCCCCCAGGACGCCGACCGGGGCCTGGCGTTGTTCGGTGTCCTCATGGGGCGATGGTGGCGGGTCACGGGGTGGCCGTGGTCCTGACTCCTCTTGCCCATGAACGGGTCTCGCCGTCAGCATGGGTGGTGGCCTGCCTGGTGGGGGCAGTGCGGGCCAGCTGGTACTTGTAGCGACCTACGACCAGTACTGGATGACCGGAGGTCTCCTCGTGTTCGGTACAGGTGTGCAGGGAGCCAAGATTGCTGTGGACACGATAGTCCAGAGCGACACGGCCGACTTCTACCGGGGTCGTGCCTTCAGCATCTACGACGTCCTGTTCAACACTGCTGAGTGCGTGGCGGCAGGAGCTGCGGTCCTGGTGCTTCCCGGTACCGGCTGGTCGGTACCGGTGCAGGCAGCGCTGGTCGTGCTCGTGTGGGTGGTTGCGGCTGCCTACTGGTGGTTGGTGCGCGCCCTGGGCGGGGGGCCCAGGGCGGTGGCGGCAGAGGCCGAGACCGGGTCGCGGCAGCAGCGGGCGGAGCCGCTGGGCGGCTCCGCAGCGCGCTGAAGAGCGTACTGCTCAGGGTGGAGGGTAGGCTGCGAGCGATAGTACTGGATGTCGGTCAGGCCCCTTCGTGCGCGGTCGTCCAGCTACGCTGCCACATCCTGGGAGCCTGTGCGTGAGGAGTCTGCGTGGCCAATGACATGGTGGCAGGGGCCGTTGAGAAGGTTCTCGACGCGGTCGCCAACGGAATCTTCGTGGAGGACGAGCCGCTTCCCGCCGAGGCCGAGCTGGCCCGGTTCCTTCGGGTCTCGCGGCCAACAATGCGTGAGGCGGTGAGGAACCTCTCTATGGGCGGGGTCCTCAATGTGGTGCACGGGAGGGGCACGTTTCTCCTGCCGCGGTTCCGGTGGCGCGAGCTGCGCTACCTCATGTACGTGGCCGCGCACGAGGGGCGTGTGCTGGAGGTGGAGCTCGACGTCCTGGGGGTTCAGGAGATGCTGGAGGTCGGTGCCGTCCGGCTGGCTGCTGCTCACCGCGCGGACAGTCATCTGGCGGAGATGTCGCGGTGCGTGGAGGAGTACGAGGTGGCCGCGAGAACCGACGACGTCCAGGCGGTGGTCGGGCTGGACAACGCCTTTCACGACGCCGTTCTCAGCGCTGCCGGCAACCAGTTCGTCCCCGCTGCGGTGCACCCCTACCGTGACGCCCTGCTCGGTGCCAGGTTCAGAGCCGCAGAGGCTCAGGGCGTGCGGACGCGTGTGGCTGAGCAGCACCGTGCTATCCAGGAGGCGGTCGCTGTCGGCGACGGCGCCCGGGCCGCTGAGCTGATGCGTGAGCACATGGCGCAGACGCGGGCCGACATCCTGGCAGCACGTGACCGCCAGGGCGGGGAGCTGTCTGACGGCCTCTGAGGACCTATGGGCAGCCAGGGAGGGGCCGCGCCGATCCCAGGTCAGGTTGTGAGGAGCCCTAGGACCTGAGCGGTGAGAGGCATCTGACAATGCTCAGTGCTCTGAGGTGGTTTATGCTCGCTTGGATTGTCGAGACGTACAAGGCTGTGCGGGAGCACGGCTCTCACGCGCTCCCGCCCATGCCAGAGAGCAGGAGCCATGTCAGCAACAACCGCATCTATCAGTCCTTCCGCCGTCGAGGCGGTGGGGATCCCGCAGCCCCGGGAGGCCAGCCAGACGGAGGGCGCCGCAGTCAGCACGGCTGACGTGGAGGCCGTGGTAACCACGGTGACTGTGGTGCTGGCGCTGCTGGCGGTGCTGGGGATGTTCATCATCTTTGCTGCGGCCGCAGGATCCCTGCCTACGGTGCTTGCCTGCGCCTTTGTGTCTGTCGTGATCTGTGTGGCGACTGCCTTTCGACTACTTCACCGCTCCGGAATGTGATAGTCGCCATATTTGCGCATCTGTGAATAGGCGCGCCGCAGGGGGAGGGTCTTGCGGAAGAGAGCGAGGAGGACGGCTGCGTCGGTGGCCGTCCTCCTTGACGTTTCTGGCCACCGCCAGGACCGACGCTGGAGAGACGGCCAGGAGAACCCTCTCAGGGGCGGCTGCCAGGTAAGGGGGCGCCTACGGTTCTTGACAGGTCGGGCCGGAGGTGGGGGCAGTGGTCGGTCCCTGAGGTCGTGGTTGGGGCCGGAGCGGGTCAGGGCCGGGGTTGCCAAGGTTCGCGGTCGGTGGTGTAATGGATGTACAAGACCTCAGAGCACTGAGTTCTTAGGTATCCAGTGCGGGTGAGTTGCTCGCCGTGGATCCGCAGTGTGGGTGTGCTACGGCGTCATCCCGCTGCAAGCCCCGGGCTGTCCAGGACCCCAGCAGCCCGGAACCTGAGAGCCCAGGTGCCGATACGCAAACCGTCGAACCTCCTGAGAGCGCGGAACAATGAAGATCCTCGCCGTCAACGTCAACACCACCTCCTCCATGACCGACAGCATCTGCCAGGCTGCCGCCGCAGTGGCCCGCAGCGGCACGAACGTCGTGGGCCTGACCCCCGTCGTTGGCGCGGACTCCGTAGAGGGGGGCTTTGAGTCCTATCTTGCTGCCGCTGCCGTCATGGACGCGGTGGTCACCTACCAGGGCGGTGCTGACGCTGTGATCCTGGCCGGCTTCGGTGACCACGGCAAGGAGGGCCTCATGGAGCTCTTGGAGGTGCCGGTTGTTGACATCACTGAGGCGGCCGTGCACACAGCGATGCTGCTGGGCCGCCGCTTCTCGGTGGTCACCACCCTGGACCGCACCGTCCCCCACATTGAGGACCGCCTCCTGTGCTTCGGCCTGCTGAGCCACTGCACCTCCGTGCGGGCGACCGGTCTTGGCGTGCTGGAGCTCGAGGACACCACCCGGGCGCGGGAGGCAATTGCCCACCAGGCCCGCCTGGCTGTGGAGCAGGACCTCGCCGAGGTCGTCGTCCTGGGCTGTGGCGGTATGGCGGGACTGGATGCCGTGCTCGCCGAGGAGCTGGGAGTCCCGGTGGTCGAGGGGGTGGCTGCTGCGGTCAAGACCGCGGAGCTCCTGGTGGACCTGGGGCTGCGTACCTCCAAGGTCCGCACCTATGCCGAGCCTCGTCCCAAGCGGCTCAGTGGCTGGCCCCTGTCCGCTGAGGTCGTGGAGGTCACCTGACCGCGCGCACCCGGTCGGGCAACGGCGCCTGAAGCGGGTGGAGTGGAGCTCACAAGACTGAAAGGACGCTGCGGTGGAACACGACACACTAGTCGGGCACCCGACCGAGTCGACCGCGTCGGTCGATCCCCGCCTGATCAATGACGACCTGGCGCCGGCCAGGAGCCGGGACTGGGGATTCTTCTCCCTCTTCGCCATGTGGATGTCAGACATTCACTCCATCGGTGGCTACACCTTTGCCGCTGGTCTCTTCGCCCTGGGCATCGGTGCCGTCTCCGTGTTCGCCTCGCTGACCGTAGGCATCATCGTGGTCTTCCTCCTCATGAACCTCGTGGGATTTGCTGGGCAGAGGACGGGCCTGTGCTATCCCGTCCTGGCGCGGATCACCTTCGGCACGCTGGGCTCCAACCTGCCCGCACTGCTGCGAGGATTCGTGGCGATCTGCTGGTACGGCATCCAGACCTGGCTGGCCTCTAGGGCCGTCATCGTGCTGGTCGGGGGCATATGGCCCGGTATCACCGAGGTCGGGCAGGCCAGGTTCCTGGGTGAGAGCCTCCTGGGCTGGGCCGCCTTCCTTTTCATGTGGGCACTCCAGCTGCTGCTGCTGCGCAACGGCATGGATACCATCCGCCGGTTCCAGGACTGGGCCGGTCCTGCGGTGTGGGTCGTCATGCTCGTCCTGACCGTCTACATCCTTATGCGTGCGGACTGGCACATCTCGCTCAACCTTGCCACGTCCCCAGCCCGCTGGGGAACTGCTCACGCCGTGGGAGCCGCTGTGGCCCTGACGGTGTCCTACTTCTCCACCCTCCTGCTGAACTTCTGCGACTTCTCCCGGTTCTCTCCGACACGCCGGGCCGTGTGGATGGCGAACCTGTGGGGCCTGCCCGTCAACTTCATCGCCTTCTCCGTGGTCTCTGTACTGGTCACCGCGGGCTCTCTGAGGATCTACGGGGACTACATCTTTGACCCCATCGAGCTCGTCGCGCGGATCGAGCACCCGGTAGCCATCATCCTGGGTGCGGTGACCTTCACGGTGGCGACGCTAGGGATCAACGTGGTGGCGAACTTCGTCTCCCCTGCCTACGACCTGGCCAATGCCTGGCCAGAGAGGATCACCTTTGTCCGGGGAGGTGTCATCTCGGCCTGCATCGCCCTGGTGATCACCCCGTGGAACCTTTACAGCAACCCGGTCATCATCAACGTGTTCCTGGCTGCCCTGGGTGCCGTCCTGGGGCCGCTGTTCGGCATCATCATCGCCGACTACTACATCCTGCGCCGGGAGAAGGTTCAGGTCTCCGAGCTGTTCCGCGCTGACGGCCTCCACTCCTTCACCCGGGGGTGGAACCTCAGGGCGGTGTGGGCCTTCGTCGTCGCCAGCGCTCCCTCGGTAGCCGTGGCGGTGGTACCGACCGACCCCTGCAGGTTCCTCAGCCCCTTCTCCTGGTTCATCGGCGCCGCGCTGGGGCTGAGTGTGCACCTTCTCCTGTCCCGACACGACCCCTATGTGCTGCGTGCGGTCCGCCAGGCGGAGTCCGTGGACCTGGAGGCAGATCGGGACTCTGTCTCCCGCTGACGCGCAGGACAGGTGCCGCCCGAACCTGCTGACGCCCGTCACCAGCCGCGAGGCACCGGCGGCCCCGGACAGTACCGGGCGGCACTGGTGGGTATCCGGGATCACAGAACACACCAGACCACACCCACAGGCCACACAGACAAGACAGACCAGACACGGAGACCCGCCATGGAGACCACCGCCCCTGCCACCCTGCCAGGCACGTCCGCCACGCCGTCGCACCACGACCTGGTCGTCCGCTCCCGCCAGGTCGTCCTGCCGGGGGGCACCCGCCCGGCCGCCGTTGTCGTCGACGGGGAGAGCATCACCGCAGTGACGGGTATCGACGCCCCTGTCAGTGCTGACGCGGAGGTGAGCGTACCTGGCACCTGTGTCCTCATGCCCGGCCTGGTGGATACCCACGTCCACGTCAACGAGCCGGGCCGCACCAGCTGGGAGGGCTACGAGAGCGCCACCCGGGCGGCTCTGGCCGCGGGTGTGACGACGATCATCGACATGCCGCTCAACTCCTCTCCTCCTACCACGACAGTGGAGGCGCTGGAGGCCAAAGAGGCGGCCGCCCGCGGCAGGCTCTCAGTGGACGTCGGCCTGTGGGCAGGAGCGGTCCCGGGCGGCACCGCCCAGCTGGCGCCCCTGTGGCAACGCGGGGTCTTTGGCTTCAAGTGCTTCACCTCCTTCTCCGGTATCACCGAGTACGGCCACCTGAGCTACACGGAGCTGGACCGGGTGGCCGCCGAGGTGGCCGAGCTGGGAGCGGTCCTACTCGTCCACGCCGAGGACCCTCAGGTGCTGGCGGCTGCACCCCAGAACGTGGGGCGGGAGTACGCCGACTACCTGGCCTCGCGACCGTCCCAGGCGGAGGTTCAGGCTATCGACCGGGTCCTCCAGGCAGCCCGTGCCACGGGGGCGCGGGTGCATATCCTCCACCTGTCCTCTGCCCGGGCGCTGCCTGCGATCCGCCGGGCCAAGGACGACGGCGTCCCGGTCACCGCGGAGACCTGCCCCCACTACCTGACCTTTGCGGCGCACACGGTGCCTGACGGTGCCACTGAGTACAAGTGCGCCCCGCCGCTGCGGGAGGAGACCAACCGGCAGGCGCTGTGGGAGGGGCTGCTCGACGGCACTATCGACCACGTCGCCTCAGACCACTCTCCCTGCACCGAGGACCTCAAGAACCGGCAGACCGGAGATTTTGCCACGGCGTGGGGCGGTGTCTCCTCCGTGCAGGTGGGGCCCGCGGCCGTGCTGACGGCTGGTGAGGAGCACGGCGTGGGCCCGCAGGACCTTGCCCGCTGGATGGCTACTGCTCCCTGCCAGGCCTTCAGCATCCCGGGCAAGGGTGCCATCGCTGCAGGCTGCGACGCCGACCTGGTGGTGATGGACCCCCGGGAGACCTTCGTCGTCGATGCCCAGCGGCTGGAGCACAGGAACAAGCTCACCCCTTACCACGGGCGGAGGCTGCGCGGGGTGGTGCACCGCACCTTCCTTCGTGGCCGCCTGGTGGACCGCGAGTCCATGGGCGGTCGCGTGATCAGGCGCTGCTGAGCCCTACCGCGCCGATGGCCGAGCGATGTGGGCGGCAGGTAGTTCCAACTCGTGACAGCCCACGGACACAGCCACTACCTCGACAGGAACCCGATAGGGACCAGACAAGGGCTAGACAAGGACCCGACAAGGGCCAGACAAGGAGGACACAATGCCCCAGTACATGCGCTCGATCGAGGAGCTCGTCAGCGCCGTCGACCATGTTGGCAAGAGCTTTGTCTCCATCAACGACATGGCTGACGACCAGCTCTACAACCTCTTCGAGCTGGGACGGGTCCTGGAGCTGTTCAACCGCTCCAGGATCGACCTGCTGCCGGACAAGGTGCTCGCCCTGCTGTTCTTCCAGCCCTCGACCCGGACCCGGATGAGCTTTCAGACCGCCATGCAGCGCCTGGGCGGCCACACGATCGTCGAGGCGAACCCCGGTGTCACCTCCTCGGTGGCCAAGGAGGAGTCCATTGAGGACACCATGCGCTGTATATCCCAGTACGCCAACCTGGTGGTGCTGCGCCACCACGACGAGGACGAGGCCAGGAGAGGGGCGCAGGCCGCGACCTGTCCCGTGATCAACGGCGGCTGGGGCCACTGGGAGCACCCCACTCAGGCGCTCCTGGACCTCTACACCATGTGGCGTCGCTTCGGGCGGGTCGAGGGCCTTCGCGTCGCGGTGGTCTCCCCTGACATGGTGGAGGCCCGCACCGGGCACTCCATGGCCTACGGCCTGGCACGCCTGGGGGCGGAGGTGACGATCTGCTCGGACTCCGACCGCCGCGCCCCTGAGGAGGTCACCAGCCTCATCCGCTCCACCCTCCACGGTGGACTGCGCGAGGAGACTGACTTTGACCAGGACCGCTTCAACGACTTCGTCCGCACCCAGGACCTCATCTACCTGCCCGGGTGCTCCGCTCCGGCGGGAGCCAAGGCGGAGGAGTTCAAGACGCTGATGGACCGCTACCTCGTGCGCTACGAGACATTGGCTGAGGAGGCGGAGAAGGGTCACCAGATCTACGTCACCCACACTCTCCCCCGTCGGGCGGGGGAGATGGACCTGCGTATCGACGACAGCCCCCACCAGCTCTACTTCCGGGCCATCCTCCAGTCCGTGTCGATTCGGATGGCCCTGTTGACCGCGATCCTGGGGCTGTGAGCGTGGGCCTGCTCGGTGAGGGACCGGATGCGTGGCCGCGAACGCGGGAGCCTCCTGCCAGCGTGACCTGTCGTTACGGGGCCGGGGGCTGCCGTGAGCGCCAGGAGCAGCAGGACCAACCACCGAGAAGGCCGGTCAGGAGCAGTGGCCGGGAGCACCACCAACTACGAGAAAGGCAGTCATCATGACAGGGCTTGAGATCACCGTCGGCGGCTTCAGCCTGCGTGCACGTTACGAGGAGGAGGCTGCTCCCCGGACCGTGGCGGCGCTGCGGGACAGGCTTCTGCCGCTGGAGTCCCAGATCATCCACGTGCGCTGGTCCGGGCAGGCAGGGTGGATTCCCTTCGGGGACCTGGACCTGGGGCTGGAGGCCGAGAACGGGACCTGCTACCCGCACCCGGGCGAGATCGTCATCTACCCCGGTGGCGTCTCCGAGACCGAGCTGCTCATCGCCTACGGCTACGTCAGCTTCGCCTCCAAGGCAGGACAGCTGGCTGGGAACCACTTCGCCACCGTCGTCGAGGGTGGGCAGCACCTGCCGGCCCTGGGTGAGAGGCTCCTCTGGGAGGGAGCCCAGGACATCTCGTTACGGGAGGTGTGAGCAGGAGCGGCAACGAGGCCTTGGGCCCGTCGCGGGGCTCGGAGGACAGGACCTGGTGCACGCAGCGTCGGACCAAAAGGAGAGAAGTATGCTCAACGACCAGGAGCTGGAGGAGATGCTCCGGGTGGCACGCCAGTGCCGACGTGACATCGTCCTTATGACGCACAAGGCCGGCAGCGGGCACCCGGGAGGGTCGCTGTCAGCCATCGACGTGCTGGTGGTGCTCTACCTGCGGCACATGCGGATCCGCCCCGAGGAGCCGTTGTGGCGCGAGCGGGACATGTTCTTCCTGTCCAAGGGGCACTGCACACCCGCCTACTACGCGGTCATGGCCGCCAGGGGCCTCATTGCCCACGAGGAGCTCATGACCTTCCGGGCCATGCCTACCAGGCTCCAGGGCCACCCCTCCAACACCCACCTGCCCTGGGTCGACTCCTCCTCGGGGTCCCTGGGCCAGGGGCTCTCGGTGGCCAACGGTGCCGCCCTGGCCGCCCGTCACGACGGCGTCACGGCGCGCTACTACGTCATGCTCGGCGACGGGGAGATTCAGGAGGGGCAGGTCTGGGAGGCCGCCATGACGGCGGCGGCGCACCACCTGGACACCGTGTGCGCCGTCCTGGACGCCAACGGGATCCAGCTGGACGGGGCCGTCGAGGGGGTCAAGTCCGTCGGCGACGTCTGCGCGAAGTGGAGGGCCTTCGGCTGGAACGTCATTGAGGTGGACGGCCACGACCTGCGTGCGGTGGACACCGCGCTGGAGACGGCCGCCCAGGCACGGGGGGTGCCCACCATCATCATTGCCCGCACAGTCAAGGGGAAGGGAGTCTCCTTCATGGAGAACACCTCGGCCTTTCACGGGAAGGCACCCAGTGACGAGGAGCTGCGCCAGGCTCTGGAGGAGCTGGAGGAACCGGTATGACACCCGCAGGAACGCAGATGGAGCCCCAGGACAGTGCCCAGGGTCCCCCGGGCGGGCAGCAGGAGGAGCCGCAGGAGCGTGCGCCCCGCAGAGAGCCCCGAGACGGGTACGCGCAGGGTCTGCTGGATGTCGGTAGTCGCCACGAGGAGGTGTTCGTCCTGGACGGCGACTGCTCCAAGGCCAGCTACACCAGCAGGTTCCAGGAGGCCTTTCCCGACCGCTTCCTCAACATCGGAATCGCCGAGTGCGACATCGTGGGAACCGCTGCCGGGCTCTCGCTGCTGGGCAAGGTGCCCTTCGCCAACGCCTACGCCAACTTCCTCACCGGCCGCGGCTTCGACCAGATCCGCGTGAGCGTGGCCTACTCCGGGCGCAACGTCAAGATCGTGGGGCACAACGCGGGCACTAGTGCGGCGCAGGAGGGCGCGACCCACCTGCCCCTGGAGGATGTCAGCCTCATGCGCTCCCTGCCGGAGATGACGGTGGTCTGTCCGTGCGACGCGGTCGAGACGCGCAAGGCCGTGGCTGCAGCCTACGAGCTGGACGGGCCTGTCTACCTGCGGGTCGCCAAGCTGGCGGTGGACGTGGTCACCCGGGAGGACACCCCCTTTGACATCGGCAGGGCTCTGCGCCTGCGCGAGGGCTGCGACGTCACCCTGGTCTCGACAGGCTGCATGCTCAGCGAGGTGCTGGGAGCCGCCCGTCGGCTCCACGCCCAGGGGGTCGAGGCCGAGGTCCTCCACGTCCACACCGTCAAGCCCCTGGACGCCCAGACCCTGCTCGACTCTGTGGAGCGGACCGGGTGCGTGGTCACAGCGGAGGAGCACTCCGTGATCGGTGGCCTGGGCTCTGCCGTTGCCGAGCTGGTGGTGGAGAACCGTCCAGTCCCCATGGAGAGGGTCGGTACCCGTGACGTCTTCGGCCTGTCCGGGACCATGGACGAGCTCTTTGACTACTTCGGCCTGCGGGCTCGGGACATTGCCCAGGCGGCGCTCAGGGCGGTGGGGCGTCGCAGCGGCTAGGACCTGGCACGCCCGGTCGAGACCAGGCGTCCCAGGTCCCGGGCACGACGGGGTGCCGCCACAGCCTGCTTCCTGCGCGCAGCGCGGTCAGGCAGCAGGCCAGACAGGAAGACAGAAGAGAAAACAGGGAAAGAGACACGGAAAAGAGGTGCATGATCGTGAAGGAGTCGCTGCACGACTACATGAAGGTCGGGATCGTCCACTTCATGGCCTACCCCTTTGCCGCGGGCGGGGACCAGCCCGTAGCCGCCTCCGTCGCCGAGGTCGTCGAGGACGACTTCTTTGAGGAGATCGAGATCACCCGCATCAATGACCAGAAGGAGCGCGACGCCGTCACGGGTCTGCTGCGCACCTCCGGCGTGGACGTCGGGTTCGGTGCCCAGCCCTGGCTCCTCAAGGGCGGGTACGACCTCAACTCCTTTGACGAGGACCAGCGCGCCCAGGCCGTGGCGGCCATGAAGGCAGCCGTGGACCAGGCCTACGAGGTGGGGGCGCGCAAGATCGGGTTCCTCTCCGGACCCAGGCCGGCGCAGCGCCGCGACGAGGCCCTGGCGCTACTGGTCGACTCCGTCGTCCAGGTCGGCCGCTACGCCAGGTCCCAGGGAGACGGGGGGCTGGTACTGTCCCTGGAGACCTTTGACGACTCCACGGACAAGTGCGCCCTGGTGGGCACCAACCGGCTGGCCTGCGAGGTCGCCTACGAGGTGCGCAAGGCTGTCCGGACTTCGGCCTCATGGTGGACCTCTCCCACCTGCCGATGCAGGGGGAGACACCGCGCCAGGCCCTGTCCGCCACTCGGGACTTCATCAACCACGCCCACATCGGCACCTGCGTCATCCGCGACCTGGACGACCCCGCCTACGGGGACCTGCACCCCTACTTCGGCCACCCCAAGGGTGAGAGTGGTGTCCCCGAGGTGCGGGAGTTCCTGCGCTGCCTGCTGGACATCGGCTACCTGCGTGAGGACGCCCCTGAGCGCGCTGTCGTCGCCTTCGAGGTCCAGCCCCTGGGCGCGCAGCGCTCGCGCGCCGTGGTCGCTGACGCCAAGCGGGTGCTGCGCGAGGCCTGGCGCACGCTGTGAGCAGTGCCGTGAACAGGAAGGAGCGCAAGACATGACACGAATGCGAGCAGTGGACGCCATCGCCCTCATCCTGGCCAAGGAGGGGGCCACCCAGGCCTTCGGGGTTCCAGGCGCTGCCATCAACCCGCTGTACTCGGCCATGAGGGCGCACGGGGGCATCCGCCACGTCCTGGCCCGCCACGTGGAGGCCGCCTCCCACATGGCCGAGGGGTTCTCCCGTGTGGGGGGAGGTCGTATCGGGGTGTGCATCGGCACCTCCGGTCCCGGGGGGACCGACATGGTCACCGGGATGTACTCCGCGTCGGCGGACTCCGTGCCCATCCTGTGCCTGACCGGCCAGGCTGCCGTCCCCATGCTGCACAA
This sequence comes from Actinomyces lilanjuaniae, assembly GCF_003606385.1. Classification (NCBI taxonomy): domain Bacteria; kingdom Bacillati; phylum Actinomycetota; class Actinomycetes; order Actinomycetales; family Actinomycetaceae; genus Actinomyces; species Actinomyces lilanjuaniae. The sequence continues at coordinate 2,976,937 of NZ_CP032514.1, read as the reverse complement.
GGAGGAGTTCCAGGCTGTCGACATTGCTGCGGTTGCCGCGCCGGTCACCAAGATGGCGGTCACCGTCCTGGAGGCCGCCCAGGTTCCCGGGACCATGGCCAAGGCTTTCCAGCTCATGCGCTCTGGCCGTCCGGGTCCCGTCCTTGTCGACCTGCCCCTTGACGTTCAGGTCACCGTGATCGAGTTCGACATCGACGCCTACCAGCCGCTTCCGGTGGAGCGTCCCGCCATGTCCGCCTACCAGGCAGAGCGGATCCTCGACATGCTCGACGCCTCCAGGCACCCGCTGCTTATCTGTGGCGGAGGGGTGATCAGCGCCGAGGCCGCCGACGACATGGTTGCCCTGGCGGAGTACCTGGGTGTTCCGGTGGTCTCCACCCTCATGGGGTGGGGAGCCGTCCCTGACGACCACCGGCTGGCCCAGGGCCTGGTAGGTATCCAGACCTCCCAGCGCTACGCCAACGCGACCTTCCTGGAGTCCGACCTGGTGATCGGGATCGGCAACCGCTGGGCGAGCCGTCACACGGGAGACCTGGACACCTACCGGGGACAGCGCCGGTTCGTCCACGTGGACATCGAGCCCACGCAGGTCGGGCGGGTCTTCCCACCCGACTTCTGGTCCGTCAGCGACGCGGGCGCCGCCCTGCGCACCCTGCTCCAGGCGGCTCGTCAGCGCTACTCTGCCCCGCTGGAGCGCTACGGCTCCTGGGTGCAGGAGTGCCAGGAGCGCAAGCGCACCCTGCTGCGCAGGACCCACTTTGACGAGGTGCCCATGAAGCCCCAGCGGGTCTATGAGGAGATGTGCCGGGCCTTCGGGCCCGAGACCCGCTACGTCACCACGATCGGCCTGTCCCAGATTGCCGCGGCCCAGATGCTGCACGTCTACCGCCCCCGGCACTGGGTCAACGCCAGCCAGGCGTCACCACTGGGGTGGACGCTTCCGGCGGCGATCGGCGCCAGCGTAGCGGACCCGAGTACCCCGGTGGTGGCGCTGTCCGGGGACTACGACTTCCAGTTCCTCATTGAGGAGCTGGCGGTGGCCGCCCAGCTCCAGATCCCCTACGTGCACGTGGTAGTCAACAATGCCTACCTGGGCCTGATCCGGCAGGCGCAACGCGCTTTTGACATGGACTACCAGGTCCAGCTGTCCTTCGTCAATATCAACGCCCCCCAGACCCGGGGCTACGGGGTGGACCACGTGGGCGTGGTGGAGGCGCTGGGGTGCCGGGCCGTGCGGGCGCACACGCCCGAGGAGCTGGCACAGGCGCTGTCCAGCGCGCGCCAGACCGCGCTGCGTGACCAGGTGCCGGTGGTGGTTGAGGCGGTCCTGGAGCGTGTCACCAACGTCTCGATGGGGACCTCCCTGGACGCCGTCAACGAGTTCGAGCCGCTGGCGCACGACCCTGCTGCTGACGCCCCCCTGGCCGTGGCCCTGGGCCCGGAGCCGGGCGCGGTGTCCCAGACCTGAGGAGAGGGTCAGCCATGGAAGCTGTGGAGGTCGACCGCGACGAGCTGCGTCGTGGTGACACGGACGGGCGGCTGTTCAACGACGACCTCGCCCCGGCGACGGCGCAGGAGCGCACCTGGGGCGGCTACGCCCTGTTCTCCCTGTGGATGAACGACGCGCACAACGCCTCGAACTACACCTTCGCCGCCGCCCTGTTCATCGGGACGGGGACGCTGACGGGGATGACGCCGCTGGGCATCGTCATCGGCGTGCTCCTCGCCACGCTGATCATCTTCGTGGCGTGCTGCGTCTCCGGGCTCATGGGTTACGAGACGGGAGCCCCCTACCCGGTGATATCCCGGGTGACCTGGGGCGTGTGGGGTGCCAACTTCCCGGCCGTGATCCGCGGGATCGTGGCGATCGCCTGGTACGGGATCCAGACCTACCTGGCCTCGGTCTCCCTGGAGCTGTTGATGATACGGGTGCTGCCCCTCGTGGGGGAGCTGGACGCCCCCGTCCTGGGGCTGCGTGTCTCAGGGTGGGTGGCCTTCCTTGTCCTGTCCGCTGTCCAGCTGGTCATCGTGTGGCGCGGCATGGACGCCGTGCGTCACTTCCAGGGACTGGCCGGGCCGGTCATCTGGGTGATCATGATCGGCCTGGGTGCCTGGATGCTGTGGCAGGCGGGGTGGGAGTTCGACTGGACGGCCAACGCCGAGGGCCGCACGCCCGGAATCGGCTACCAGGTGTACCAGGTCATGGTAGCCGTGGGGCTGACGGTGGGAACCCTGGCCACCCTGATGCTGAACTTCTCTGACTTCGCCCGCTACGCGCCCAGCGCCCGCTCCATGGTGCTGGGCAACGTGCTGGGGCTGCCTCTGAACTGGACCGCCTTCGCCATGACCTCGGTGCTGTGCTCGGCCGCGGCCATCAAGGTCTACGGCGAGGCGTTCCACGACCCGGGCGACCTGCTGTCGCGTATCGACAACGACCTGGTGTTCTACGTGGTGAGCCTGGGGTTTATCGTGGCCACCATCGGTGTCAACATTGTCGCCAACTTTGTCTCGGCGGCCTTCGACCTGTCCAACGTGAGCCCGCGGAGGCTGTCGTTCCGCGTGGGCGGGATCGTCGCGGTCCTCGCCTCGATCGCTGTCACCCCGTGGAACCTGTACGGAAGCCCTGTGGCCATCACCTACTTCCTGGGGTCGCTGGGGGCACTGCTGGGGCCGTTCTTCGGGATCCTGGTCATCGACTACTTCTACTACAAGCGCTCCCGGGTGGACCTGCATGATCTGTACTCCCCGGCTAGGAACGGGCGCTACTACTACCAGCGCGGGGTCAACCTGAACGCGCTGGCGGCCTTCGTCCCCGCAGCGGTGGCTGCGTTGTGCATCGCGCTGCTGCCACTGCGCCTGTGCCAGGTACTGGCCCCGTTCTCCTGGTTCATTGCCGCGCCCCTGGGCGCCCTGTGCTACTGGGTGGTCATGACGGTGCGCGGCCAGGCCCCAGGTCCCGACGTCGGCACTGACTCTGGTCCTGGTGCCGAGACCGGTCCCGCCCCGGCCTCACAGCCTGTGGGCTGAGCGCCCAGCCGTCAGCCACGGTACTCCTGGTGGTGCTGCGGTACTCCTGGTGGTACTGGCTGACGGCCGGGTCGGCGCCGCCGCGCGCGGCCTGCTCAGAGCTCGTTGACCCAGGCGGCGCGGTCGGTGAACAGGGTCAGGACCGGGTCGTAGATGACCACGTACTGGCCGCCTGCGGAGATATCGACGTCGAAGCACACGTCACCGCTGACGCTCCCCTGCGGGACCAGGGTGCTGGAGGTCAGGTGGGTGTCCGTTCCGCTGAAGCCCGGGTCGGTGATGGCGCCCTCGGGGTTCAAAAGCGTGAAGTCGAAGGCGTTGACGTCCACCGGGTCCGTGGAGCCGTTGACGACGGTAACCGTGGTGCAGGCCGTCGGCCCGAGGGTGGCGTCCCCGGCGGTCACCGGTGTGGTGGTGATGCTCACGTCCTTGCTTGTCAGGGTGTCGCCCGTGCGACCGACGATGTCGTCGTCGGCCATGCCGGGGAAGGTGAGACCCGACGGCGGCTGGCTGTCCTCGGGCTGGCTGCCCTCGGCAGGAGCCTGCGCGGTGTCGGCGCTGTCCCCAGAGCCTGCGGCGGCCTGGTCCGTCTCGGCTGCGTCGGCTGCTGCGCTGGGTGCCGTGGTCGCGCCTGCGGAGGAGCCCTCACCCCCACCGAGGGCGGAGGCCAGGGCGGACACGAGGACGAGGGCGCCCAGGCCGGTGAGGACCTTGTGCCTGGCGAACCACGAGCGCTTGGGTCCAGAGGGCACAGGAGCGTCGGGCACGGGGACGGGAGGCACCTGTCCCCCAGGTCCGGGGTAGGGAGCGGAGGGCTGGGGCGGTGTGGGCTGAGGCGGTGTGCCAGGTGTGGTGGTCATGGTCGGGTCCTTCCTGTCAGGATCTGTGCCAGGTCTGCGTCATGTCTGCTCCAGCAGAGGTGCGCCCGGGACCGGTAAGGGCCTTGCTGTCTGGCGGCAGGCTGCCCGGGGCGGTGGCGTCCAGCGCTGGTTGATGACAGGGTCAAGGCTGCGCCGCAGGGGCGTGCGGCCACATCGACCGATCGGTCTGAGCAGCTGTCTGTTCGGACAGGGCTTCTGGATGCCCACGCCTGCCGCCGCAGTCAGCCTTGTGGGCAGCCCCGTGCGGGTCGTCCTGCCGACAGGTCCGTGGCCAGGTGGCTGCCTCATCGGTGGAGGTCGGCGGCCGGTGCAGGCTCTACAGTGTCCGCATGACCTCACCCGGCTTCATCCCCGGGCACGGCGCCTACCCCCTCCAGGGGAGTGCACCTGCCTACCCGGCCCGGGCGGGTGTGCCTGCCTACCCGGTCCCGGCAGCCCCGCCTGCCTACCCGATCCCCGATGCTTCTGCGACGGCCCCGCCCTGTGCGGCTGCCCCTGGTACGGGTGCGCTGGCAGGGTCCCCCTACCCCGCCTACCACCTCCCTGCCCCGGCCCCCCGGCCTCGGCTCGCAGCCGTCGTGGGCAGGGTGGCGCGGGAGACCGGGCTGCTCCTCCTGTGCTTGTTCGCCAGCCTGATAAGCCTGGGATCCATCATGTCCCACGAGGAGGTGCTCACTGGCCGCCCGATGCGGGCACTGCCCGGCCTGGGGCTCATAGGCCTCGCCCTGGTGCTCCTGGCGGCCTTGTTCGCGCGTCACAGGTGGCCCGTCGCCGTCACCGTGGTCTCCTCTGTCGCTGGCCTGCTCACCGGGTTGGATACGACGGTAGGGCTGGTCGCCATGACCACCGTCGTACGGCGGGCCGGCTCCGTGCGCGACCCGGCTCCCTGGGTGGTCGGCCTCGTGCTGGGTGCCGGGACCTGGCGGGCCATCGGCCGCGACACGGTGCAGGCAGTCACCGGCAACTCCGTGGTGGGGATCTTGGCCTTTGACCAGAGCAACGGTGTGGGAACCCTCCACGGGAGCACCGCCCCCGCCCTGACCCTGCTCGTCATGGCCCTGCCCGTGGTCACCGGGCTGTTGCTGCGCGCCCGCGACGGCGAGCGGAGTGCCCGCCAGCGCGCCCGGGCCGCCGCTGCCGCCTCCGCCCAGGCCGCGCGCACCGCCCAGGAGCAGGCCAGGGTCTCTACCCACCTGGCTGAGCGCGTGGACCTGCAGGAGGAGCGGGAGCGCGTGGCCCGGGAGGTGCACGACGGGCTGGGGCACCGCCTGTCCCTGCTCGCCCTGCACGCCGCAGTCCTTGAGGCCGCAGCCCAGCCCAGTGAGCCGCAGGAGGAGGCCGACGGCCAGGTGGGGGCGGGTGGCTCGCAGGAGGCGGACGTCCTGGCCCGGGCCGTGGGTCCGGACCAGGACGTGCCCACGGACCACGCGCGGGAGGCGGCCCGACTGGTCCGTGAGGAGGCGGAGACCGCTATGCGGGACCTGCGCTCGCTCCTGACGGTGCTGCGTGAGCCTGTGGGCGCTGCCGAGCCTGCGCCGCGCCTGGCGGACCTGGCTGGCATGGTGGACGACGTCCTGGCTGCCCGGCAGCCTGTCACCTCCTCGATCTTCCTTGACCGCGCTGACCAGGCCGACGACGTCTTGTCCCGGGCCGTCTACCGGATCGTGCAGGAGTGCCTGACCAACGCCCGCAGGCACGCCCCGGGGCGCACCGTGAGGCTGCGGGTGGAGGGAGGGCCGACCACTGGCATTGACATCACCTGCTCCAACGCGGTGGACGTCGGGGCGCAGGCAGTCGGTGAGGCTGCAGGGGAGGCTGAGGCTGTGGGCGGGGCACGGGGAACGGGTGCGGGCGCAGGCAGCGGGACGGGGCTGCGCGGGATGGCCAAGCGTGCCGAGATCTGCGGGGGCACTTTCCAGGCCGGTCCGGACGGCCAGGGCAGCTTTGTGGTGCGCAGCCACCTGCCGTGGCGGCCCGCCCCGACGTGAGAATGGGTGCGGGCTGCCTTGCTGGTACGTAGACTGGGCAGGTGCACACAACGGAGCCCGGTGCGACCACCTCGGGGCCTGTCCGGATCATCGTCGTTGACGACGACCCGCTGACCCGATCGGCCATCCTGCCTCTCCTGCGCCCCCGGGAGGAGTTTGAGGTCGTGGCGCAGGCCGACGACGGTCAGGAGGCGGTCCATGCCGTCGCCCACCACCGCGCAGACGTGGTGCTCATGGACCTGGGGATGCCGGTCATGGACGGTATCGAGGCCACCCGGCGCATCTGTGCGGCCGCGGGCCACCCCCACGTGGTTGCCCTGACCACGTGGGACGTGGACGACGCGGTGGTGCGTGCCATCGAGGCCGGGGCCGAGGGCTACCTGCTCAAGGTCTCTGCCCCCAAGGAGCTGGTGCCCGGCCTGCGACGGGTCGTGGCTGGAGACAGCCCCCTGTCGCCCGGGGCCATGCGCACGCTCCTGGCACACGTGCGCTCCCGGGGGCAGGCGGTGGCCTCAGGCGGGGTAGGCAGGGCCGCTGCCGGGCCTGGGAGCCTGGCGGAGGCCGGGAGCCCCTGCGCCGGGCTGCCTGGTACCGGGCAGGCGGGTGCCGGGGCGCCCCGCACTCGGCTGTCGTGGTCTGGGGGGACCGTGCCGTCCGGTGAGGGCGGGGCCAGGCTGACTGACCGGGAGCGTGAGGTGGTCCAGGCGGCTGCGGAGGGCCTGACCACCGAGCAGATCGCGGCCCGGCTCTACGTCTCCGCCTCCACGGTCAAGACCCACCTGCGCAGCGCCCAGGAGCGGATGGGCGCCAGCAACCGTGTCCAGCTCGCCGTCCTGGCGGAGCGGGCCGGGCTGCTGGGGCAGGTCCTCGGGTAGCCGCCGGGGCTGGCAGGCCGCCTGCCGAGGTAGGGGCGGGTGAGCGGGTCTCCCGGCCCGGCTGCCGGGAGCCGTCCGCGCCTCAGCCCTGTGAGGCCACTGTCCAGCGGATACCGCGGTGGGCGTCGGACTCGGCCTCGTCAACCAGCGCCACGGCCATGTCCTCTGCGGAGACCCGGGGACCGGCGGGGCTGTCCGTGGCCTGGGTGTAGGTCCCGGTGCGCTGCCCGGGCTCGATCGTCGGGGCCGGGGCCACGACAGACCAGGCAAAGGCAGAGCCCGCGCCCCGGTAGAGCTCCAGGACCTGGGCGTAGGCGTTGGCCTCGGGGTAGACCTCCGCCGGGAAGTCGGGCGTGTCCTTGATGAGCTGGCCGGAGCCGGGCTCAGTCTCCAGCGCTCCTGCGCCGCCGACCACGACCAGTCGTCCGAGCGGCTCGGCGGTCAGGGACTCCACCAGCGCCCGGTGCTCGTCGATCGTGGGCTGGACCGGTCCGCCGGTGCGGTCAGGTGAGGTCGTGATGATGACGACGTCGTTGTCGGCCAGCAGACGGCGCACGGCCTCAACGTCGGAGAGCCGGGTGACGATGTCTGTCGTGGCGTCGGCGGCAGGCCTGCCCGAGCGGGTGGCGCTGGTGACCTCGTGTCCGCGAGAGGCCGCCTCGGTGACGGTGCGCGACCCGACCATCCCGGTTCCGCCGATGACTGCGATCTTCATGGTTCCTCCTAAAGGTGTGGCGGCTGTCCTGTCCCGCCTCTGCTGGCGGCAGGTGCTGTGATGGTATGTTCTAGATACTAGATACCTCAAGGAAACTACGAGAAGCTCCGAGGCTTTTATGACTGATACAACGTCTTACGTCACTGAGGACCGTCGTGCTGGTCCACTTATCGACTATGACGTCATGTCTCCGCGCTGTCCCTCGCGCACGGTCTTGCGCCACGTCGTGAACCGCTGGTCTCCCCTGGTGGTCATGGCCCTGCACGACGGCCCCCTGCGCTTCTCCGACCTGCGCTGTCGCGTTGGTGGGGTGACCCCCAAGGTCCTGACCCAGACGCTGCGCTCCATGGAGCGTGACGGTCTGCTGGAGCGCACCGAGACCAGTGGCGTGCCGCCGCGCGTGGACTACGGGCTGACCCCTCTGGGTGCCACGCTGCGCGGGCCGATGACGACACTGCGGACTTGGGCGCAGGACCACGCCGACCAGGTCCTGGCCGCCCGGGAGGCCTACGACGCGGCGGGTGCTCCATGAGGGAGGCCAGAGGGCAGCATGTCGAGGACTACGGGACGCTTGTGGCCCAGACGCTGGCCTGGGCCGTTGACGACGCCAGGCGCTATCTCTCCGACTCCGAGCTCGCACGGCTTACCCCCACCGGGCGGGTCGAGGCGGACCGTCGGCTGCTGGACACCCTGCTGACCCTGCGCGAGCCTGGCACCGTGCCGTCGCAGGCCGCTGACGCCATCGGTGCCCTCCTGGACGCCGAGGCCCGGGACAGGGGCGTGGTTGACGTCGCCACCCTGCCGCGGGTGGCCAGTAGCGGGCCGCTGTCTGCGATGGCTCTGTGGCAGGGCGACATCACGCGCCTACGTGTGGGCGCTGTCGTCAACGCTGCCAACAGCGCTCTGCTGGGCTGCCGGGTCCCTGGCCACGCCTGCATCGACAACGCCATCCACGCCGCCGCCGGGCCGTGGCTGCGCAACGCCTGCGCTGAGCACGTACGTGCCCAGGGGGCGCCTGAGCCCACTGGTACCGCCGTCCTCACCCCCGGCTTCAGCCTGCCCGCCCAGGCCGTTATCCACACGGTTGGCCCGGTCGTCTCCGGCGGTGAGCCTACAGAGGAGAACGCCCGCCTGCTGGCCTCCTGCTACCGCTCCTGCCTGGAGACGGCCTGGAGTGCCGGGCTGGACAGCATCGCCTTGTGCTCGGTGTCCACCGGAGCCTTCGGGTACCCGGTCGAGCAGGCCGCCAGGGTGGCGCTGACGGAGGTCCTTGACTGGCTGGGCGAGCACGGGGATAGCGCAGGAGCGGCGGAGGCCTCTGGTCCTGCGGTGGGGGCGGTCAGGGCATGCTCGTCGTCATCGACACCTTCTCCCAGCGTGACACTCAGGTGTACCAGGGCCTTCTGGAGGAGTACCAGGGCCGCTAGCGGGGTGGTCCTGCCAGGAACGCAGGTGCCCGCTGCCAGCCGCCGGGTAGCCGCGCCTGTTACCCCCCGGGCTCGCCACCACTCGCACGGCCTTGCCGCAGAGGCGACCAAATCCTCAAGAGCAGCCGAATCCTCCTAGATGACTGACGTGCCGGTCGTTCTGTGAGGATTCTATGAGGATTCGCTACATCGCGGGGCTACCGAGGCGGCTCGAGCCGGTTCAGGGAGTTGGAGCCGTTCGGCGGTCTCCGAGCCTGCTGAGCCTGTGCCCAGACCTCCCCGCAGGCGGGACTGGTGCAATTCGTGATTGCCCTGTGGGGCAGCAATGAGCGTGCTTGGTGCCGTGGGCCACAACCAGGTGCCGGCTTCAAGACGTACAGCGTGGGGGCGCTGTCGACGTGGTGGAGACTGAGGTGCTGGTGCTCCTGGTCAGGCCAGTACCCGTGCCACCACCTTGCGCAGCTCGTCGGCCCACAGCACCAGGGAGGCCATGGTCACCACGACTGCCCAGTGGGTCAGGTCCAGGGAACGGGTGGAGAAGGCCGTCTGGAGCAGGGGCACCTCCACCACGGCGACCTGGAGCAGCACGGCCAGGAGGACAGAGCCCCACAGCCACTTGTTGACAAAGAGGTGGCTGAAGGCGCTCACCCGCTCTGAGCGTGAGTTGAGGGTGTTGAACAGCTGGGCCAGCACAAGGGTGGTGAAGGCCGCCGTGCGGGCCGTGTCCAGGTCGTCGGTGGACAGGCTGGTCTGGATGAGCCCCCCGGGCAGGAAGAGGTCCAGGGTTCCCAGGGTGGCGGTAGCCATGACCGCTCCCACCAGTAGCACTCCGACCCACATAGTGCCATCTACCACACGGTCGTCAGGCTTGCGCGGCGGGCGTCCCATAACGTCCTCGACGCTGGGGTCCACCCCCATGGCTAGGGCCGGTCCTGAGTCGGTGACCAGGTTGATCCACAGAATCTGGGTGGCCAGCAGGGGCAGCACTACGTCAGTCCCTGAGTTCTGGGACAACCCGATGGCCCCGGCCAGCACCACGCCGCTGAAGACAGTGAGCACCTCCCCCATGTTGGAGGACAGCAGGAACCGCAGGAACTTCTTGATGTTGTCGAAGATGCGCCGCCCCTCGCGCACCGCGTCCACGATGGTGGCGAAGTTGTCGTCAGCCAGCACCATGGCGGCGGCCTCCTTGGTCACCTGAGTGCCGGTGATCCCCATAGCCACACCGATGTCGGCGGCTCGCAGGGCGGGAGCATCGTTGACGCCGTCGCCGGTCATGGACACCGTGTGGCCCTGGGAGCGCAGGGCGTGGACGATCCGCATCTTGTGCTCGGGCGCCACCCGGGCGTAGACGTTGGCCTCGGCGACGGCGGCGTCCAGCGCGTTCTCGTCCATCGTGCTCAGCTCGCGGCCGGTCACCACTCGCGCTCCGCGCTCGGCCAGACCCAGGTCGGCGGCGATGCGCCCGGCGGTGGCCGGGTGGTCCCCGGTAATCATGAGGACGCGTACCCCGGCGCGGTGGGCCTCGGCGACGGCGGTGGCTGCCTCGGGGCGGGGCGGGTCGATGATGCCCACGACGCCGGCCATGACCAGGTCGTGCTCCAGGTCGGAGAGGTCAGAGCGCTCTGCAGGGGCATCTGCAGGGACGGCGGCCGTGACGGAGGGGCTGTGCGCGGAGCCTGTGGTCTGCGGGGAGCCTGGGGTTTCAGCCGCAGCGGTTGTGCCGCCTGCTCCCGTCCCGTGCGAGATCGCGCTCACACGCTCAGCCTCCTCCTGGCTGAGCACCCGGTAGGCCACTGCCAGGGTGCGCAGGGCCCGGCCGGACATGTCCGTGACGTGATTGGTGAGGCGGGTGGCCAGCTTCTCATCCAGGACGGTGGCGGTACCGTCCACGCGGACCCGTGTACAGCGTTCCAGGAGTACGTCGGGTGCTCCCTTGGACACGAGGATGGTGCCGTGCCTGGCGTCGCTGTACAGCACGGACATCATCTTGCGCTCGGAGGTGAAGGGGATCTCGCCCACACGGGTGAAGCGTCCCTGGCGGCTCCCGTCGGTGCCGAGCTTTCTCTCCGCCACGAGGAAGGCGCCTTCGGTGGGGTCGCCGATGACGCTCCACACCTCGTCGGTCACGCTCAGCTCAGCGTCTGAGGCCATCGCCCCGCCGGAGAGCACCACCGTGACCTCGTCGGCCAGCGCACCTGCCAGGGGCTCAGGGTCGGGACGGCCGTCGCGGTCGGCGTCGGGGGCTACCTGGCCGGTAGGGGCGTAGCCGGTCCCGGTGACTACAGCGGTTCCCGAGGCGGTGACCACCTCCTGGACGGTCATCTGCGAGCGAGTGAGCGTGCCGGTCTTGTCCGAGCAGATGACCGAAGCCGACCCGAGGGTCTCCACGCTGGTCAGCTTCTTGACCACCGCCCGGTGCAGGGCCAGGCGCTGGACTCCCAGTGCCAGGACCACTGACAGGATGGCGGGCAGCCCCTCAGGTACTGCGGCCACCGCCAGGGACACGCCCAGCAGCAGGGCCTGGATGACAGTCTCGGCGCTGCGGTCGCTGGCCAGGGCCAAGAGGGTGCTCACCACGACCACCGCGATAACGACGACGATGACTCCCAGCATCCTGGAGATCTGGTGGATCTCCTTCTGTAGCGGGGTCGGCTCCTCCTCGACGGACTCCAGCATCTGGGCGATGGCGCCCATCTCCGTGTCGGCCCCGGTGGCCACGACGACGGCCCGGCCGGTGCCCTGGGCCACAGCAGTGCCGCGGTAGACCATGCAGGTGCGGTCGGCCAGGTCCGTGTCGGGACCGACCGGGTCTGGTGTCTTGGTGACGGCCTCGGCCTCGCCAGTCAGGGAGGACTCCACCACGCGCAGGGTGGCTGTCTCCAGCAGGCGGGCGTCGGCTCCCACCTGGTCCCCCTCGGACAGGAGCAGGACGTCCCCGACGACGAGCTCGGAGGAGGGCACGACGAGCCGTGATCCGTCACGTAGGACGGTTGAGGTGGCCCGGGTCATTTCTGACAGGGCTGCGACAGCGTCAGCGGCCTTGCTCTCCTGGACGAGGCCGATCACGGCGTTGAGGATGACAACGGCCAGGATGACGAGCGAGTCGACCGGGACCCCGTGAGATCCCTCCAGGGCCCAGGCGGCGGCGGAGATGACCACAGCGACCAGCAGCAGGTGGATGAGCGGGTCGTTGAGCTGGGACAGGAGGCGCCTCCACGCAGGTACGGCAGGTGCGGACGGCAGGTCATTGGGGCCGTCGGCGGCCAGGCGCCGGGACGCCTCGGTGGCGGTCAGCCCTGTAGTGGTCGTTGTGCCCAGGTCTGAGACCACCGAGGAGGCGAGGCGGGAGAAAGGCACGGCAGTACCGGTGTCCTGAGCTGTCCTGGAAGTCATGAGCCCGCATCCCAGCAGGAGTAGTTTCTCCTGGCAAGCCTGACACTGTGGGCAGGGGAAAGATAGGAGGGGTGTCACAAGTGCTGACGACGGTGCGCAGTACCTGGAAGCGCCCGGAAGTGGATGCCGCCGGGAGAGTCCTGACGCTGTCTGGGCTGTCGGCCCCCGTGGGCAGCCATCGCACATGCCGTCCACGGGAGCCGACGTTCTCCGGGCGCCCGCGCAAAAGACTATCGCGGACCAGGTAGGCCTTTTGTCATGAGTCTCCTAGTGCGGGTGAGCTTTTTGTCATCACCCACGTCCTGGTCCTGTCTCAGCCGCAGCCCGGTCCTGCCGGTGCGCCTGTGCCGTGCGCCGCTGCACCGGTGAGAGCCTAGACTGCTCGTGTGTCCTTGGTCGCGTAGAGAGCCCGGGCTGGTGGGAGTGCCCGGGCTCGGGCCCACGCAGCTCGGTGTCGGCCCGGACTGACCTTGAGGGCAGCTGACGCGCGGGAGCGGCTGGCAGGCCCGGTACGGCGGGGTAGTCCAGGGCGGGCGTGGTGAGCGTCCTGGGACAGTCCTGCCCACTCTTCTGGCGTGCCGGGTCGAGGTGTCCGGGTGTACCTCACAGCGCGAGTAACAGGCAAGGCTACTATCCTCGTACGAACGGGCTCCGTGCAGGAGGTCCGTCGGGCAGGCGTCGCCTACCGTCTGCTGGTACCGGCAGGTGCTGAGGCGGTGTCAGTCGAGACCGACCGAAACCGGTTGGTGTCAACCGATGTCATGGCCGTCAACTGAAGCGAGGAGCGCGTGGCAGACAACATGAACCCGGGTGGCTCTCGTCCTAGCGGCAAGAAGCTGGCTCAGGTGGCGAGCGCTGAGCGCGAGGGGACTGACTCCTCTGCGGCATCCACCCGTACGTTTCCCCGTCTTCCTTGGGCCCGCAGGTCTGCGGACCGGGCCCGGGGGGCGGGTACGGCTGTGTCGGCTGCGGCTGGTAGCGTCGCAGCCTCAGGAGCCAAGGCACGACGTCGTTTCCTCAACTACCCGCGCGCCGGAAAGGGGCCGGTCCGGCGCTGGCTTCCGAGCTGGCGCTTTGTCATGGGAAGCTTCCTCTTCCTGGTCCTGGCCGTGGTCGGCACCTTCGCCTACGCCTACGCCACCATCAGGGTCCCTGAGCCCAACGAGTTCGCCCTGGCGCAGGCCACGACCGTCTACTACTCCGACGGAACCACCGCGATGGGTAAGTTTGCCGAGCACAACCGGAAGGTGGTGGACGCTGACTCCCTGCCGGACTACGTGGGCAACGCCGTGGTGGCCTCTGAGGACCGCTCCTTCTACTCCAACAGCGGTGTGGACCCCAGGGGCATTGCCCGAGCCCTGTGGAACAACCTCCGTGGGGGCGAGACCCAGGGTGCGTCCACGTTGACGCAGCAGTACGTCAAGAACTACTACGTTGACACTACCAGCTCCTACTTCGGCAAGTTCCAGCAGGCCATCATGGCCATCAAGATCGACCAGCAGCAGTCGAAGGAGGAGATCCTGGGCGCCTACCTCAACACCGTCTACTACGGGAGGGGTGCCTACGGCATCGAGACTGCGGCTCAGGCGTTCTTCGACAAGTCTGCGGCGGACCTGACCGTCTCGGAGGCAGCCCTGCTGGCCGGTGTCCTACCCTCTCCCAGCTCCTGGGACCCTGCGGTGGACCCGGACCAGGCTGAGGTCCGGTGGGAACGGGTCATGGACTACATGCTCGAGGATGACTACATCACCCAGGAGGAGTACGACTCCGCGGCCTTCCCGGAGACGGTTACGCCGAGTACAGAGCAGGTCTACGCCGGCACCAACGGCTACCTGCTGCAGATGGTGCGCGCCGAGCTCCAGGAGAAGGCCGGCCTGAGCGAGGAGGAGATCGACACCGGTGGCTTTCAGATTGTCACCACGATCGACAAGACCGACCAGGACGCGGCCGTCGCTTCTGCCCAGGGTCTGCCGGAGGGGCACTCGGAGAACCTGCACGTGGCCCTGGTCTCCGTCGATGCCTCAACCGGGGGAATCCTGTCCCTGTACGGGGGGGAGGACTACCTGACGAACCAGGTCAACACCGCGACCGACGCCATGGCCCAGGCTGGGTCCACCTACAAGCCCTTCGCGCTGGTGGCGGCGCTGGAGAACGGGGCGACCCTGGCTAACGGATACGTGGGTGACTCGCCCATGACCATTGCGGGCCACCAGTTCCAGAACTACCAGAACGCCTCCTACGGCTGGTCGGACCTGGTGAAGTCCACTGCCCACTCGATCAACACTCCCTACCTCCAGCTCAACCAGGACGTGGGGCCCGAGCTGACGAACGAGGCGGCCGTCCGCGCCGGCTACCCGGAGGACACCCAGGGGATGAACGACTATATCCAGAACGTGCTGGGCTCGGCCTCTCCGCACACGATCGACATCGCCGGGGCCTACTCCACCTTTGCGGCCCAAGGGGTCAAGCGCGACACCCACATTGTGGACACCGTAAAGAACTCGGAGGACGCGGTCGCCTACGCGGCCCCCACGGAGGGCTCCCAGGAGTTTGATGAGGGGGTCATGGCGGACGCGGACTACGCCCTCCAGCAGGTGGTCAACGAGGGGAGCGCGACCAAGGTGCTCGCCCTGGGGCGCCCTATCGCAGCCAAGACCGGCTCCTCCTCGGACAACAAGTCCGCCCAGTTCGTCGGCTTCACCCCGCAGGTGGTGACTGCCGTGACTCTCTACCAGTCGGGTGAGGACGGGACGGAGGAGTCGATCACTCCCTGGGGCGAGTACAGCGAGATTACCGGCTCCACCTACCCGGCTGACATCTTTGTGGACTACATGTCGGTGGCCCTGGAGGATGTTCCTGTTGAGGCCTTCCCCGAGCGCACGGCTGGTTCCTACACCCGCGGTGCGATTCACGGGGAGGCGGGCGAGGTTGCCGAGGACTACCAGCAGCCCTCCACCGACTCCGGGTCTCAGGACCAGGCGCCCGTAGAGGAGGCCCCTGTAGAGGAGGCCCCTGTAGAGGAGGCCCCTGTAGAGGAGCCTGCTACCGAGGCGCCTGCTACCGAGGCACCTGCTACCGAGGCACCTGCTCAGCCGACGGTTGAGGCCCCAGTCACTCAGGAACCTGTGCAGCCGCCGGTGGAGCAGGAGGATCCGGGCGGTTCCGGGGGCGATGGCACTGACCCGGGCGGTGGCACTGACTCGGGCGGTGGCACTGACTCGGGCGGTAACTCTGGTGGTGGAGGGGGTGCTGAGCTGCCGGACAGTCCGCCCGAGTCCGAGACGGAGTAATTTTAGGGCGGCGACTGACCACTAATCCCTGCGCCCTGGGGGCACTCCCCCGGCTCTGCCGTCTTCCGGCTCAGCTGCTGGGCCGTGCTCAGGCTCCCGGCCGCTGGCACGGGGCCGTGGGGCGGGCGCTGAGGGGTGCTAGACGCTGTTGACGTGTGGCACGGCACGTCACACCGGCCTGCCGGGTCTTCTCGGCCCTGCCTGGTCTCCGGTAGTCTGGGCCACTGGCTGCGCCGGTCTGCGTCAGCGGGCCTGTACCAGGTCCCCTGCCGCACGGTGCGCCGTACGCATCACCCTCCTGTCACGGAAGGACCGTGACCGCTGAAGACCAGAGGAGGTGGGTACTAAGCATGCGTCACTACGAGATCATGATCATCCTTGACCCTGCTACGGATGAGCGCACTGTCGGCTCCGCGCTGGAGAAGATGCTGCAGGTTGTCCCCAGCAGCGGGGGCACTGTGGACAAGGTCGATATCTGGGGCAAGCGCCGCCTGGCCTACGAGATCAACAAGAAGTCCGAGGGCATCTACGCCGTCGTGGATATGACAGCGACCCCTGAGACCGCTCAGGAGCTCGACCGCCAGCTCGGCCTCAACGAGACTGTCCTGCGTACCAAGCTGCTGCGCCCCGAGGCCTGAGCCCCTACCGGGAACGGAGAAACCTATGGCTGGAGACACTGTCATCACCGTCGTGGGGAACCTGACGGCGGACCCCGAGATGCGCTTCACCCCCTCCGGGGCTGCGGTCGCGTCGTTCACCGTGGCCTCCACGCCGCGTACCTTTGACCGCCAGGCCCAGGAGTGGCGTGACGGGGAGACCCTGTTCATGCGCTGCTCCATCTGGAGGGACGCCGCGGAGAACGTGGCGGAGTCCCTGACCAAGGGCACCCGCGTCATCGTCCAGGGGCGCCTGGTCCAGCGCTCCTTCACCACCCGTGAGGGCGAGAACCGCACCGTGGTGGAGATGCAGGTCGACGAGATCGGCCCTTCTCTGAGGTACGCCAAGGCCCAGGTCACCCGTAACCCCCGCGGTGGTGGCCAGCAGGGCGGCTTCGGTGGTCAGGGGGGTCCCCAGGGCGGTTTCGGCGGCCAGTCGCAGGGTGGTTTTGGCGGCCAGGGAGGCCAGCAGGGCGGCGGCTTTGGTGGCCAGCCCAGCTACAACGCTCCGGCTGGTGGCGCCCCGACGACCCCTGGGCCACGGGCGGCTCCACGTCGTTCGGGGACGAGCCCCCGTTCTGACCGGCATCGCGTCCAGCGCGCTGCTCTCCGTGGACGTCACTGGCACTGTTGACGCTACTGGCCTCCTCCCCCGTCCCCACTCACCCGAAAAATCATCTCGTAGAGCGCCCAGGCGCTCAGACCAAGGAGTACCACTATGGCGAAGCCCCAACTTCGCAAGCCCAAGAAGAAGGTCAGCCCGGTTAAGACCGTCAAGGTCGGCAGGATCGACTACAAGGACACAGCAACCCTGCGCAAGTTCATCTCCGACCGTGGCAAGATTCGTGCCCGCCGTGTCACGGGCGTCTCTGTCCAGGACCAGCGCAAGATCGCCAAGGCTGTGAAGAACGCCCGGGAGATGGCGCTGCTTCCCTACTCGAGCTCGGCTCGCTGACAGGAGGCTGTTGAGATGACAACCAAGCTGATCCTCACCCATGACGTGGCCCACCTGGGTGCCGCAGGCGAGGTCGTAGAGGTTAAGGACGGATACGCCCGTAACTACCTGGTACCCCGCAAGTTGGCCACACCCTGGACCAAGGGTGCCCAACGCCAGATTGACCAGATGAACGAGGCGCGGCGTCGTCGGGCCATCCACTCCCTTGACCAGGCCCATGCGGCCCGCGACTGGCTCAATGGGAACGTCGTGACCGTGACGGCCCGGGCCGGCGCCGGCGGACGCCTCTTTGGCGCAGTGACCACGGCTGCGCTGGCCGAGGCAGTCAAGGAGGCAGGTGGTCCTGATGTCGACCGTCGCAAGATCGACATGACTCCTCCTATCAAGTCCACCGGCCGCCACAGCGGCTCAGTGCGCCTGCACGCTGACGTCGTCGCCCGTCTTGAGGTCAATGTCGTCGCAGCCCGCTAAGCGGGCGGGTGACTGACCAGCGACACCCCCACCGGGCCTGCCCTACCACCTGCCTGTGGCACGCAGGTGGTAGGGCAGGCCCGGTACTGCGTGATGGTAGGTCGGGCTGGAGGCCGGGCCTGAAGGCCTGGGGTGCGCTTGGGCGTACCTGGGGATGCCTGCACCTGCCGGTCCGACTCGCGTGTTCCGGCTACCTTCGCCAGGCGCTCCCGCGTGTGCGTAGACCGGTGGTGACTGCTCTGGCACCCATGAACACCCACGCGAAGGCGACCCACAGCCACAGCAGGCCAGGGGCAGGCACACTGCTGCCGAGGTCGTCAGCAGGCCAGGTACGACTGACCACGATCGCCAGAGGCACGTAGGGCACCAGCGTCATCAGGCCAGCACGGGCGAGGTAACGGCCGTCCCCCGCCCCCATGAGGACGCCGTCGAACAGGTAGACGGCCCCGGCCAGGGGCATGGCAGAGGCGGCGACCAGAAGACTCGGCACTGCCGTGAGGACCACGGCCGACTCCGAGGTGAACAGGCGAGGAAGCCAGGGGCTGGACACGGCGACAACCATGCCGATACCGGTCCCGGTCACCACCCCCCACGCCAGTGTCCGGCGCAAGACGTCATCCACCTGCCAGATTGCCTCCTCCCGGCTGGTCTCTGCCCACCGCCCGTGCTGCGGGTCGGCCAGGGCCTCAGTACCGGCTCCTGGGCTGGGGCCTCTGGCCGGAGCGGGCTGGGAGGCTCGTGATGCCTCCGCCTGTCCCAGGGAGGTGCCCACCAGTGCCTGGGCGGCGATCGCCAGGGCATCCAGCGCAAAGGCGGCGAGGTTCCACACGGCGGTCACTACCTGGTGGGCGGCTAGTGCTGTGGGCCCCTGTGCCGTCGCGGCCCACACGGTGACCAGGATGGCGGTGCGCAGGCTGAGGGTGCGCACCAGGAGCGGCAGCCCGTTGCCCAGCGAGGCACGAAGACCCGCGCGCCGAGGCGCCACGGGAACACCCCGGGCACGAGCGGCTCTGACCAGGGGCCGTACCAGCGCCAGGGCCATCAGGGTCTGGGCCAGAGCTGTCCCTGCGCCGGAGCCGACGATCCCCAGGCCCAGGCCGTAGACCAGGGCGGCATTGAGGACGACGTTGAGCAGAGCCCCTGCTGTTGCTACGACAAAAGGTGTGCGGGTGTCCAACAGTCCTCGCAGCGTGCCGGTAGCCGCCAGGACCACAAGCATGCCCGGCAGACCGGGGGCAGAGGCCCACAGGTAGGAGCGGGCTGCCTGAGCCACCTGCGCCTGGGCTCCCATCGCCTCGACGAGCCAGGGGGCGGTGGCAGCCAGGGCTACCGCGCCCGCTGCACCCAGGACCAGGCCGAGCCAGATGCCGTCAAGCCCGGCTCGCAGGCCGTCGGCCTGGCGCCCCGCTCCCAGGAGCCTGGCTGTGGTGGCTGTCGTCGCATAGGCGAGAAACACGAACAGGCCCACGGTGGTCGTCAGCACAGTCGAGGCCAGGGACAGCCCCGCCAGGCTGGCAGTCCCCAGGTGGCCCACCATGGCCGAGTCTATGAGGACGAAGACCGGCTCGGCGACGAGCGCCCCCAGCGCGGGTACCGCCAGGGACAAGATACGGCGGTTCAGGCTAGGGACGGTGGGAGCGGCGTGCACGGTGTCATTGTGTCCTACTGTGCCCACTGCGGTGGCGGCAGACATCGTCGCTCATAAGTGGGGGTGACCTTGGGGAAAACTGTTGACAATCTGGTGATCGGAGGCTGCGCGGGGCTGTAGACCTCAACCTCGACGTGACCTTTGTCCACAGAGATTCCCACCTTTCCACAGACCCACATTGTGATCCGGTGGGAAGTTCCTATAGGTGTCCTGGGCTCACTTTTGCCTGCTATGACAAGGGTTTGATGGATGTGTTCCGATGGTCACCACCTCCGGTCCCCACGGCTGTCCCCATGACATCAGGGTGGCGTCCCCAAGCCTGTGGGTGGAGTCCACAGGTCTATGGGTGTTCTCCCCAGGATGTCCGGCCTGAGGGTTTGCGAGTGCGATCCATTGGCGCTATGGTCTCGCGCGCGCGAGGCTCGGCAGTGCTGGCAGCAGCAACGGCAGCAGCGCCGATAGCGGCGTCAGTACCGTTGCTGGAACCCGCGGTCAGGGGCTCGTGCGGGTGGGAGTCCGACGCTCGTCCCCCGGGGCTCCTACGGATCCACCCGTGCCGGGTGGCGCCGGGTCATGTCTAGGAGCGGGTTCACGCAGGGGCGCAGGAAGGCGGGTTCAGATGGACGGAACGGACGGGACGGAGGCTGCGGGGGAGACTGTCTCCTCCCGGGGGGACTCTGCATTCGACCGGCTCCCTCCCCAGGACCTTGACGCCGAGATGGCCACGCTGGGCGGGATGCTGCTGAGCAAGGAGGCCATCACCGACGTCATTGAGGTGCTGCGCGGCCCTGAGTTCTACCGCTCGGCCCACGAGCTGGTCTTTGATGCGATCGTCGAGATCTACAATCGGTCCGAGCCCGCCGACCCTCTCATCGTTGCCGACGAGCTGGCCAAGCGGGGCGAGCTGGAACGTGTCGGCGGCGCCTCCTACTTGGCCTCGCTCATGGCCACGGTCCCTACCGCCGCCAACGCCGCCTACTACGCACGCATCGTCAAGGAGAAGTTCCTCATGCGCGGCCTGGTCCAGGCCGGGACCCGCATCACCCAGCTCGGCTACTCTACGGACGCCGGTGACATCGATGAGCTGGTGACCCTGGCCGAGGCCGAGGTCTACGCCGTAGCCCACAACGAGGGTGAGCGGGAGGACTACCTCCCGGTGGCGGACCTCCTGGGGGAGGCCAACCTGGAGATCGAGGCCGCCCAGAACCGCGACAACGGGGTGCTCACCGGGGTACCCACCGGGTTCCTGGAGCTCGACGAGCTGACCGGGGGCCTCCATCCCGGCCAGATGGTCATCGTCGCCGCGCGCCCAGCCATGGGCAAGTCCACCCTGGCCGTGGACTTCTGCCGCAGCGCCTCCATCCACCACGGCATCACCAGCTGCTACTTCTCCCTGGAGATGGGGCGCATGGAGCTCATGATGCGCATCCTGGCCGCCGAGTCCGGGGTGGACATGAACAAGCTGCGTGGCTCGCGCCAGATGGAGGACCGGGACTGGACTGACGTGGCCGTGGCCTACAACCCGGTCTCCAACGCGCCGCTGTTCATCGACGACTCCCCCAACCTCACCATGCCCCAGATACGCTCCAAGGCCCTGCGGATGCGCCAGCAGCACAACCTAGGCGTCATGGTGGTTGACTACCTCCAGCTCATGAGCTCGGGCAAGCGGGTGGAGTCGCGCCAGCAGGAGGTCTCAGAGTTCTCCCGCTCGCTGAAGCTCCTGGCCAAGGAGCTGGAGATCCCCGTCATTGCCGTGGCCCAGCTCAACCGTGGTCCCGAGCAGCGCACCGGCAACAAGCCGCAGATGTCGGACCTGCGCGAGTCCGGATCCCTGGAGCAGGACGCCGACATCATCATGCTGCTGCACCGGCCCGAGTACTACAACCAGGAGGAGCGTCCCGGAGAGGCGGACATTATCGTCGCCAAGCACCGCAACGGGCAGACCCGCTCCATCCCGGTGGCCTTCCAGGGGCACCTGTCGAGGTTCGCCAACATGGCCCGCGATATCACTCCCGAGCCCGCCTACGTGTGAGGGCGGGGGCGGGCGGCGGCCTGCCGGGTGTGTCACCGCCTGCCTTGCCGGGTACCAGGCTGGAACCTCCGCAGAGGGAAGGGCTGGGACGACTCTCTACCTCATGGACTGACACGGGGACTGCGTGAGAGTAAAGTGCCGCAGCGTCAGGCCCGGTTTCCCCGGGAGCCGCTCCCCGGGACCTGCTCCGCCCCATACATGAGAGGACGTATAGCGTGGCCGCATCCTTTGAGGCGTCCCTTTCTGTCCTGGCAAAAGCCCGGTTCCCGATTATCTATGTCGAGACCTTTGAGGAGAGGCGGGCGCTTGCCGCAATCCGGGAGACGCTGGAGGCCGGGCCGGCGCTGGCGTCCTCGCGCCCGGTACACACCTGGAGCTGTACCGCAGGTCTTGTTGGCCCGGAAGGAAAGGTGGCACCTGGAACGACTGATCCCAGCAGGGCGCTTGATGCGGCAATGGAGACCCGGGAGTCTGCAACCTTTGTGTTCCTTGACCTGCACGCGCACCTGGGGGACGGGACTCGCCCGGCGGATGCAGGAGTTGTGCGAAAGCTGAGGGAGGCCGCGGCTGAGTTCCAGCGCGGGGAGCTGCGGCGCACGATTATCATCCTCGCTCCGATACGGCGGATTCCGGCCGAGCTGGAGAAAGACATTCACCTTCTCGACTTCCCGCTTCCGGACGAGGTTGAAATCCGTAGTATTCTTGACCAGCTCATCATGGACAACGCCGGGAACCGACGTCTCGAGATCGACCTGGCGGAGACGGACAAGGACCGCCTGGTGAGAGCGGCTGTCGGGCTCACGGAGACGGAGGCGGAAGGGGCTCTCGCCCTGGCGATGGCTGAGGACGGCCGACTTGACGCCAGTGACGTGGAGACCGTTCTTCAGGAGAAGAAGCAGGCGGTGCGCAAGAGCGGTCTGCTTGACTACATCGACACCGATATCGATCTTGACGGCGTGGGCGGCCTTGACAACCTTAAAAGATGGCTGAGCCGCAGGGACGGGTCGTGGCTGGCGGAAGCGCGCTACTACGGCGTTCCTGCCCCCCGTGGTGTCTTGATTACCGGGGTTCCTGGCTGTGGAAAGTCGTTGACAGCCAAGGCGGTGGCGTCGGCGTGGTGCCTCCCTCTGCTGCGGCTCGACGTCGGCAAGATGTTCTCGGGGCTTGTCGGCTCCAGCGAGTCGAACCTGCGCTCGGCAATTCGTTCTGCTGAGGCGGCTTCTCCCGCCGTGCTGTGGGTGGACGAGATAGAGAAGGGGTTCTCCGGGGTCGGCGGGAGCGGGGACTCCGGAACCTCCTCCCGCGTCTTCGGTGCCTTCCTCACGTGGATGCAGGAGAAGACGGCCCCGGTCTTCGTCATCGCGACGTCCAACAATGTCCGTGACCTGCCTCCAGAGCTCCTGCGCAAGGGGCGGTTTGACGAGATCTTCTTCGTGGACCTGCCTAACGAGGAGGAACGTGAGCAGATCTGGAGGCTCCATGTTGCCAAGCACGTCCAGGCTGCCGAGCGGCACAGCGACTTCGTGCTTGACAAGGTCTTGCTTGCGAACCTGGTGGCGACCTCTGAGGGATTCTCGGGAGCAGAGATTGAGCAGGCGGTCCTGGATGCCCTGTTCGACGCCTTCGCGAGCCGTCGTGCCCTGACGGGAGACGACCTGGTGAGCGCGGTGAACAGGTCTGTTCCTCTGAGCGTGACGCAGGCGGAGCAGCTGAGCGCTGTCCGGGCGTGGGCGAGTGAGCGCGCGGTGGCTGCGAGCGCGAGGCCGTCCTCCCTCTCCGGGTCCCTGCCTGCGTCTCCTCCTGGGGCCTTTCCCGGGGGGTCGGCTGGTACGTGGTCGGCTACGGCGCGGTCGGGGCCAGGAGGGCCTGGAGGCCTTGCCGGGGATATTGCCGCAGCTGGCCGCCGTGTCGAGTTCTGACCAGTCTGAGCGGAAGGATGAGCGGATGAGTCTTAGCATCACATTGGTCCCCCTGGCCCTGGCCGCTGTGACCGTGGGGCAGGCGTGGCAGGAGGGCAGCACCCCGTCGCACCCGAGGCGGACGGTCGGTGTGAGGTCACGTATGCGTGACGAGGGGCTGCTTGTTGACGCCCTGCATGACCTGGGTGTGTCAGTGCAGCGTACTGAGGAGGGGCGGCTTGCCGGTGCGACCTCCGTTGGTCCCCTTGTCCTGACCCGTGACAGCGACGGGCTGTGGACGATCCACTTTGCTGACCCGGACTCCCCGGATCTTGCGCGCAATTTTGTTGAGGATCTTGACCGCGCCTATGGTCTCAGGGTGCAGCAGGCCGTGGTCCAGCGACTGCGGGACCGTGCTCCTGCCGCTGGTATGCGTATCGAGTCCGAGACTGTTGATGACGACCGTGTTGTCACCTTGATGATGGAGGTAGGGGCGAGATGAGTGCGCGGAGGTACCTCAAGGTCTCAGTGGGGCCTGACGGCACGGTGGATGCCGAGACGATCGGCTTCGTCGGCTCTTCCTGTCTTCCGCAGGTCGGCGTTCTTGAGGATATCCTTGAGGCGGTCGCGACAGAGAGCGCGTTTACGGCTGACTACTACGCGGCCCAGGGCGTGAGCCAGCAGGATACTACTGAGGAGACCACTGTTGCCGGTCGACAGAATTGACGCCCTGCTGGCTCAGAAGCCCTTCGGGTGGAGGCTCAGGCACTCCGCCTGGATAGTTGTTGTTGCCGCCGGTCTGGGGATATTTTCCTTTCTTGGGTGGATCTGGGCCGGCATGATGGTGCAGTCCAGGCGGTTCTGGTGCGTTGTGGCCGTCTGGCTCGTTCTTACCACTGGCTTGTGGTTCTCCTCTGGCTATGACGACGTGCCGGAGTATGCCTCCCTCATGGAGAACATGTTCGGGGCGCTCATGTTTATCTGCTGGATCGGGGGGACCTCCCACGCACTCATCATGCGGCGTACAGTCCTTCGTGCCGTCATGAAGCGTGAGGACGCGCTTGCGCGGCTGGTAGGGCGTGACACTGGCCTAGGGTGGGGTGATCCCCTCTTCTCGGGTGGCAGAACGCCATCCGAGGCCCAGTGGTCCCGCTCCCAGGACCTTTATCGGGCTGGTGGAGGGTCTGCGGCGTCGCCTGCCGACCTGAGCCTCGGGTCGTCTGATCTTGGAATTGACATGTCGCGGTACTACGGGCACCACGAGGCTTCGGCTGAATCGCCGGCTGACCCATTCAAGGAGGTCTCGGTTCCGGGCGCTGATGAACGCCGCTCCTCCCGACGGCAGGTAGACATTTCGACAGGCGTAGTTGACGCCAACGCCGCTGGGGCCTCGGAGCTGGAGACCATCGGCTCTCTTGACGCAGAGGCGATCAACAGGATCCTTGAAGCCCGCCAGCGGCTCGGGGGCTTTCGCGACCTTGACGACCTGGTGTCCGCGGCCGACCTCCAGCCTCACCAGGTCTTTCGGATGCGTGAGCGGGTCGTCTTCAGCGAGTTCTCGAAGAACGAGGAGGCCAGGAAGGGTGGTGAGCCCAGCAGGGGCAGTGAGTCCGGGAAGGACCGGGGCGGTCAGCGCGGTCGCCTGCTTGACCTGTGATGAGTGACCCTATTCTGCTCGCTCGTCTTCTTGAGCGGACGAGGGCCGAGGGGCCGGGGCTGCGTACCGCCTTGTGGGTGCAAGGCTGCACAATTCGGTGCAGAGGGTGCTTCAACCCCCACCTGTGGGGAAAGCGGGGCGGTACACCCGTCGAGCCCGACAGCCTCCTTCAACGGATTCCCGAGGATGTCGAGGGTGTTACCTTCCTTGGGGGCGAGCCCTTCGAGCAGCCAGAGGCTCTTGCGCGGCTTGCCTACCTTGTGCGGCGTCGCGGCCAGACGGTCATGACCTTTACCGGTTACTGGCTGGAGAGGCTCAGGTGCTCCCGCGCTCCCGGCGTCGCAGGGCTTCTGGCGAACACGGACCTTCTTGTTGACGGGCCCTTTGACATCGCGGTGCCTGACCACCGGCGCCCCTGGGTCGGGTCGGTCAACCAGCGGTTCCACGCTCTGACTCCACGATACGCCAGGCTCGTCTCACGCCTTGACTCTGTCCCGGACCGGCTTGAGGTGCGTGTTGACCCTACTGGCGCGGTCAGCGTCAACGGCTGGGCTAGCACCGACGCCCTTGACGCCCTTCTTGAAAGGCTCTAGCCAAGACTCCGCGCTCGGATCGCATCCGAGCGCGTGGTCAGGCCCTCGGTCTCGCAGCCGTGCCTCAATCTGCTGGTCGGAGACGGCTTGCTGCCAAGGTTGTGCTCGCCCACGCCCTGGTCCGCGATGACGGCCGAGACCCACACGGTGAAGCCGCCCAGGTCGGCAGCCGTGACCTGCTTGTGCGTGCGCTGCGCGGCTGCCCGCGCTAGCCCGGGCAGCACACCTGGGAGGGTGACGGCAGCCCGAACCGGATACGCCCAGGTGTCGGCCTCCCCTGCCTCGGTGCAGCCAGCCGCCTACCCCGGTTCCGCAGGCAGTGGCGGTGTCACTACGCGCAGCCGCAGCCTGCTCAGCACTGCGCTGAGCACCAGCAGGACGGCGGTGACGGCCACTGCGTGGCCCACGCCCCTGGCCAGGTAGTCGCCTGCCTGCGCTCCCAGGGGCTCCACGACGTAGCTGGCCAGCTCGCGGGCGGACCACAGGGGCAGGATCCGGGTCCACTCCTCCTCAGGGTCGACCAGCAGCTGGACAGCCATGACTGCGAGCAGGAGCATCGCCCCCTCCAGGTCCCGGGGGACTAGCGCCGCCACCAGTGAGCCCAGCGGCACGGCTGCGGTCGCGGTCAGCACCAGCATGACGACCACGGCGCCTGGGTGCTCCAGGTCGTCGCCCGCAGTACCCAGCACCAGGGCGGCGTAGACCACAGCCACCACCCACCCCAGCAGGAGGACGGCCAGGTGGCACCCGGCCCACAGCGACTGTGGACGCGCCCCGGCCACCACCAGCCGCCGGTCGATGAGGCGTGAGGAGACCTGGGTGAACAGGGCCAGGGTCGCCACAGCCCACCCCAAGCCCATAGCCAGCAGGCGCAGCGCCGTCCAGTGGGTGTCCAGGCGGACCAGGTAAAAGGTCAGCGGCAGCAGCAGGGTCAGTGCGAGCGCTCCCCGGCGGCGAAACAGCTCGTGCACAGTGACCTGCGCGACCAGCCCGGCCATGGAGGGAGTCGTCGCTGGCGTTCTCATCGGTGTGCCTCCTGTGTCCTCTCGTCAAGGGCGGCCAGCTCGATGACCTGGTCCACCCGGTCGACGTCGCGCAGCAGGTGGGTGACCAGAAGGATGGCGGTGCCCGCCCGGCTCCAGGTCCTGATCAGCTCCCACAGGTCCTCGTAGGCTGTGGAGTCCAGGCCCTGGTAGGGCTCGTCAAGAAGAAGGAGGTGAGGGGCGTCGAGCTGGGCGAGGCTGAGGCTGACCTTCTGCTGGGTCCCGCCGGACAGCGTGCCCACAGTCTGGGCGCCCCGGGCGTTCCACCCCAGGGTGGAGAGGAGCCGGTATCCGGTGGCACGGGCTCGGGAGCCTGTGGCCCCGCGCGCGCACCCGAACAGGCTGAGGTGCTCGTCGACGGTAAGCAGCGGAGCCAGGGCGTCGCGCTGGGGAGCGTATCCGAAGCTTTGGCAGCGCTCCACCTGACCGCTGGTTGGCCTGAGGATCCCGGCACAGACCTGGAGCAGGGAGGACTTGCCGGCGCCGTTGGTCCCGACTACCGCCAGGACCTCCCCGCGACGCAGCTCCAGGCTTACCTGGTCCAGGACAGCCCGCCGCCCCCGACGTAGGCAGATGTCAGTCAGGCGGAGGACGACCTCCTGAGGCGGCATAGGGGGAAGCGGCTGCCGGGCAGGCTCGCTGCTGCGCAGGGCGGCAGCAAGCTCGCGGGCGTAGAGGGCGGCCGGTCCGTACATCTCTGCTGGTGGCAGGTCTGCCGCCTCGACCTCCAGCCGAGTGTCCGTCTCCAGCTGCTCGCGCTGCTGGGCGGTTACGCCCAGGGAGGTCAGCTCGGTGGTGAAGGAGCGCAGCCAGTCGGAGGAGGCTGGGTGGTCCCGGGAGGTCTTGGGGCGTAGCCACGGGTTGTTGAGGGGCACCGTTGTATCAGCCTCTCGTCTCGGCTTCGTCTGCGCTGGTATGTGTCTCCTGTGCGTTTCCCTCGATGACGCCTCCCAGTGCTGCCGACAGCCGCCGCCACTCCCGGCGACGTTCTGCGAGCTCGGAGGTACCCAGCGGGGTCAGCTCGAAGTACTTGCGAGCAGGTCCGGAGGGGGACGGCCTCCAGGAGGTGGTGACTAGGCCGCGTCGGTCCAGGCGGAGCAGCGCCGGATAGAGGGTGCCGCCGGGTACCGGGCCGATGCCGCTGGTCTCCAGGCGCTGGCTGAGGGACAGTCCGTAGTCCGGGCCGACTTCCAGCAGGGAGAGCAGGCAGGGTTCCAGGAGCCCGCGTACGAGGTTCGTTGAGACGGGTGGGGTCGCCATGGTAGGTAGGTTACCTAGTAACCAGACAGCCTGTCTACCGGGGCGGCGCCCACCAGCGCAGTGAGTGCGCGGCCGTTGGAGGCGGCTGCCTCACACGGCCCGGTAGGTGGCTGGCCTTGTTGAGCGTCGGTGTGCGTCCGCTCCGGTGTCAGGCTGTGTAGGCCCCCTGGTAGACGCAGTCGAAGGGCGCGTTGCCGTGCATCCTGTTCTCGATGGCACTGACGACGACGTCCTTGGCGGTACGGGCAGCCTCCAACGGCGTAGCGCCCTTGGCGAGCTCGGCAGTGATCGCTGCCGCCAGGGTGCAGCCCGCGCCTGAGACGCGTTCTTGTCCCACGGCGGGCACCTCCAGGACCTCCAGGTCGCTGCCGTTGTAGTAGACGTCCAGCGCCGTGCCCGTACCCAGCAGGGTGCCGGCCTTGGCGACGACGTGGGGGGCGCCGGCGTCGTGGATGCGCCTGGCGGCGTCCTTGAGCTGGTCAACCGTGGTGATCTCCTCGACGCCGGCCAGGACCTGGCTCTCAAAGAGGTTAGGGGTGACGACGTCAGCCAGGGGGAGGACCTTTTGGCGCAGCGCGTTGTCCACGTCGAGAGCGGCCCCGGGCTCCTGGCCCTTGCAGATGAGGACCGGGTCCACGACCACGTGGGGGAAGCGGTGCTGCTCCAGGGCCTCAGCCACGACGTCGATCGTGGCAGGTGTGCCCAGCATGCCGATCTTGACGGCGTCGATGCGGCCGTGTACTGCCGTGGCGGCCTCGATCTGGTCGTGGATGACCTGCGGGTCCACGGGGACAAAACGGTGCGCCCAGTCGTTGGCGGGGTCGAAGGATACGATGCAGGTCAGTGAGGTGCAGCCGAAGACTCCCAACTGGTGGAAGGTCTTGAGGTCAGTCTGCGCCCCGGCGCCGCCGGAGGCCTCCGAGCCGGCGATGGCCAGGGCGATGGGGGGAGTGGTGATGCGGTCCGTCAGAGCCGTCGGGGCCGTCGTGGGTGTCTGGGTCATGGCACTAGCCTGCACCCGGACAGGTGCCCAGGCCAACAAAAGACGGCTGCCGGGGGTGGGGGTGGCGGCGTGCGCCCGGACGGTGGCAGGCACTGTGCCGACCAGCCGCTCGACGCGTGAGTCCGGTACCTGGACGCTTGGTATGCCAGAATGACGCGCGAACTGGAGGCAGGGTCCGTGCCTGCTCCGGAGGTGCCTGGGGATACCGGGGACACTGGAGACGGCCCAGGCACGGTCCGGAGACGACACAGGAGTGCCTCATGCCCATGGTGTACCCCGACCCTCCTCGTCCGTACCGCCCTCGTGCTGCCACGACGCAGACCCCGGACGGCCCCTTCACGATTGTCGTGGGCCGGGAGGTTCTGGCATCGGGGTGGACTACCGACCCGGCTGACCTGCTGGCTCTTATCCACCCCAGCCTGCGACCGGGTGCCAAGGACCTGGAGCTGGTCTGTGCTGACCTGCTTCCGACCGACGAGGGCGCGCGTCCAGGTGCAGAGAGCCTGTCCCCGGGGCTGGAGGGATCTTCCGCGGCCGCCAGCGGGTCGTGTCCACCCGGTCCGCAGATCGGCGACTCCGACCCGCTCAGCCAGGCACTGGCTGCCGTGGAGTCCTACTACTCCGGTGAGCTGGAGGCGCCCGGCCGGGTGCCGGTGGTCCAGCGCTCAGGTCCCTTTCGTGAGGCGGCCTGGGAGGTTCTGCGCGGGATCCCGCCGGGGGCTGTGCTGAGCTATGCCGATTACGCCGCCCGCTGCGGACGTCCCCGTGCCGTGCGCGCGGCGGCCGGGGCGTGCGCCTTCAATGCTGCTGCGCTCTTTGTTCCCTGCCACAGGGTGGTGCGTACCGACGGCTCCCTCGGCGGCTTCCGCTACGGGGTGGGCGTCAAGACGAGCCTGATTGCACGTGAGGCCAGGCCCTAGCGGGAATGGAGCACGACCTCCCTGGTGTCCGCCCGTGCGCTTTCCTTCGGGCCGTCCGCAGTGGAAGATAGGTCCATGAGCAGCGCCGCCCCCGTCCCCGAGACCCTCTACGATCTCGTCTTTCACGCTCTTGACCCGCTTGAGGCCGCAGAGAGAGACATCTTTCTCACGCGCGTCGAGCGCTGGTATCCGGACCTGCTTGACGGTCTGACGACCCTCTACGGTGATGCCGGGGCGGATACCGCGCTCACGCTGGTAGAGCAGGCGGCGCACGCCTACGCCGACCGTGACCCCGAGCTGCGTCGGCTGGACCTGGCCCGCACACTGGACCCCTCCTGGGTCCAGGACCCCAGCCGCATCGGCTACGCAGCTTATACCGAGCGTTTTGCCGGGACGCTTCGGGGCGTAGAGGAGCGTATCGACTACCTGCGTGAGCTGGGCGTCACCTACCTCCACCTCATGCCGCTGCTCACTCCGCGGCCGGGCGACTCCGACGGCGGCTACGCCGTGGCCGACTACCGGTCCGTCCGCGAGGACCTGGGTACGATGGAGGACCTGGAGGACCTGACGGCGCATCTGCGTGAGGCCGGGATCTCCCTGGTCGTGGACCTGGTGCTCAACCACGTGGCCGCCGAGCACGAGTGGGCCGCGCGGGCGCGGGCCGGGGAGCAGCGCTACCGAGACTACTTCCTGGTCTATCCCGACCGCACCGAACCTGACGCCTACGAGGAGACCCTCCCGGAGATCTTCCCGGACTTCGCGCCCGGCAGCTTCACCTGGGACGAGGACATGGCGGGGTGGGTGTGGACCACCTTCAACTCTTTCCAGTGGGACCTCAACTGGCGCAACCCCCGCGTCATGGAAGAGTTCGCCGACATCGTGCTGGACCTGGCTAACCGGGGGGTGGAGGTGCTGCGCCTGGACGCCATCGCCTTCACCATCAAGCGCAAGGGCACCGACTGCCAGGGCCAGCCTGAGGTCCACGCCGTCACCGCAGCCCTGCGGGCGCTGACCCGTATCGCCTGCCCGGCCCTCGACCTGAAGGCCGAGGCGATCGTGGCTCCTACCGAGCTGCTCCAGTACCTGGGGCAGGGCAGGTACACCGGCAAGGTCTCCGACCTGGCCTACCACAACTCCCTCATGGTCCAGGTCTGGTCCATGCTTGCCACCCGGGACACGACCCTGGCGGTCGAGGCGCTCCAGAACCTGCCCGTGGAGCCCTCAACCGCCACCTGGATCACCTACCTGCGCTGCCACGACGACATCGGCTGGGCCATCGACGACGGCGACGCTGCCGCCGTCGGCCTGTCCGGGTTCGGACACCGGGCCTTCCTGGCGGACTGGTACTGCGGGGCCTATCCCACCAGCGACGCCCGGGGGCTGGTCTTCCAGCACAACCCGATCACCGGGGACCGGCGCATCGCAGGCACCGCCGCCTCCCTCATCGGGCTGGAGGCTGCGGCAGAGGCCTGGGAGGGCGTCACCGACGACACTCCTGCGCACCAGGCCGAGGACCTGTGGACATGGCGCGAGGAGAGGATCCACGCCCTGCGCATGGCGCACGCCCTCCTCTACGGGTGGGGAGGAGTTCCCGTGCTGTGGAGCGGGGACGAGCTGGCCCAGCCCAACGACCCCAACTGGGACGCCGAGCCCGGCCACGAGGCGGACTGCCGCTGGGCCGGGCGTCCCCGGCTCGATGACGCCCGGGTGGCTGAGCGCTGGAACCGCTCCACCGTGGAGGGGCGGGTCTTCACCGACCTGGTCCGCATGGCCCGCGTGCGCGCCAGCCTGCCCCAGCTGGAGGCCAGCGTGCGCACCCAGGTCGACGACGTGGACGACCCCGGTGTGCTCCTCACCCACCGCGACCACCCCAGGGGCAGTTTCGTGGGCGTGTACAACGTGACGCCTGACTGGCGCTCGGTCTCGGCCGCCCGGCTGGCCGAGCTAGGGGTCATGGGGGCCACCGACGTCCTGACTGACACGGTGCCCTTCGGCTCGACCTCCCTGGAGGGGGCCGGGGACGGGCGGGTACCGGTGCCTCCCTACGCCGCCTGGTGGTTGGTGCGGGCCACGGACTGAGGGGCAGCTGCGCCGGGGCGGTAGACCGAGGGACCCGGTGCCATACGCAGGCCGGGTACGGCCGACGGCGGCTGCGGCTGAGGGGTGGCTGGTGCCGGTCCGGGCTGGGGCGCGGTCGCCGTGAGGTGTGGCCGACGCGGGCTGCGGACCGGGCCGCAGGTGACGGGACAACGCTGAAACCTGGTGGAGAACTCCATCAGTCACTAGCGGATTTCTCCACCAGTGGCTGATGGAGAACTCCACTGTGGAGCAGGGGCGTATCTGTACGCTAAGGGCATGTCGTCGTACCGGCCTCGGGTGGTGGACCCGCTGATCCGCGATGCTCTGGCCTCCAGCGGCGCCGTGGTGCTGCGTGGTGCCCGGGCCACAGGCAAGACGGAGTCCGCCCTGCAGGTGGCAGCGTCTACCTTGCGGCTTGACTCGGCCTCGCCCCGGGCCCGGCTGGCACGTGCCTCTCCGGAGACCGCGCTGGCTGGTGACACACCTCGGCTGCTGGACGAGTGGCAGCTGGCCCCGGGGCTGTGGAACGAGGTGCGCCATGCTGTGGACCAGCGTCGTGCACCCGGTCAGTTCGTGCTCACTGGCTCGGCCAGTCCTGACGACGACCCGTTGCGCCACTCGGGGGCGGGGCGCATGCACACGCTCCTGCTGCGTACCATGACCCTCGCGGAGACGGGGCACTCTACGGGGGAGGTCTCGCTGTCCTCGCTCCTGGACGGCGAGGAGCTCCCGCTGGCAGAGAGCGCCCTGGGCCTGCCCGAGCTGGTCAGCCGCGTCGTCACCGGTGGGTGGCCGGGTTGGTTCGACCTGTCAGAGCGGTCCGCCCGCTCGCGTGCTGACTCCTACGTCCAGGATATCGTGGAGCACGAGTTCGCCACAGTGGCTGGCACGCGCCGTGACCCACGCAGGTTCCACGCCTACCTGAGTGCCCTGGCGGGTCTGGTGGCGCAGCCGGCCAGCCAGGCGGCGGTCGTGCGCCGCATGAGGAAGGAGTACGTGGGCTCTCTGGGACCAACGGCGCCGACGGCGCTGCACGACCTGGCCCAGCGTCTCTTCCTGGTTGAGGACCAGCCTGCCTGGTCGCCGAGCCTGCGCTCAGCGAGCGCGGCCTCGCAGGCCCCCGCCCGGCACCTGGTGGACCCTTCACTGGCGGCCGTCCTGCTGGGGGCGGGCAGCGACAGGCTGATGACGGATCCGCAGACGCTTGGCTTCCTGTTCGAGTCCCAGGTGGTGCACGACCTGCGAGTCTATGCCCAGGCTGCGGGTGCGCGCGGGGTGTTCCACTACCGTGACACCAAGGGACGTGACGAGATCGACGCCGTGGTGGAAGGGGCGGATGGCCAGTGGCTAGCCGTCGAGGTCAAGCTGGGTGAGGGCCGTGTTGAGGAGGGTGCGGCGAACCTGCTGCGGGTCACCGCCAAGATGACCAGCCCGCCACTGATGTGTCTGGTGGTGGTGCCCACCGGCGTGGCCCACGTACGGCCCGACGGCGTGGGTGTGCTGCCTCTGACTGTGCTGGGGGCTTGAGGGGGTCTGAGTCAGCCTGGCCAGCGGTGTGTGCCGTGAACCGGACTCCTGGCAGTGAGTGGGCGAGCGGAGCCGGAGGAGTGGGCAGGTGAGCCGACAGAGGCTGTCAGTGCCTGGCCTTATGATCAGGGTTATGGAGGAGTCTCAGGCGGTCTCGACGAGCCAGGTCTACACCATTGCCGACCTGCGTGTGCTGGTGCGTTCCGGTCGTCTGCGCGTCCCCCAGTTTCAGCGCTCCTTCCGCTGGGAGGCCCGTGACGTTCTTAGCCTGCTTGACTCCGTGGTGCGAGGCTACCCCTTTGGCAGCCTCCTGCTGTGGAAGCGTGAGGCGCAGGCGCAGGTGCTGCGGATTGGCGGGCTGGAGGTGGAGGCGGCTGCGCGTGAGGACGCTCTATGGGTAGTGGACGGCCAGCAGCGCATTACCAGCCTGGTCAACGTTGTCGACCCAGAAGGCGCCAAGGACCCGCGCTTCACCCTGGGATACTCGCTGAGGACCCACCAGGTAGTGGGGGCCAGCCGCCTTGACGAGTCACTGGTCATCCCCTTGCCGGACCTTTTTGATATCGGGCGGGCGCTCGCTTGGCTGGCGGACAACCCGGACGCCTCTGAGCATGCTCCTCTCATCCAGGATGTGGCGGGTCGGCTCAACCGGGTCGCTGTACCCGCTACGGTCATGGAGCAGGCTGACGAGAGCGTCCTACGCGAGGTGTTTGACCGGATCAACTCCCGGGGCAAGCGCCTGAACGCCGCCGAGATCTTTGACGCCATCCACGGTGGCCCGGGGCGGGAGCTGACGATCCCGGGGATAGCCGCTCGTGTAGACAGCGAGACCCGTTTTGGCCTGCTCTCGGACACGGTGGTGGTTCAGGCACTGCTGACCCGCCGTCACCCTGACATCACCCGGGACATCCACAGCGAGTTCTCCCCGGCTCGCCGTGAGGTCAGCGCCTTCTCCGGAGAGGACCGACAGGAGGCCTATGAGGCTACTGAGCGGGCACTGGTGGCCGCAGTCCGCTTTCTCCAGGGGCAGGCGGATGTCCCTCATATGACCTTCCTGCCCTTCCGCTTCCAGCTGCTTGTCCTCACCAGGTTCTTTGCTCTTTTCCCCCAGCCTCACGCGCGCAACCTAGAGCTTTTGCGCCGGTGGCTGTGGCGCTCCAGTGCGGGGGCTGACGCCCTGAGCATCAGCGGTTCCCGGACCGACCTGCGGGACATGGCCAAGCACGTGGTTCCAGGCGAAGAGTCCGCCTCCGTCCAGCGGCTTCTTGACGCTGTCAGGCTCCCCGAGCCTCCGGGACTGCCAGACCTGCGCACCTTTCGGTCCACTCGTGCCGACTCCAAGATGATCCTGGCGGCCATGTGGAAACGGAACCCAGTCAACCTGATGACAGGCCAGTCGGTCACGCTGGAGGAGCTGGCCACTGTGCTGGAGGGAGAGACTACTCCCCGGGCGGTCGCGGTGGAGCTGGCTCCTGCTGCTGTGCTGGGGCCGGACTCTGCCCTGGCGGCTAATCGGGTTATTGCCGTAGATGACCGGCGTGAACTGGTAGCCCAGCTCTCCGGCGACGTCGAGGAGTCCGCCCTTGCCTCCCTGCTGCTGGACCAGGAGACGCTGGGTCTCCTTCAGGACAACCGCTACCAGGAGCTGTTGCAGCGGCGGGAAAAGATGCTGGAGGACTACCTCAGCGACTTCTTGGCGGTGCGCACCGCCTACGCCTATGACGACACCCCGCCCCTGGTCGAGCTGATCAGTCCTCCCTCCGACCAGGACCGTTCTCACGGGGAGGCTGACCTGTGAGGGAGGAGGTCTACGCTGTGTTGTTGCATGGACAGCACGTCGGCTCGCTCCAGCGGCGGGACTCCTTCACCAAGTTCGTGCTTGACCGCGACTACTGGGGGCGTGCGGACCGTCCCGTGCTGGGGCAGTAGTTTGAGGACCATCCCCGCAGGCAGCCGCACGCGGTAAACCATCTGCCTGCGTGGTTCTCCAACCTGCTACCTGAGGGGCGGCTGCGCGAGTTGATCGCCCGTGAGCAGGATGTGAGCACCCACCAGGAGATCGACCTGCTGGTACGGATCGGCCGCGACCTGCCCGGGGCCGTTGAGGTGGTACTGGACCCGGAGGACCAGCAGTCCCTAGGGGTCCGGACGGAGTTGCTGCACGTCGTCGACCAGGGCGGCCCAGGCGGTCGGGGGGACCCGGTCCAGCCCGACCTGCGGTTCTCACTGGCCGGCCTGGCCCTCAAGCTCTCCATGAGGTGGGAGGAGGAGCGCCTGGCGCTGCCCGCGCACGGCCAGACGGGAGAGTGGATCCTCAAGACGCCGGACACCCAGTACCCAGACCTGCCCGCCAACGAGTTCGCTGTCATGGGCCTGGCCCGGGCCGTGGGCATTGCGGTTCCCGAGACCCGGATGGTGCACCGCGACCAGGCTCCTGACCTGAGTGATAGGTTCTGGCCCTCCCATGAGGGCCAGGCCTACGCCATACGGCGCTTTGACCGCAGTCCCGGGGGCCGCGTCCACATGGAGGACCTTGCCCAGGTCCTGGGAAAGTCTGGGGCGGGAGAGGGGAAGTACCAGTCCACCGTCCAGACCGTGGCAGGCCTGGCCTATCGTGGGCGGGACCACGAGTCGCTGCGGGAGATGGTGCGGCGTGCCACCTTCAACCTGCTGGTAGGTAACGGGGACGCCCACCTGAAGAACTGGTCGCTCATCTATCCCGACCGCAGGCGCGCCCGCCTCTCGCCCGCCTACGACCTCGTGTGCACGGCGGTGTACCTGCCCAGCCCGGAGGACCCCGACCTGGGCCTGCCTTTTTTGGGTGCCCGGCGGCTGTCCCAGGTGACCCGGGACCACTGTGCCGAGCTCCAGCGCAGGCTCGGCGTGGGGAAGGAGGACGTGCTCGACGTCGTCGACGACACGGTGCAGCGCTTCTGCGACCTCTGGCACACTGCCAGCCAAGAGGCCTGGGCGGAGGGCATCCCCCGGCCCGTGGTGTGGTGGATCGATGACCACCTCCGGGACACCCGTGCCCGGCTGGGGTGCTAGAGGTGTCGCGAAGGTCCGTGTGTGACGACTGGGCTCGGCACGGTGCGCGCAGCAGGTGTCAGCAGGTGCCGGAGCGCGCCCGTGCCGCCCTCAGTACGTGGCTACGCTCAGCAGGAAGGCCAGGCACATCACGATCTCTATCAGTCCCAGCTGGCGGGGTCGCAAGGGCTGGTGGTGCCCGCGTACCAGCCGCCACTGCCGCAGCGGCACGACCAGGGACCGCACAGCCAGCACCACCCACAGCACCGCGTGCGCCCACGGCAGGTAGCCGCCGCTGGCCAGCCACAGCGTCACCGCTGCGACCGCCGTGTGCGCCGCGACCGTCCCGGCCAGGAGCACGGTGTTGAAACGCTCGCGGATCATGGACTTGATGTAGGGCACGGTTCCGCAGAAGTAGGCGGCTGTCAGCGCAGTGACCAGCCACATCCACGACCAGCCTGTCAGTTCTCCGTTAGGTGAGCTCCCCGGTAGGTTGTCGGCCCCCGCTCCCAGTCCCAGGAACCCGCCTGCGCCCCCCACGGCCAGGCAGTAGGTGATAGCCGCCATGAGGGAGGCGGCCGCCGTGGTGGAGAGCCCGGACAGGAGGGAGCGCTCGCGGCCTCGCCACACCTGGTGGGCTGCGACGGCAAGCAAGGGTGCCAGCGGTACGGCCCACTGCAGCAGGTAGGGGGTGACCAGGACGGTGACGAGGCCCAGCACTCCCGTCCAGCCGGTGTAGACGAGCAGCGGCATGAGCAGCAGGACACGGCGCTGTGCGGAGCGGGTGCGCAGCCACTGTGACCACGCCCAGTAGGTCAGGTAGGCCCCCCACCAGGCGGGGATGAGCAGCAGGTTCACCCAGCTGAAGCCGCCCACCACCCAGCCGACCACCGGGGGCAGGACGAGCATGGACCAGGCCCCGTGCTGGTTGGGCACCCACGCCTTGCGGCCCGGTCGGCGGCCGCCTTGGGCGGGACGTGCCGGGGCAGGTCTCTTCCAGGCAGTGCTGGTCTGCCCCGGGCTCTGGGAGGGCCCGGCATGTCCGGGCCGCCTCTGTGGGGGGTGCTGCGCGGAGGGGACAGACGATGTGGACCTTGGCCTACCGGTGGCCAGCATGACGTCGTCGTCCGGGCCGGGGCGGGACTGGTGGGAGGGGGCGGTGCGGGGCGGCTGGCTCGGTCCGCTCGTGGAGTCGCCTGACTGGTTGCCCGGGCGAGTGCTCGAGGCGTCACCGCACGGGTCGGAGGGTGAGGACGGTCGTGTCTGGCTCACGTAGACAAGCCTAGACAGTCCACCGGGCTGGCTGGTGGCCCTGACAGGAGACTGCCTGACGGCCAGGCATGAAGACCGGGGAGGTCTCTGCGAGAACGACCGAATCCTCATAGGACGACTGGTACGTCAGTCACCTATGAGGATTCGGTGCATCGTGACGGAATCGGTACGTCTCGGCGCGCCTCGCGTCGCGGCGAGCCAGCCCGGCCTCAGCCGCCCAGGGCGGCAGACACCACCTTCTTGGCCTCCTCCTGGACCAGGGCCAGGTGCTCGTCCCCCTTGAAGGACTCGGCATAGATCTTGTAGACGTCCTCAGTGCCTGAGGGGCGCGCGGCGAACCAGGCGTTGTCCGTGGTGACCTTCAGCCCGCCGATCGGCTCCCCGTTACCGGGGGCGTCCACCAGGCGGGCGGTGATCTCCTCGCCAGCCAGCTCGGTGGCGGTGACGTCGGAGGGGGACAGGGCCGCCAGCTTGGCCTTCTCCTCCTTGGAGGCAGCAGCGTCGATACGGGCGTAGGCGCTGGCACCGAAGCGCTCCACCTGCTCCTGGTGCAGGGCGGAGGGCGACTTCCCGGTCACCGCGATGATCTCGCTGGCCAGCAGCGCCAGGATGATGCCGTCCTTGTCCGTGGTCCACACGGTGCCGTCCTTGCGCAGGAAGGACGCCCCGGCGCTCTCCTCGCCGCCGAAGCCCACCGACCCGTCCAGCAGGCCGGGTACGAAGTGCTTGAAGCCCACCGGCACCTCCACCAGGCGGCGGCCGACAGCCTCCACCACCCGGTCGATGAGGGAGGAGGAGACCAGGGTCTTGCCCACGGCGCAGCCCTGCCCCCAGCCGGGGCGGTGGGTGAGGAGGTACTCAATAGCCACGGCCAGGTAGTGGTTGGGATTCATGAGCCCGCCGTCAGGGGTGACGATGCCGTGACGGTCGGAGTCGGCGTCGTTGCCGGTGGCGACGTCGTAGGGGGTCGCGCCCTCGGCGTCAGGCGTCATGGCCTCACGCAGGGAGGCCATGGCACTGGGGGAGGAGCAGTCCATGCGGATCTTGCCGTCCCAGTCCAGGGTCATGAAGGACCAGGCCGGGTCCACGCTCGGGTTGACCACCGTGAGGTCCAGGCCGTAGCGCTCGCCGATGGCCCCCCAGTAGTCCACGGCTGCCCCGCCCAGCGGGTCGGCGCCGATGCGTACCCCCGCCTCACGGATGGCGTCCATGTCGATGACGTTGGCCAGGTCGGCGACGTAGGTCTCCAGGTAGTCGTGCCTGATCACGTAGGGGCCGTCCAGGGCCTCGGCGACGGGTACGCGGGGACCTCACGCCAGCCGGAGGCTAGCAGCTCGTTGGCCCGCGAGGCGATCCAGCCGGTGGCCTCGGAGCCCGCGGGACCTCCTGTGGGCGGGTTGTACTTGAAGCCGCCGTCACGCGGAGGGTTGTGGGAGGGGGTGACCACGATGCCGTCGGCCAGGCCAGGACCGGTGGTGCGCACGCCCTCAGCGGTGCCTGCCCCGTTGGCCAGGAGGATGGAGTGGGACACGGCAGGGGTGGGGGTGTAGGAGCCGCGGGCGTCGATCGCGGTCATGACGCCCGCACCGGAGAGCACCTCGATGGCGGTGCGCCACGCAGGCTCGGACAGGGCATGGGTGTCGCGCCCCAGGTAGAGAGTGCCGTCGGTGCCCTGGGAGCGGCGGTACTCCACGATGGCAGCGGTGGTGGCCACGATGTGTGCCTCGTTGAAGGCCGTGTCCAGGGAGGAGCCCCGGTGCCCGGAGGTGCCGAAGACCACCTTCTGTGCGGGAACGGTGGGGTCGGGGACAAGGTCGTAGTAGGCGGAGACGACCTCGTCGACATTGATGAGGTCCTCGGGCTGGGCTGGTTGTCCTGCGCGTGGGTGCATGGCGCATAGTGTGTCACCGACCACTGGTGCGGGTGCGTGTTTTCGCTCACCGGGCACAAGAAGCCGGGCGCAGGACCGAGAACAGGACCGAGAAGGTATGCCTGCTCGGCGCGCCTTGACCTGGTCCGCAGGGTAGACCAGGGTGTGCTCATGATCTCAACCAGTCCTGATCGCGGCGCTGCCGCCCCTGCATCCGTTGTCGCCACCGAGTCGGCCCCCGCTGCCGTCGGCCCCTACTCTCAGGCAGTGAGCACCGGGGAGGGCAGTGGCAGCCTAGTCTTTGTCTCC
Source organism: Actinomyces lilanjuaniae (assembly GCF_003606385.1). NCBI lineage: Bacteria > Bacillati > Actinomycetota > Actinomycetes > Actinomycetales > Actinomycetaceae > Actinomyces > Actinomyces lilanjuaniae. The sequence goes on along the minus strand of NZ_CP032514.1, from coordinate 2,937,118 downwards.
GGACAGGTCCCGCTGGACCCCGCTACCGGCTCCCTCGTCGAAGGGGGTGTCCAGGTGCAGGCGGAGCAGGTGCTGAGGAACGTGGGCGCGATCCTGTCCGCTGCGGGCCTGGGTTACGCCGACGTCGTCAAGACCACCGTGCTGCTGGCCGACATCGCTGACTTTGCCGCGGTCAACGAGGTCTACGCCCGCTTCTTCGAGGGGGAGGTCCTGCCCGCCCGGGCCGCCTTCGCGGTGGCGGCCCTGCCGCTGGGGGCGAGGGTGGAGATCGAGGCCGTGGCCGTACGGCCCTGACGGATGGCTGCCGTGAGGCCCTGCCCGGCCAGAACCGGAGGAGGTATGAGGCTGCCCCGCACCGGACGCGGGAGGGGCGTGAGGCCGCCTCGTGATGGCAGTGCTGGCAGTGGCAAGAGGCCGTCTGCTGTGCACCTGGGAGGGCTGCGGGCTGTCGCGCTCTTTGTGGCAGTGCTCGGCACGGGCCTGGTGCTTCTCGTGTCCGCTGTGCTGGTAGTGACGTGGCCGTTTGGGCGTACCCACCACCCCAGCGTGGAGATTCACGACGAGGCAGACGTGTTCCAGGAGGAGACCCTTGCTGACAGCCTGGGTGAGCTGGCCTTCCGCCAGGATGTCCACGTGGCCGTCCTCTCTGTGCCCGGTCACGGTATTGCCAGCGCTCGCGACTTTAACGACACGGTCCGGGACTATGCGCGCACCAGGGACACCCACACCCCCTGGATCTCCCCGAAGGACCCGGGCTACTGGGCTGAAGGGCTAGTCATCCTGGCCCTTGCCCCGGACTCCCGGTGGGTCGGCTGCTACTTCGGGGAGGACGTCACGCTGCCCCTGGACCAGCAGCAGGCGGCCCAGGAGGCTGCTAGGTCCCGGCTGCGGCAGGCGGACTGGGACGGCGCCGTGGCGGCCATGGGAGGGGATATTGCCGACAATGTTGGCAGACCCGGTGAGGACAGGCCAGCGGTAGCCGTGCTACCGGTCCTGCTCGGGGTAGGAGGCGTGGCTCTTGTCGGCGCCTACCTGGGTCCTGGGGTGCTGGCCCGGCGCCGCACCGCTGCTGCACGCAGTTCCTACGCGCAGGTGGTCCGTGATCATGAGGCCACCGAGCGTGCGGCCCGCACAATCCCGGAGGCCCGGCCCTACGGGGCGCAGGTCCTTGCCCGGTACCGGTGGTTCCGCCAGGAGTACGACGACGTAACGCGGCTCTTCGGTGAGCACGGCGAGCCGGTAGGTGCCCAGTGGTTCAGCTGGCGGCTGCTGCGGCGGGCGACCCGCTTGCAGAAGAAGGCCGCTGAGCTGGACGCGCTGGACGACGTCGTCGTCAACGCTGCTGCCCTGCTCACCATGGGCCACGGCTGGCAGGATGCCTGGCGCAACGAGATGGGGCCGGTGCTGGAGGACCTGCAGGCCCTGAGAGAGCTGTGCGGCGAGGTCTGGGACGGGAGGCTGAGGGGGCTTGCGGCAAAGGAGCGCCAGTGGGTACGTGTTCAGAAGCAGCGGCTGGACACAATGACGGAGGAGCTGGCTGACCATCGGATGGTGCCCGAAGACGCTCTGGCTGAGCTGGACCGCGTCTCAGACGAGACCCGAATCCGGGTTGACGTGCTGGCCAAGGCCGCCCTAGACGCGGACGACTCGCGCCACGCCGAGCAGCGGCAGCAGTACTACAAGCAGTCCCACCCCTGCGGGGACTCGGAGACAGCGAGGGTCTACGGCGGTCAGTGGTCGTATGACGGTGTCAGTGAGAGCTACGTCCCGTACTCCACGATCCGGCTCAACCCAAGCTCGCCTGGTCTCTCAGCGCCAGGAGTGTCGAGGCGCAGCAGCAGGGTCCGGGACGGCTCACGGCAGGCGGCCGGGGTCGGCGCCCCAGGCGGCCTGGCTGGGACAGCTGTCTTCTTCGCACCAGCCGCGGACCTGGTAGCGGGCTACCGCGCCGCAGCCTCCTACGAGCCGTCCAGCGGCGAGAGCGGTGTGGGAGGCTTCATTGGCGGTGAAGGCTCGGTGGGGGGCGGGCACGGGGGCGGTGGCTTCAGCGGAGGCTTCTCGGGGTCCGGCTCCTCCTCCTCGTTCTGACGAGGCGGCAGGTCTGAGTGTGGCCTGACATCCTGCCACAGCGGTCGCACCGAGCGCCTGCCCGGGCTGCCCTGCGACCGCTGCGCCTGCGGCGGCCCTCGCAGGTCGTGATGTCCACGCTGCCGCGACACGCCAGACGGAGGTGTGACAAGAGTGGGACAAGAGGTTCAGGTGACGTTGTCCCCAGGGTGGGGGCAGGCTGGAGACACTGGTGCTCACTGTGCCGGGGCTGTCTGTGTCCAAGGTGCCCGGGTTCGTGTCACACCCCTGGAGGACCATGGTTCCGCGGGACACTTGACCGGGGTTCCGGCGGGGCCTGGGCCGTGACCGGTGGGGCGTCCACCGGTCCTCCACAAGCTCGTGGAAGCTGTCCACAGAACGGAGCGGTGCTTATGCACAAGAACACGCCAGACACATCATCTAGGGGTGGTGGCGTGAATCGACCCCTAGGGGTAGTGTCTTGCCCAACGGCGGCGCTCGCGCCAGCCGTGAATGGCAGCAGCGTGGTCGCCTCCGGGTCGGCCCTCTCACGGGGGGACGGTCTGGAGGGGCCGCGGGAACCTGAGGAAGAGGACGACATGGCGATCACCGTCTACAGCAAGCCCAACTGTGTCCAGTGCTCGGCTACCTACCGTGCCCTGGACAAGGCCGGCCTGGCCTACCGGACGGTGGACGTCACCCAGGACGCCGAGGCCCTGGAGCAGGTTCGTGCCCTGGGGTACGCCCAGGCGCCGGTGGTTACCGCTGGCGGCGACCACTGGTCCGGCTTCCGTCCGGACAGGATCAAGGCCCTGGCGGCTGCGGCTGAGGCCGTCGCCGTCTGATCTCTGCGCTGGATGCTGTTGCTGTATGAGCAGCCAGCCTCCTGGGCCACCCCTTCTGGTCTACTTCTCCTCCACTTCGGAGAACACCCACAGGTTTGTCAGCAGGCTCGGCCTACCCAGTGCTCGTATCCCCCTGCGTCCCGCGGACGGGGCGCTTCGGGTGGAGGAGGACTACGTTCTGGTGGTGCCCACCTACGGCGGTGGCTCTGTCAAGGGTGCAGTGCCTAAGCAGGTCATCAGGTTTCTCAACGACCCGCGCAACCGGGCGCTGTGCCGAGGGGTTATCACCTCGGGCAACACCAACTTCGGCCAGGCCTACGGCCTGGCCGGCGACATCATCGCCAGCAAATTGGGCGTACCTGTGCTGTACCGCTACGAACTGCTCGGCACTCCGACCGACGTGGAACGCGTCAAGCAAGGATTGGATAACTTTTGGCAGACACGCTGACGGACACTGGCACGGAGACCGCGCCGTCCCCGGACCTGGACTACCACGCCCTCAATGCCAGGCTGAACCTGTATGACGCCAACGGGCTCATCCAGTTCGACGCCGACCGCCAGGCAGCCCGCCAGTACTTTCTCCAGCACGTCAACCAGAACACGGTCTTCTTCCACGACCTGGAGGAGAAGCTCGACTACCTGGTGAGCGAGGGCTACTACGAGGGCCACGTCCTGGAGCGCTACTCCCCGGCCTTCGTCAAGACGGCCTTCAAGGCCGCCTACGCCCACAAGTTCCGTTTTGAGACCTTTCTGGGCGCCTTCAAGTACTACACCTCCTACACGCTCAAGACCTTCGACGGCAAGCGCTACCTGGAACGCTTCGAGGACCGGGTCACCATGGTGGCCCTGACCCTGGCCGACGGTGACGAGACGCTGGCCCTGGACCTCGTCGAGGAGATGATGACCGGGCGCTTCCAGCCGGCCACCCCGACCTTCCTCAACGAGGGCAAGGCGCAGCGCGGCGAGCCGGTCTCCTGCTTCCTGGTGCGTATCGAGGACAACATGGAGTCCATTGCCCGCGGTATCAACTCCGCCCTCCAGCTGTCCAAGCGCGGCGGCGGCGTGGCGTTGCTGCTGAGCAACCTGCGGGAGATGGGCGCCCCCATCAAGCGGATCGAGAACCAGTCCAGCGGCGTCATCCCCGTCATGAAGCTGCTGGAGGACTCCTTCTCCTACGCCAACCAGCTCGGCGCCCGCCAGGGTGCAGGGGCGGTGTACCTGCATGCCCACCACCCTGACATCATGCGCTTCCTGGACACTAAGCGCGAGAACGCCGACGAGAAGATCCGTATCAAGACGCTGTCGCTGGGCGTGGTCATTCCCGACATCACCTTTGAGCTAGCGCGGGCTAACGAGGACATGTACCTCTTCAGCCCCTACGACGTCGAGCGCGTCTACGGGATACCCTTCGCTGACGTCAATGTCACTGAGAGGTACCGGGAGATGGTCGACGACGGGCGGATCAGGAAGACCAAGATCAACGCCCGCACCTTCTTCCAGACCCTGGCGGAGATCCAGTTCGAGTCCGGCTACCCCTACGTCATGTTCGAGGACACGGTCAACCGGGCCAATCCGGTCAAGGGCAAGGTGGTCATGTCCAACCTGTGCTCGGAGATCCTCCAGGTCAGCGAGCCCAGCGTCCTAGGCGAGGACCTGTCCTTTACCCACGTGGGCAAGGACATCTCCTGCAACCTGGGCTCCCTCAACATCGCCAGGACGATGGACTCCCCGGACTTCGCGCGCACCATCCGCACCGCGGTGCGCGGCCTGACGGCGGTCAGCGACCAGACCCGCCTGCCCAGCGTCCCCTCCATCGACCGGGGCAACCGTGAGTCCCACGCCATCGGCCTGGGGCAGATGAACCTCCACGGCTACCTGGCCCGGGAGCGCATCTACTACGGGTCTGAGGAGGGGCTGGACTTCACCAACGTGTACTTTGCCAGCGTGCTGTTCGCGGCCCTGACCGCCTCCAACGAGTTGGCGGTGGAGCGGGGCCAGAGCTTTGTGGGCTTCGAGGACTCCGCCTACGCCGACGGTTCCTTCTTCGAGAAGTACGTGACTCAGGACTTCGTGCCGGTGACTGACCGTGTGCGTGAGCTCTTCGAGGCCTCCAGTGTGCACGTGCCCACTCGTGCGGACTGGGCGGAGCTGGCCCGTAAGGTCAGGCAGGGCGGTCTGTACAACCGCAACCTGCAGGCGGTGCCGCCGACCGGGTCGATCTCCTACATCAACAACTCCACCTCCTCCATCCACCCGATCGTCGCCAAGATCGAGATCCGCAAGGAGGGCAAGATCGGCCGCGTCTACTACCCGGCGCCCTACATGACCAACGACAACCTGGAGTACTACCAGGACGCCTACGAGATCGGTCCCGAGAAGATCATCGACACCTACGCGGCTGCCACCCAGCACGTGGACCAGGGGCTGAGCCTCACCCTGTTCTTCCCGGACACCGCCACCACTCGCGACGTCAACCGGGCGCAGATCTACGCCTGGCGCAAGGGCATCAAGACCCTCTACTACATCCGTCTGCGCCAGGCGGCGCTCACCGGCACCGAGGTTGAGGGCTGCGTGAGCTGCATGCTGTGAGGACAGCAGTGGTGCAGGGCGACTCCGAGGACTCCAGGGAGCGTCCGGAGGTTCGCAAAGCACTCATCGACATGATGACTGAGATGCCCATGAGCGCCAAGGTCTACCGTGCGAATGCACGGCCGAAGGTCGGCCGTCCCCAGTGTCTTCGCCGACTGGCTGAATCCGTACGTGCGAGCGCCTGCCGACGCCTGGTCCTGGACCAGAATGACTCCGTGATGAGGGCTGATCGGCAGATCCTTCAGCAGGTGCTCGGCTGTGGTTGGGAAGGGACCTATGACCATCTTCGAGACCATGAAGAGCCTCTGCTGTGGCTCGCCGATGCCATCAGCTGGTCCTGGAACAAGGGCGGGGAGTGGCGGAGACGGCTGAACGGTATCGACATCAAGGTCATCGAACTCAGTGTGTGACAGGGAGCAACGCACCGATGACGGTCTGGGCTGCTCCCAGGTACGCGAAACCCGGCTCGCCCACCGTCCGGAAGGCTGCCGGGCACACTTTGCGCTGCTAGTGCAACGCACATCCCTAGTGTACGGTGCTGCCGAGGCGCCTGGCAAGAGAGAATCTGTGCCGGTAGCGTGCTGTGTCCTCTGCTGAGCCTATACAGGTGGCCGTGGCCATGCAGAAGGCGGCCGCAGTTGGCCCTGCTGCACCCGCCTGGCTGCGGCAGGACCGCCTCTGAGTCCCCGTAGGCGGGTGCGCCAGGCGGCGCTCACCGGCACCGAGGTTGAGGGCTGCGTGAGCTGCATGCTGTGATGGTGACTGTCCGTGTCTGGACAACCTGCCTGAGTGTGGGTCACCTGGCGGGAGTGGCGAGGCAGTCCGAGGGGTGATGTGGGCGCCCGGGTCACCGATGGATCTGGCAGTGGCTTCGATGACGCGGTGGTCGCGCCCACCAATATGCCGACATATGCCGTACAGGAACTCGTTGACGGCGCTCTTGCCTTCCGGTGTCCCGAGTTGATCGACGCTCAGTCCCCAGAGTCCGCCAGGACTGGTGAGCACCATCCCTTTGTCCGTCAGCCGCAGTTCGACGGCGCGTCCTGCGGTCGCGTCCGACAGGTCACGGTGGACGAGGGCGTTGGCGACGACCTCTCTCACGGCGACGAGCCGGATGGAGAACTCGGTGCCGGAACGGCCGTCAGTGCTGACAACCAGGGTGCTGGAGACGTTCTGGGCCACCCACTCGGTGGCACCGTCGAGGATCGTGGGGAGTGGGCCGGTGAAGTCCTTGCGGTTCATCGCACGACGGGTCGAGTCTGTTGCGTTGCCAAGGTCGACTGCTGCGGTGAGGCTGAGGTGCGGAAGGTGCTGTTGGGGGTAGGTGCCCAGCGCATAGAGGCCGGCGACCGTGGCCTCGCCGGTGCCTGCGAGGACGTTCATCCGCAGGAGGATCTTGTCGTCGGCAGCATCCTGGAGGGCGGGAGTGGAGTGTCTGACGGAGGCCGCGAAGTCGTTGACAGCGGTAGGGCTCAGGTCATCGGTTTGTCGTTGACGGCTGCTTCCTCGACGTTGACGGCTACGACGGTGGTGCCGCCCAGGTGGATGCTCTCAGCACGAACCCTCAAGGGTGGTGTGAACGCGAACGCCTTGCGGGCGAGGCGGTCCTCTCAGGTGAGCCGGGGCGTGCTGGGTGGGGTGCCTCCACGTTCAACAGCGTTGAGCACCCCCGGACCCTCACAGGCTCAGCCCGAACACTGGGACCACCAGGCCCATGACAGCCAGCGTCACCAGCACCATGCCGATGATGTTGAGCCAGACCCCGGAGCGGACCATGTCTGCGAGCCGGACGTAGCCCGACCCGTAGGCCACGGCGTTGGGCGGTGTGGCCACCGGCAGCATGAAGGCGAAGGTTGCCGACAGGGCGACCGGTGCCGTCAGCAGCAAGACGTTGGCGGGCTCCTGCTGAGTCAGCCCGATACCGACGGCCACGCCCCCCATGATGGGCAGGAAGGCGGCTGCCGTGGCGGTGTTGGAGGTCAGCTCGGTGAGCACGATGACCAGCAGTGCCACCGCGGCCACGAACAGGACAGTGGGCAGTACCTCCAGCCCCCTGGCCTGCTCCCCGATCCAGATCGACAGCCCGAGCCGGGAGAACATGGATGACAGGGAAAGTCCGCCGCCGAACAGCAGCAGCACGTCCCACGGCACCTCCTTGGCGGTGGCCCAGTCCAGCAGGCGGGTCCCCTGGGCACGGTCCCCGGGCAGGAGGAACAAAATGGCGGCGGTCGCCATAGCGATGAGGGCGTCGGAGATGTTCAGCGCGGCCCCGGTCCTCTCCAGCAGGGTGGGGACGAGCACCCAGGAGGCGGCCGCAGCCAGGAACACGATGCTGACGCGTACCTCCCCGCCGCTCATGGGCCCTAGGCGACGCCACTCCTCCTCAATGACCTCGCGGCCCCCGGGAACCGTGTCGATCTCGGGAGGCAGCAGCACGTAGACCAGCAGCCACCACGCCACCACCATGAGGACGGCAGCCAGCGGCACCCCCACCAGCATCCACTGCCCGAACCCGATCTCGACCCCGTGGGTCTCCGAGAGGTAGGCCACCAGCAGGGCGTTAGGCGGGGTGCCGATGATCGTGCCGACCGAGCCGATGGAGGCGGCGTAGGCGATGGCGAGCATGAGCGCGGTGGAGAAGCGTCGTATCCGCTGCCTGCCACCGGCCAGGGAGGAGACCAGCCCCAGCACGGAGGCGCCGATAGGCAGCATGAGCACGGCCGTGGCGGTATTGGATACCCACATGGACAGGAAGCCCGTGGCCACCATGAAGCCCAGAACTAGTGACCGGGGCCTGGTACCGACCCACAGCACCACCCGAAGGGCGATACGGCGGTGGAGGTTCCATCTCTGCATGGTCAGGGCCAGCATGAACCCGCCCATGAACAGGAAGATAGTGTCCGAGGCGTAGGGGGCTGCTACTTCCTCGAAGTCAGCCACCTGGAGGGCTGGGAAGATGACCAGGGGCAGCAGGGCGGTGGCAGCCAGCGGGATCGCCTCCGTCATCCACCACAGGCCCAGCAGTACTGCGGCCGCAGCCACCGTGCGCAAGCCGGTGTCGGTGAAGGCGGCCTCCTCGCCGGAGGCCACGGCTGTGGCATTGACCTGGTCGATGGCGGAGGAGGGGAAGGCGATGTAGGTCAGCACTGCTAGGGCAAGCCCCAGCACGACCCCGATGCTGCGACGGCGCTGCGCCAGCCGGGGTGCCGGGTGCTCGGGAGGGTGCTTGGAGGAGGCTGGGACGGGCGAGGACGGGGCGGTGGTTGGACTCATGCGGATGCACCTCCTTGTGCACGGCAATAAGTTCGACGAGTATACATGAATGTCTGGGACTTGGGTCCTAGGAGCAGGGTGCGGTCCTCACCCAGGCAACGAAAACGTCATAGGACAACAAGGCACCTTGTTGTCCTATGACGTTCTCGGTGTTCGGCCTGCTCGGTGTTCGGCCTGCTTGCTGCTGTGCTCGCGGTGATGCGGGCTGTATAGCCAGCAGCCGTTACCAGGCGACGGAGAAGTACTGCGTCTCCTGGAACTCACGGATGCCCTCACGGGCGCCCTCACGACCCAGTCCGGACTGCTTGAGCCCCCCGAAGGGAGCAGCGGGGTCGGACACCAGCCCCCGGTTGATCCCGACCATGCCCACCTCCATGCGCTCGGCCAGGCGCAGCGCCCAGCCCAGGTCCTGGGAGAACACGTACCCGGCCAGTCCGTGCTCACTGTCGTTGACCCACCTCAAGAGGTCCGTCTCCTCCTGCCAGGCGACTACGGGCGCGACCGGGCCAAAGATCTCGGTGCGTAGCACCTGTGCGTCAGGAGCGACGTCGGCCAGCACCCGTGCCGGCAGGAAGAACCCGCCGCCCTCCTGCGGGCACGAGGAGCTGGCTGCTACACGGGCTCCGGCTTGCACGGCCTCCTCCACCAGGGCGTTGACCTGGTCACGGGCGCGAGCGCTGACCATGGGGCCGAGTTGATTGGCCTCGTCCGCCAGCGGAGGCCCGACCCTGAGGTCGCGCACCACGGCACCCAGTGCCTCGGTGAAGGTCTCGACCACGTCGGCGTGCACGTAGAAGCGGTTCGCTGCCGTGCAGGCCTGCCCGCCCCCACGCAGCTTGGCCTGGACGGCTCCGGTAACCGCCGCCTCGACGTCGGCGTCGGCAGCCACGACGAAGGGAGCGTTGCCACCCAGCTCCATGGAGGGTACGAGCACCCGGCGTGCCGCCTGCTCCAGGAGCGTGCGTCCTACCTCGGTGGACCCGGTGAAGGAGACCGCCCGGACCCGGGGGTCGGCCAGCCAGGTCTGCGACACCTCGGCGGAGCGCGTCGAGGGCACGATACTGACCACGCCGGCGGGTACCCCGGCGCGCTGGAGGATCCTTCCCAGCGCGACAGCGGTCAGTGGTGTCAGGGAGGCGGGGCGCAGCACCACGGTGCACCCGGCGGCCAGCGCCGGGGCGATCTTGCGGGTGCCCATGGCCGCGGGGAAGTTCCAGGGCGTGATCATGGCGACCACTCCGACGGGACGATGGGTGACGATGGTGCGCGTCCCCCCGGCGGGGGAGACGCCGAACCCGCCCTCGGTACGCACCGCCTCCTCCGAGAACCAGCGGAAGAACTCGGCGGCGTAGAGGACCTCGGCGCGCGCGTCAGCCAGTGACTTGCCGTTCTCAGCGCTGATGAGCCGGGTCAGGTCGTCGACCTCCTCCACCATGAGGGTGAAGGCGCGGCGCAGGACCTCCGCGCGCTCGCGGGGAGCGGTGGCACTCCACGGCCCCAGGGCGGCGGCTGCGGCGTCGACAGCCCGGGTGGCGTCTTCCACACAGGCGTCGGCACAGCGGGCGAGCACCTCCCCGCTGGCCGGGTCCACCACGTCGAAGAGGGCGCCGTCACGGGCGCCTGCCATGCTCCCGTCCAGGAGGAGGCCCTCCTCGGGGTGGAGGTCCTTCAGGTAGGAGACCAGCTCGGGGCTGGCCTGGGCCAGGATGTAGGTCATGAGAGCTCCTTGTTGCCTTTTGTTGCCTTGTCGGTGGTGCGTCGGAGGCATCCACCGGTGTCCCTGCGAGATCTCGACTGTCTTGTCGGTGGGCTGCTGGTGCGGCGGCTCACGGGTACAGGCCGCGGGAGTCGTGCGCCTCGGCGACACGCTTGACTGCCATGGTGGTCGCTGCGGTGCGCAGTGACAGGTCGTGGTCCCGGGCGAAGGTGGTCACCTCGGCCCAGGCCTTGTTCATGCGGGTCCGCAGCCGGTCGTTGACCTCCTCCTCGGTCCACCAGTAGGCCTGGTTTCCCTGGACCCACTCGAAGTAGGACACGACCACGCCCCCGCCGTTGGCCAGGATGTCGGGGACCACGAGCACGTCCCTGTCGGCCAGGACGGCGTCGGCGGCTGGTGTCGTGGGTCCGTTGGCGGCCTCGACGACGAGCCTGGCCTGGACGCTGGGTGCCGTCTCCGCAGTAATCACACCCTCCACGGCAGCGGGTACGGCGACGTCGCAGGGGACGGAGAAGATCTCGCCAGCCTGTGTCGGGTCGGCGCCAGGGAAGCCCACGACCGTCCCCTCGGCGTCGACGTGGCTCTCCAGGGCGGGCACGTCGATACCGGCGTCGTTGCGTACGGCGCCGTGGACATCGGAGACGGCCAGGACCTTGACCCCGGCGTCGTGGAGGAAGCGGGCGGTGCCGCGTCCCACCTTCCCAAAGCCCTGGACGACGGCGCTGGAGCCGACCGGGTCCAGGTCGAGGGCCTCCATGGCGTTGAGGACGGAGTAGACGACACCGCGGGAGGTGGCTGCCGCACGCCCCTGGGAGCCCCCCAGGTCCACGGGCTTGCCGGTGACGACACCGGGCACCGTGTAGCCGATGGAGACGGAGTAGGTGTCCATGATCCAGGCCATCGTCTGCTCGTTGGTGCCCATGTCGGGTGCGGGGACGTCCTTGCCCGGTCCCAGGATGGGGATGAGCTCGGAGGTGTAGCGGCGGGTGAGGCGCTCGAGCTCGCGCTCGGAGTAGTTCTCCGGGGTGATGGCCACGCCCCCTTTGGCGCCCCCATAGGGTAGGTCGAGCAGGGCGCACTTCCAGGTCATCCACATTGCCAGGGCGCGGACCTCGTCCAGGTTGACGCTGCCGGAGTAGCGGATACCGCCCTTGGCGGGGCCGCGGGAGATGTTGTGCTGCACCCGGTGGCCCAGGCACAGCTCCATGGAGCCGTCGTCGCGGCGAAGCGGGACGGACACGGTCACCTCCTTCCTGGGGGTGGCGAGCATCTGGTGCGTGCCCGCGTCCAGGTTGAGGAACTCCACAGCGTCGGCCAGCTGGGCCTTGGCGTCGTCCAGCGGGCTGCTGGCTGGGCCGTCTGTGTCGGCCACGGGGGTGGTGGGGCGGGTCATGTCTTCTCCTGGTAGCGGTGGTCATGGTGGGGATGGCTGGCGCCGACCGGTGCTTGCCGTGGCGGGTGCTGCACGGGGGCGGCCCGGCTCCGGTTACGTCTGCCCAGGCCGACGGCCCGACCCGGCGGTCAGGGGCCGGGAGGCTCCTCAGCGGGTTGCTCTCCAGGGCTTGGGCGAGGATGTCCAGCTCCTGGGCGAGGAGGTCATCGGGTATGGTCAGCGGCGGCAGCGCAGGCCACCGGGTTGCCGCAGTAGGTGCCGCCCAGGGAGCCTGGGCTGACGGCGTCCATGATATCGGCGAGATCAGCGAGATCGGCGATATCGATGCGGCCGGTGACGGCCTGGGCGACCCGAGGAGTTGCGTCGCCCACGATGGTCCCGGCGATACCTGAGGCGCGGTCGATCGCATCTTCGACAAGGTCAAGACCGGCCTGGCTGTCGGCCCTGGCGGTGCGACGGCGCGCCTCGGCCTCACTCCGGACCTGGTCGCCCTGGCCACGGGCGTGGATGGGATGGGTGTTGTGGTGTGAGTAGTTCTACCTCACTGGGATCTGTGCCAGGTGGGCTGGCACAGATCCAGCCAGGCTGGAAGGCGTTTGCAGGAGCGGGAGCCGCGTCAGGCTGCCTGGACGCCGGGAGAGCCATATGGAGTGAGCTTGGTGCGCAGCGCTCCCCCTCATCTGGACGGCCTCCATCTACACGCAAACCGCACCAGACAGGCGCGCGCCGCTGCCAGTGGCCTGGGTAGTCCCGGTGCGAACTTCCAACTCTGGGGGCCGAGAGTTGGATCTTCGCCTCCAGGGTGCAAGTGGAGTTGGATCCTCAGTCCGGGCTTCCAGCTCTGAGGCTGCCAGCCTGGGCACCTGTCAGGCTCAGGGGCGCGGCTCCCGGGTGCGGCTGGAAGTGGATCTGGTGGGTCGCTAACCTGGTCCTTCAGGTCTGGGAGCCGAGGGCTGTATGCTCCGACGCGTGGAAGCCAGGGACTTCGCGGACAGCCTCTTCGGGGCGCCGGCCCGTGAACCGGGAAACCGCTACGCTTTCACCTACTACCTGCCCAAGCCGATCCCCCGGGATCTGGATCTGGGGCGGGAGGTCGTAGCGGCGCTGTCGGAGGCGGACGGTGCCCTGGGTCTTCTCCACGGCCTAGGTACCCTGGTGAGCGACCCGAGCCTGCTCATCGGCCCCTACCGACGCCGCGAGGCTCTGGCCAGCTCCCAGATCGAGGGGACCCAGACCTCCTTGTCAGAGGTCTTCCAGGCCGAGGTCAACGAGCAGGCGAACTCCGACGACGTCATGGAGGTACGCCGCTACCTGGAGGCCACCGACCTGGCCTACGAGCTGGTCAAGACGCTTCCGATTACCCAGAGGCTCGTGCTCCAGGTGCATGAGGTCCTCTTGCGTGGGGTCCGGGGAGAGTCCAGGAACCCTGGTGAGTACAGGCGCTCGCCAGTCTGGGTTGGGCGACCCGGGGCAACGCCTGAGACGGCAGCCTTCGTCCCGCCGCTGCCAGCGCACCTTCCCGAGCTCATGACGGACTGGGAGCGCTTCGTCAATGACGATGGCAGGAGCCTGCCGCCCCTGGTCCAGGCGGCGCTCATGCACTACCAGTTCGAGACGATCCACCCGTTCCTGGACGGTAACGGACGGATCGGCCGACTGTTGATCAACGTGCTCCTCATGGAGCGTCAACGTCTGTCCGAGCCGCTTCTCTACCTGTCCCACTACTTTGAGACCCACCGGGACGAGTACTACGCCGCCCTCCAGGACGTCAGGGAGGCAGGGGACATTGACGGGTGGTTCCGGTTCTTCCTCCGTGCGGTACGAGAGCAGGCTGATGACGCTGTTACCCGGGCAAGAGCGCTGATCCAGCTGCGTGAGACCTACCTGTCCGAGGCCTCCCGGAGCCGCTCGAACCTGACTGCGCTGGTGGAGATCGTCATGCGAAACCCCTACGTGACCGCACAGTCAGTTCAGGTCAGCCTCGGCATGACCAACCAGGGAGCGCGCAACCTCATTCGCACCGCAGAGAGCAGAGGGTGGCTGGTCAGCCTTGGCGCGGCTGGGCGTGGTGGTCGGCAGCAGTGGTATGCACCAGAGGTGCTCCAGATCATGGACGCCCCTATGCAGTACCCGGACTGACGCAGGGCTGGTCGCGGGAATTCACCGGGTAGTCCCGGTGCGAACTTCCAACTCTGGGGGCCGAGAGTTGGATCTTCGCCTCCAGGGTGCAAGTGGAGTTGGATCCTCAGTCCGGGCTTCCAGCTCTGAGGCTCCAGACTTGGAAGGTCGGTTCCCGGGTGAGGTTGGAGCTGGAGCGCGGGGCTCCCGGACTTCCTGGGCACACCCTGCGGCCCTGCGGGAGCTGGCTCCCGTATGCTCAGCCGCGTGAGCCAGCCACGCATCGCTGCCATCCTGGACGAACTGTACTTTGAGGCCCAGACCCAGCGCGGCAGGGGGACGAGTTTTGAGCGCCTGGTGCGGCAGTTCCTCCTGACCGACCCCCGCTACGTCGAGCGCTTCGACGAGGTCTGGATGTGGAAGGACTGGCCGGGGCGCGGCACCCGTCCGGATCGCGGCGTCGACCTGGTGGCGCGTGAGCGCGAGACCGGCGACCTGTGCGCAGTGCAGTGCAAATTCTATGACCCGCAGGCTCGGGTCTCCAAGGACGACGTCGACTCCTTCCTGGCCGAGTCGGGCACGGGGGAGTTCACCTCGCGCCTGTTCGTCTCCACCACTGACAAGTGGAACTCCGCGGCTGCGGACACAGTGGAGAACCAGGCGATACCGGTCTCCCGCATCGGCCTGGACGACCTGTTCAGCTCGACCATTGACTGGGACAAGTTCAACCTCGCCACCCCGGAGGTCATGGAGCGCGTCGGCCGTAAGACGCTGCGCGAGCATCAGCGGCGTGCGCTCGATGCGGTGACCCAGGGGCTCGCCACGGCCGACCGCGGTAAGCTCATTATGGCCTGCGGCACCGGTAAGACCTTCACCTCGCTGCGCATTGCCGAGGCCATGGCTGGAAGCGGGGGGGGGGAGCCCTATTCCTAGTTCCTTCCATCGCCCTGCTGTCGCAGACGCTGCTTGAGTGGAGTGCGCAGGCCCAGGCGCCGCTGCGGTCCTTTGCGGTCTGCTCGGACAACAAGGTCGGCAAGGGCCGCGGCAAGGCGGGGACGTCCTCGCTGAGTGAGGACATCTCGGTGGTGGACCTGGCGATCCCCGCCACCACCGACGCCGAGGCCCTCGCCCGTCGGCTCACCCGGCCCGCCGCCCCCGTCGACGGCGTGACCCCCATGACGGTGGTCTTCTCCACCTACCAGTCCATCGACGTCGTCGCCCGGGCGCAGGAGCTCGGGGCACCAGACTTTGACCTGATCATCTGCGACGAGGCCCACCGCACTACCGGCGCCACACTCGCCGGAGCGGACGAGTCCGCCTTCGTCCGCGTCCACGACAACGCTTACCTGCGTGGCCGCAAGCGTCTGTACATGACGGCGACTCCCCGCATCTACGATGACTCCACCAAGGCGCGCGCCGGCCAGAAGAACGCGGTGCTCGCCTCCATGGACGACGCCGACACTTACGGCAAGGAGCTCTTCCGCCTGGGCTTCGGTGAGGCGGTCTCCCGCAACCTGCTCACCGACTACAAGGTGCTGGTCCTGACCGTGTCCGAGGACGCCGTGGCTAGGAGGCTCCAGTCCTCCCTCGCTGAGGACGGCCAGCTCCGGCTGGACGACGCCGCCCGCATCGTCGGCTGCTGGAATGCGCTGGCCAAGCGCTCTGTGAGTTTGGCCGAGTACGGCACCGACATTCAGCCCATGCGCACCGCCGTCGCCTTCGCCCGGGACATCAGAAGCTCCAAGCGCTTCGCCGAGTCCTTCAACGACGTCGCGCAGGACTACCGCAGCGGTCTGCCCGAGGCGGAGGATGCCGTCGCTCCAGCGGGTGGCAATAATGCTGGGCCGCAGCGACTGCTGGAGTCGGTCGAGGTCAGGCACGTGGATGGCTCCATGAACATCATGGAGCGCAACCGGCTGCTGGGCTGGCTCTCCGGCGAGACCGCGGCCGGGCCGGTAGCGCCGTCGTCGGCAATGAGGGCGGGAGCCTGGACGGCGAGGGCGCGGGCGAGGTGATCGGCGGCTACCGGCGCGTGGACAACATCACCGACGCCACCCTGCACGCCTACCGGGAGGCCTACGGGCCGACGGTCGGCAAGGATGACGTCTTCTACTACGTCTACGGGCTGCTGCACTCGCCCGACTACCGCAGCCGCTACGGCGCGGACCTGAAGAAGTCCCTGCCGCGCATCCCGCTGGTCGCCTCCCGCGCGGACTTCATCACCATTGCCACCGCGGGGCGCGGACTGGCCGACCTCTACCTGGATTACGAGACCGTGGAGCCCTGGCCGCTGACCCTGACCGTTGACGGGAAGGAGGTGCCGTGGGCGCAGCGCGACCGGATTGCCCCGGCGCTGCTGCACGTCACCAAGATGCGCTACGCCAAGACCCGGGTGGATGGCAAGCAGGCCGATGACAAGACCACCATCGTCTACAACGAGCACGTGACCGTCTCGGGCATCCCGGAGGCGGCGCAGGGCTACCTGCTGGGCTCGCGCAGCGGCCTGGACTGGCTCATCGACCGCTACCAGGCCAAGACCGACAAGCCCTCCGGGATCGTCAACGACCCCAACGACTGGATGGCCGAGGGTGCGGGTGGCGGCCCCACCGAGCCCGCCCGGCCCCTCTACCTGCTGGAGCTCATCGCCCGTGTGGCAGCCGTCTCCATGCGCACGCAGCAGATCGTGAGCTCCCTGCCGCCCCTGGACGTGCGTGGCTAGGCTGCTCGGCCAGCCCCTCGTCTTTCTTCGGCTTCAAGTTATTTCCTCCATAGTTCCAAGGAGGCCCAGTCGTTAGGTGCTCCTGTTCGGGAGAGTGGAACAATAGGATTGTGCGGGTACTTAGATAGCAGGCTGGGTAATTGGTCGGCTGGTGACAGGCCTAGTTGGCGGTGCAGGTACTGGATGAGCGTGAGTTGGCCAAATACCCTGTTTGTTAAGGAGCGAATTGGCTTGAGGCGTGCGTCTTGGCTCAACTTAGGCTTCATGTCGTAGGACCGGTTGAACATGCGTGCCTGGTGTGCAGCGAGGTTACGGAGGATGTTGAGCGACTTAAGCCAGGAATTTAGCTGGGGTGCTGACAGGCCGACACCTTCGGCCACCTTGGTGCGCACGCCTTTGGGCGACATGGTATATAAATGTGATAGTGTGCCCCAATCCATTACCTCTACTGCAGCCCATATCGGTAACTTGCCGCCGTACTTTCGTCTGTGGTGGATGACGAAGTCTTCCTTTGAGGTGCGCAGTGACTTGTTGTATTTATCCAGCCATTCTTTGTGTCGGCTGCTGGGGGCCGTTGGAGAATTGTCTTGGGCGGAAGTTCCAAGGCTGCTGCTGTCTAGGTGGATCATTGGGTCGACACGTCCGAGCTCGTGCCCAAGTTCTGCTCGCATGGCAAGTTCTATAGGCGCGAGCTCTCCGAGCACCGTGTGGCGAAGGATTTCATCAAACTTGTAAAGGCGGAGAGTCAACGCGAAAGAAGCGCCGTCTTGGAAGGTGTCGAGCGCCTGATTTGTGCTCGAATCAAATCGGCGCACAGGGTGCCAGTAGCCGGACAGACGATAATAACTCACGCGACGGAGTGCCGTGACTGCACCCTCTGGATCCTCGACTATCATCCCACGGTCCTGCAGCAGTTTGACCTGCTGCACCCGGGTCTTGAACTGTTTTGGTGCTGAGACCACAGCGCCTCACTTAGTGGGTAAAACAAGGACCGGCCCTGGGCTCCCACTAGAAGCGGGTGGCGGAACCGGTCATGTTGCTAACAACATAGCCCGAGCGGCCGCGATTGTCAAGCGGGCGCGATCCTCGTGACCGGTGCTGACATGGCGGACCTCCTTCCTGCCTCCTCCACTGTACTGGCAGCATGGGACGTGAACTGGCGCTTGCGACGCTCTCCTGACGTGCTGTGGCGACGAAGCGGAGGCCTGCGAGCGCGCTCCCGGAGGACGGAATGGATGCGAGTGGCTGGGCAGGGCTCGCATTTTGAGGGGTGCCGGTGCTGGTGGCACAGGCGGCAGCGATGAGACAGCAGACACCGCGTTTGGATATACTCAGCCGCAGAACCCCAGGTAGAAGGAGGAATTTTGCCCTATATCACGACTCAGGACGGAACCAGGCTCTACTACGAGGACCGCCCCGCCAGGAACGCACAGCGTGCCTCGGGGGAGACGCTGCTGGTCATCCACGGGCTGGGCTCGTCGCACTACGACCTGGCCGACTTCATTGACGACCTCAGTCAGGAGCACCGCGTGGTCCTCTACGACCAGCGCGGTCACGGCGACTCCGACCGTGCCCGCCTCCACCTCAACGTGCGCACCCTCGGCCAGGACCTCAACGACGTCGTCACGCACCTGGGTCTGGAAGGCGTCACTGCCGTCGGCCACTCGATGGGGGCTGCCGCGACCTTCAGCTACGTCAACCAGTACGGGACCGGCCGCCTGCGCCGCGTCGTCGCGGTAGACATGTCCCCCTACCTGCGCAACGACGGCTGGAAGGGCGGTATCGGCAAGGGGGAGTGGAGCGACGAGGACTTCCACTCCGACCTCGACCGCATCTTTGACGACGGCGCCTACGGCTCCTGGTTCATCGCGAAGACCCTCATGAACCCCAGGCTGCAGGAGCTGTCCGCCCAGGAGGAGGCTGCCGCCATCGCGGCGATGCGTAAGTCCGTGGACCCGCTCGTGTTCGCCGCGCTGTGGTACTCGCTGTTCCGCACCGACCAGCGCCCGGCCATGGACAAGATCGACGTGCCCTTCCTGTACCTGATGCCGGAGACGCCCCTGTACTCCACGGTCAACACCGACTACATACGTGACCATGTCAGGGGCGGCTTCACGCTGGCTGACGACTTCCCGGGCACCTCGCACCTGCTGCTGTCCGAGGTGCCGCACGAGGCCGCGAGGTGCGTTAAGGACTTCATCGGCAACAGCTAAGGCGGCTGCTCTGCTCGTCTCTGCTTGTCACCGCCGGGCTCAGCAGCTGGGGCAGGTCTGTGCAAGCGAGTGAGACGGTTGGCACCCGCCGACGGCCGTCAGGGTGCTCCTTGGTGACCCGGCCCACAACCCGCCATTATCCCTTATGGTGGTGACACGCGCCATGGCGAAGCCTGCGACCAGAACGGAGCACAACCATGAACCCGTCCGCAACCACGTCCGCCAACTCGCCAGTCAACCCGTCCGCAGCCACATCCACGAGCCTGTCCGCACGCGAGCTGCTGGCGGCGGGGCTGGTGGCCCAGCCCGATGCCGTCGCCGAGGTCCGGGAGGAGGTGAGGGACCCGCGCTCCGGCCCGGGCTCGCGGGCGCTGCGGGTCACCACGCTGGGCGGGGTGAGTGTGGAGGTCCTCCCCGACCGGGGCCTCGACCTCGGCTCCCTGTGGTTCAACAGCATCCCGGTGTCCTGGCGCTCGGCGCTGGGGCCTCGGGGCGGCGCCGTCGACCCCGCTGACGAGGGCTGGATCGGGCGCTTTGGCGGTGGCCTGCTGGTCACCTCCGGCGTCGACCACATTGGCCCGCCCGAGCAGGGGCACGGCCTCCACGGCACGCACCACCTCACCCCGGCCTCCGACGTCGCCGTGCGCCGACTTGATGACGGTAGCGTCGAGGTCAGCGGCGCGGTCGACTCCTCGGTGGTCTTCGGTCGCCACGTCCTCGTCGAGCGGAAGATCACCGTGGGCGTGGACCGCCCCAGGGTGGAGGTCCGCGACACCATCCGCAACACCGGGCCTGTGCCCGCCGCGGTGCCGATTCTCTACCACTCCAACCTCGGCGCCCCGCTCGTCCTTCCCGGGACGCGGGTCGAGGTCCCCGGCAGCACACGCACCCCGCGCACGCCGGAGGCCGAGAGGCTGGGCTGGCAGGCCTTCCCGGAGCCCACAGACGAGGTCATTGAGGGCGTGTGGGAGCACACCGGGTTCGCCCCCGGGGCCGTGCAGGCCGTGGTGACCGCGCCCGAGGATGCCGTCCGTCTGACGATGAGCTGGGATGGCGCCGAGCTTCCGCGCTGCATGCAGTGGGTCCACCCGACCCGGGGCGGGTGGGTGCTTGGTGTCGAGCCCGCGAGCGCGCCCCTGTTCGGTCCGGACCGCTCCGGCGAGCACCTGGGTGCCCCCGTGCTGGAGCCCGGCCAGGAACGGGCCAGCGGGGTCGTCTACGAGTTGTCCTAGCCAGCCTCTCCTGCCACCTCGACCGCTGTGCCGGGGCACGTGGGACCTGGCGGCCCCGCCCACGGTCGCCGCAAATTTTCCGTATAGAACACTCTTGACACCGGTGTGCGGAGCGTCTCATAGTTGTCCTGCCTAAATCGAATTAGGTAGGAGGTCAACGATGACACAGCTCACCAGGCGTGGGCTACTGGCAGGGGCGGCAGGGGTGGGCACCGCTGCCCTCCTTGGCGGCCAGTGGCCACGCCTCACCGGTGGGGACATCCCGGGGCGCCGCGACGACTCGCTCCAGATCGCGATCCTGGGGACCAACCAGGACGCTGCAGCGCGACAGTCCCTCGTCGAGGCGTTCAACGTCCACCACCCCGACATCCCTGTCCGCCTCCAGGCCGTCCAGGGCACGGACTGGGCGGACTTCTTCGCCAAGATCCTCACCATGGTGGCGGCAGGCACCTCCCCTGACGTCTGCGTCGTCGCCACTGAGGGTGCCCAGCTCTTTGCCGAGCGCCTTGCCGAGCCGTTGGACAGGTTCGTCAGGCGGGACGCGGAGGAGGTGCAGGACTACTTCGACGACGTCCACCCCAGCCTCATCGAGGCCTTCATGTACAAGGGCTCCCTCTACCAGATGCCTATCGACTTCAACGCCGCCAACATGTACCTGAGCACCGAGGCGATGCAGCGGGCAGGAGTGTCCTACCCGCCAGAGACCTGGACCCACGAGGACTTCCTGGACATGGCGCGTCAGATGAGGCAGGCGGGTGGCCGGGGGTTCGTGCCCTTCTACTGGACCAACCGCCTGTGGGGAGGAATCGTCCCCTGGCTCTACGTCAACGACACCAGCTTCCTCACCGAGGAGAAGGCCCCGGGCGGGGACTGGCTGTGGGACCGCTTCTACCCCGACCACCAGGGCGCCTACTCCGGCGGCTACCTGTGGGAGGGCTCCAATGCCTCTGACCCCAGGGTCGCCGAGTCCTTCGAGTTCGTGCGCGCCCTGGTGGAGGAGGGGCTGGGGACCAGCCCCGCCCAGGGTGGAGGTAACGAGCTTGTTGGCCAGTTCTCCGGAGGCTCCATCGGCATGACCCCCGCTGGGGGCTTCTGGGTCGAGGGACTCAACGCGGCCGGGCTCACCCCCGAGGACTACGACGTCACCTACTTCCCCGCCTGGCGCTCCCAGCGCCACCAGTTCGGAGCCTCCGGCTACGCGGTCCTGCGGACCTCGCAGCGCCAGGACGAGGCCTGGGAGTGGGTGAAGTTCTGCACGTCGCTGGAGGGGATGCAGCTGGCCTTCCCGGCACCCAGCACCACTCCCACCCGCCGTTCCATGTGCAACGAGGACCTGTACACGGGCAAGGGCCCTGCCCACTGGAAGGTTTTCTACGACACTCTTGACCGCTTTCCTTGCGTCCCGATCCCCGCGCCGCCCCAGCAGGCAGCGGTGGAGACCGCACTCATCAAGAACGTCCTGGGAGCCGTCACCGGCTCTGCCGCCGCTCTGCCCGCAGCCCTGGAGCGCCTGGACGCCGACCTCAGCAGAGCCCTGGAGGCATGACAATGCAGCGCACGCTCCTCATCTGGCTGTTCCTGGCCCCCAGTCTTGTCGGGCTGGGACTGTTCACCTTCCTGCCGATCCTGGCCTCGGTCCTGCTGGCCTTCTTCTCCTGGGACATTATCACCCCGCCTCAGTTCGTCGGCCTGGGCAACTTCGCCGACATCGCCTCTGACCCGACGATCCGGGTGTCCTTCCTCAACACCATCGGCTTCGTCGCTGTCGCCGTCGTCCTCCAGCTCAGCGTCGCCCTGGCGCTCGCGGTCCTGGTCAACACCAGGATGCCGACCATGCTCCGGTCGTTCTTCCGCTCGGTGCTGTTCTTCCCGCTGGTTCTGTCGGCAGCCTCTGTGTCGATCATCATGAGCTACTTGTTCAACGAGAACTTCGGCCTGGTCAACCACTTTCTCAACCTGTTCGGCATCGGCAACGTCGCCTGGCTGACCTCCACGCGCGGGGCGATGGTCGTGGTCATCCTCGTCTACGTCTGGCAGAACTTCGGTTTCTCCTTCCTGCTGTTCCTGGGGGGCCTGTCCTCGATCCCCAAGGAGGTCTACGAGGCCGCACAGGTTGACGGCGCCACGGGCTGGCGGCAGTTCTGGAGAATCACCTTCCCCCTGGTGAGCCCCACGACGCTGGTCGCCTCCGTTATGGCGATCATCGCTGCGCTGCAGATCTTCGACCAGCCCTACGTGCTCACCCGTGGTGGCCCCGGTGACTCGACCAGGACGGCCGTCATGGTGATCTATGAGTCCGCGTTCAGGCAGCTGGAGTTCGGTCGGGCCTCAGCCATCGGGATCGTCCTGACCGCCGTCATCATGCTGGTCACGGCACTCCAGTTCCGTCTGTCCCGCCGCTACGTCTTCTACGGCTGAGGAGTTCTGACATGACAAACCCTGACGTGAAGAGCCCCGACGCACAGAACCCCGACGTGAGGAGGACCGCCGTGAGGAAGATCGACATCAGGAAGGTCGCTACCTATACCGTCCTCACCCTGGCGGCCCTGGCGACCCTCGCCCCGGTCATCTGGACGGTCCTGTCCTCGATGCGGCCGCCCTCGGAGTCCCTGGCCACCGACAGCTCGGTCATCCCCTCAAGCCTTGACCTCTCCTCCTACCCGGCGGTGTTCCGGGAGGTCAACATGTGGATGCTTATCCTCAACTCGGTGCTTGTCACCGCGCTCATCGCCGTGGGCCAGATGCTGTCGGCTGCGATGGCAGGATATGTCTTCGCACGCTTCGAGTTCCGTGGAAAGAACCTCCTGTTCGCGCTCATCCTGGCCACCATGATGGTGCCCATGCAAGTGATTATCGTGCCCGTGTTCATGCTTGTGCGGGGCATGGGCCTGGCGGACACCCTGCTAGCGCTCATCCTGCCCGCCGTCCCTACGGCATTCGGCACCTTTCTCATGCGTCAGTACTTCCTGGGTCTGCCCGCCGAGCTGGGGGAGGCTGCAGAACTTGATGGAGCCGGCCCGTGGCGGACCTTCATCTCCGTCTACGCGCCGCTGGCGATGCCGGGGATGGCGATCGTGGGGATCCTGGCGTTCAACACACACTGGAACGAGTTCTTCCGTCCGCTGATCATGACTATCAGCGAGCAGAACTTCACGTTGCCCCTGGGGCTGGTCTCCCTCCAGGGGAACATGGGGACCGGCTCGGTGGCTACCGTGCTGGCGGGCGTGGTGCTGTCCATGATCCCGGCCTTCCTTGTGTTCGTCTTCGGGCAGCGCACGCTGCGCGAAGGGCTGACTGCCGGCTCGCACCGCTGAGTCTGGCAGGAGCCGGCATGAGAACGTACGCGCCGCTCGCTCGCACCCTTGAGCGTGCCTGGTGCCGATGAACACCGCCGACAGGAGCACCCCTATGACTGCACCCACGACCAGCTACCACCTACGTCCCGGCAGCGGGTGGCTCAACGACCCCAACGGCATGGTCCTTCTCAACGGCGTGTGGCACGTGTTCTTCCAGCACAACCCGACCGCCCCCGTGCACGAGCAGATCGTCTGGGGGCACGCCACGAGCCAGGACCTGGCCGACTGGGACCTCCAGCCGGTGGCCTTCTCCCCCTCACCGGGGGCGCCGGACGCCTTCGGCTGCTGGTCAGGGGTGTTTGTCCCCGGCCACGACAGGCCTGCCGTGGCCTACTCCGGTATTGCTGACGACTCCTTGCAGTCCACGATCTGCCTACGGTGGGGCAGTCCCGATCTGCGGGACTGGGGGGCGCCCGTCGTCGTCGGGCACACACCTGAGGCCGACGGTGTCGCAGTCATGCGTGACCCCTTTGTCCTAGAGCACGCCGGGCGACGGCTGGCGGTCCTCGGGGCGGGTATGGGCGACGGAACCCCCGCCGTCCTTATGTTCGACCGCGGTAACGAGCTGTCCTGGCGCTACAACGGGGTCCTCGTCGCTGACGATCCCGTCCTGAGGGCTGTGGTGGGCAAGGCGGATATCTGGGAGTGCCCCCAGCTGTTCCCCCTTGGAGGGCGCTGGGTGCTCATCGTGTCCCTGCAGGTAAGCGGGGTGCTGGGCACGGTTGCCGCTGCTGTTGGTGACCTCGTGGAGAAGGGCGGGAGTTGGCGGTTTGTCGTCCGGTCCGCCCAGGTGGTGGACGGGGGCTCCAGCCTGTACGCGCCCCAGGTCGTGGCCGCAGGGTCGCAGCATGGCATCGACCAGGGCGGGGGCGGTCCGGTCGTGGTGCCTGGCGGGCAGGCGCCGCCTCTGTGCGACAGCGGCGAGCCGCTGCTCATCGGCTGGGTTCGCCAGGGTCACCAGGACCCTGAGGTACGCGACCACGCTGGCTGCCTGAGCCTGCCACGTCGTCTGCGGCTGGTGGACGGCGTAGTGACCAGTCGGGTTGATCCCGGTGCCGCCCGCGCCCTGGCGCCTGGCCTGCCGCGCTGCCTGCCAGCCGGGGAGGTAGGCCTTGGCGAACGACGGTGGGTGGTTGACGTCGTCGGGGGTGCTGCCGCAGAGACTGTCGGGGAGGCTGCTGGGAAGGGGACGCTGCTGTGCCACCCTGAGCTGGGAACGTACGAGCTCGTCCCAGGAGACCAGGTCTGGGTCGATGGCGCTGTGGTCGAGCTGTACCGGGTCTCGGGCCTGCCCTTCACGTGGCGGCACGACGAGCCCTGGACGCTGCTGGTACCAAGTGAGGGCGCGGCTGAGGTCCGTGACGTCGTCCCCCGGGTCCCCTGACACCGCTGCGGCTGGCTGCCTGAGGGCACACCGTCGGCCAGCGGGGCGGTCGGCCAGCGCGGACACCAGTCAGCGGTGCTGCCGCTCAGCGGGGACGCCCCGTCGAGCCGCGCATGATGAGGGGACAAGGCAGGACCTGGTGCGGCTGAGCGGGCTGCTTGCCGCGCGCGACGGCGACTGCCAGCTCGACCGCTGCCTCCCCCATGCGAGCGTGTGGCAGGGCGACGGTGGTCAGCGGGGGCACCAGGTCCTCGGCAAGGGCCTCCTGGTCGTCGAAGCCGACGAGCGACAGATCCTCGGGGACGGTGGCCCCAAGGCGGGTCGCGGCTAGCAGGGCACCCGTGGCCACCCTGTCGCACACGGCGAAGAACGCCGTCGGCCGCCGGGAGGCAGGGGCGTCCAGGGCCTGTGTGGCTGCCGCGTGGCCGTCGGAGATCGACCACCCGCGGCCCACGTGGTGAGCCTGGATCCCGGCCTCCTCGGCGGCCGCACTGAAGGCCTGCCAACGAATGGGGCCCGACACGTTACCGACCTTGGTCTCCTGCGCCCCGGGGGTGTAGTGGCCGCACAGCATAGCGACACGACGGTGTCCCAGGTCGGCTAGGTGGCGCAGGGCGGCGGTGGCCCCGCCTGCGTCGTCAGGACTGACCGAGGGGTGGCCTGGTTCTCGCGCTACGCAGTTGGCCAGTACCAGGGGGACGCGGGAGGCGGGGACTTCGTCCAGCTGGGTGAAGCCCATGGCGGCGTAGATGATGGCGTCGACCTGACGGCTCTCCAGGGCGGCGACGGCCTCGGCTACCTGGTCGGTGCGGTGGCCGAGGTCCATCATGAGCAGGACGTGGTCGGCGGCCTCGGCGGTCTCGGTGGCAGCGGCCAGGAGCCTGCCGCCGAAGGGTGAGGAAGCGAAGGCGTCGGTGACTAGGCCGATGGAGCTGGTCGTGCTGCGCCGCAGGCTTCGGGCCACATAGTTGGGCCGGTAGCCCAGCTCCTCTGCGGCCTGGAGGACTCGCTGCCGGGTCGCGGGCGCGATGTTGCCGACGTCGCGCCCATTGAGCACGAAGGAGACGGCCGTGGCAGAGACCCCGGCGGCAGCGGCAACGTCAGCGGCGCGCACG
The DNA here is from genome assembly GCF_003606385.1 of Actinomyces lilanjuaniae. NCBI lineage: Bacteria > Bacillati > Actinomycetota > Actinomycetes > Actinomycetales > Actinomycetaceae > Actinomyces > Actinomyces lilanjuaniae. The sequence continues at coordinate 2,911,097 of NZ_CP032514.1, read as the reverse complement.
CGAGGTCGGTCCTGTGTGCCCGTCATGCACTCATACCACCAGTCGTCACGTGCGGCGTCAATCCTGTCGGTCCTCGTGGCGTCGGAAGCGACGTCGCTCCCTTAGCCGCGTGCTCAGGCGGGGGTGCGTGCTCAGGCGGGGGTGCGTGCTCAGGCGACAAAAACGTCATAGGACAACAGGCTGCCATGTTGTCCTATGACGTTCTTGTTGTTTTACGCGTGGTGGGGGTCTGCGTGAGGCGCCGCTCCCGGTAGTCGTGGTGTACGGACAGAATGGCCTGGCACACGCCCAGCCAGGTGTAGACGGCCAGCAGCGCGGCAAGCGTCGTGCGCACCGGTGAGCTGGCCACAATCTGCCTGACCTGGTCGTCCGCATTGCTGGGGACCAGAATGACGACGAGCAGCCAGGGTGCGGCGATGTTCTCCCTCAGGTGCCGCCGGGCGTCGTCGTAGGGACGCAGGCACGCTGGCATCATCCAGGCGCAGCCCAGGGCGGGAGGTATGCCGTAGAGCACGATCTCGGTCAGCGGGCTGCCCGTGCGGACACGGATCCCGGCGGCGATCGTGACGATGACGCCGCACGCCAGCGCCCACCACCCCCAGTCGGGGGCGAGGCTCCGGTCAGCTCCCCGGGTGAGGCGGAACATCGCGCTGGCGAGGGTCCGCAGTGCCCTGCTCGCTGTCCTGGTGGCTGCCTGTGCGCAGTCCCTGGTCGAGGTGACCAGGTGGGCAGCCAGCCAGGCTCGGCCGCCAAGCAGCCGCATCAGGCGGCCGGTGCGGTCGGTAGACGCGGGGCGGCGGTGGGAGTCCACCAGATGTCTCCTTTCCGGTGGGTGCCAGGACAGGCGCAGCCGTGACCGGTGGCTGCTGAGCCAGCCTAGGCGTGGCTTGGACGCGGTACCGGGGCAACGCGCGTCCGCAGTACCGTCTTGTGACCGCCTCCAGGGGACTGCTGCCGGTGTCCCGGAGCGCTGACCGCGCTACCCCGGCCGGTTTCCCTGCGTGGGGTATGCGATCGGTGGGACCGGCTCCTCGAGCTCGACCCTGCGTGCCCCTCAATCCCCACCTTCCAGGTCAGTGAAGATCCTCAAGGACATCGTCGCTGACGGGACCCAGGGTGATGCCGAGGTCGTGGGCGACCTCAGCGAGGCTGAAGGTTGTCGCCTGACCAGAACGGGCCGCCTCGGCGCGTGCGGCGAGGGCGTACATGTCCTCAAGGTGGTCGAGCCGCTCAGTAAGCGCCTGGCGCACGTGGAATGACGCGGGTCGGCCTGTCTGCGCGCTGAGACGGTCAAGACGGTCCTTGAGGTCATCAGGAAGGCGGAGGCTGAGGACCGAGGTAGACATGTATACATGCCTGCCTCGCGGCGGACGTGCTCGCAAGATCCTGCTGAGCTGTCAGCAGCCCCCTGGCCGGTCCTCCCCGCGTGGCGGGAGACCGGCCAGGGGGCTACCTGCACCGGCTACTCGGCCGGGGTCCCGGTGCCGTACGGGTCCGTGTCCCCACGGCGGCGCTGCCAGTACTCATGGTTCAGCGACAGGAGTGCCTTGATCAGGCCCAGCCACGGGTAGAGGACCAGGAACCCGAGAAGGGTCGCGCTGACGGAATCGTTGAAGACGATCTGCTCAATGACGGAGTCTGTGCTGCTGAGCTGCGTCATAGACAGGGCGAGCACCGTCGAGGCGACGACGTCCTGCCTCAGGTGTCGACGGGCGTCGTTGTAGGGACGTAGGCACGCTGGCATCATCCAGACGCAGCCAATGAGCAGGGGACCGCACAGAAACAGGGATGTGGCAAGAGTGAACCCTTGAACGGTGCAGAATCCCCAGGCGACCGCAATCGTGCATATTCCCCCGACCGCCCACCATCCCCAGCCGGGTGCGAGCCTCTTGGGGGAGGAGTCAGTCGTCGCCGTGGGAGGGGTGGGCTCGCCAGTTGTTGCAGGAGGAGCTGCTGCCGGGACAGTCCGCTCGGGCGGGACGCGCCGCATTTTGCTGCGCTTCTTACCGCGCTTCCCGCGCTTCGCGGCGTTGGGCTGAGCGATGTCCAGCCCGGAGGGGGCACCTCCAGGATAAGACGGTTCGGAGGGGGCAGATTCCGTGCGAGAGCCTTCATCACCCTGTGCAGCTCTGCCGGAGGTCTTCGCGGGCAGCAGGTCCGTGCCAGGTACCGCCGTCTGCGACGGCGCTGCGGATACTCGGATTATCTCAGGGGCAAGTGCCCGGCTGAGGCGCGACAGGGCCGTGCTGAGCCGGACAAGGGTCTCAACGAGGCTCTTGGAGGCTGCTACGGCGAACCGGGCCACCGCAGTGATGAGCGCGGCCGGGATGCCTAGGGCGACTCGTAGCAGCCCGGCCGCGACTGCCAGGATCCCGGCCACGATGGTCACGAGCCCGGCCACGATGTGCCTGCTGCCGGTGAGAGCCACCTGGAGCACGGCACGTGCGAGGCCCCGGAAGGCGGAGTCCGGGGAGAGTGGGTGGAACAGTGGGTGGGACATGGTCCACCTCCTTTCGGTAGGGCCACGGAAGGTGTGGCCGACGTCGTGGGCCGCAGCCCACGGACCAGCAGCTCGCGCGGGTCGCTTTAGTAGTGGTCGGAGTGGACGGAAGGGCCGACTACGACGCCGACTACGACCACGGCAGGTGCGCTCAGGCCCTGGAGAAGCAGGAAAAGGCCCGGGAACGCAGGGCAGACGGGCCGTACGGTGCTGGGGACGGAGCCGAGGCCAGGACTGAGGCCAGAGCCGCAAACAGGGTTGGGACCGGACCGGGGGCACTGGCGTACTGCGGCAAGGCCGCGTAGCCTGGAGGCGAGCGCCCGCCGGATGTGCCGTGCCGTTCGGATGTGCCGTGCCGTTCTGGAGCGGCGCTGAGCAGCGCCTGCCGCCGCGATCAGGACGGCCCGGGCTCGGGCGCTAGGACCACGCTGCACGGACCAGCACTCGGCCTCACGACGACGTCAGGACCCAGACATGGCAGGCACCTCCGCAGGACCACAACCACCTACCTCACCGCCTACCTCCGCTGTCAGCCGCCTCAACGCCCGCGTCATTGGCATCTGTGTGGCTGCAGCGCTGGGTGGCTTTCTCTTCGGCTTCGACACCGCCGTCATCAACGGGGCCGTTGACGCCTTGGCAGGTGACTTCGCCCTGAGCCCAGCCCTCACCGGGTTCTCCGTGTCCTCCGCCCTTATCGGCTGCGCCGTTGGCGCCTGGTTCGCCGGGCCGGTCGCCAACCGGCTGGGACGCGTACCGGTCATGCTCGTTGCGGCCCTGCTCTTCGTGGTCTCTGCTCTGGGGTCCGGCCTGGCCGTGGGTATCATCGACTTCATCGCCTGGCGCCTGGCAGGTGGGCTGGGTGTGGGTGCGGCCTCCGTCATCGCCCCCGCCTACATCGCCGAGGTCTCACCGGCCTCGGTACGGGGACGCCTGGGTTCCCTCCAGCAGCTGGCCATCGTCATCGGTATCTTTACGGCGTTGCTGTCCGACACCTGGTTCGCCGGCACGGCCGGCGGGGCCGCGGAGATCCTGTGGATGGGGCGGCCCGCGTGGCGGTGGATGTTCATGGCGGAGGCCGTGCCCGCCGTCCTCTACGGCCTCTTTGCCTTCCGCCTGCCGGAGTCACCGCGCTTCCTGGTGGCCAGGGGCCGCTACGACAAGGCCTCCCAGGTGCTCTACGACTTCACCGGTGTGGTCAACGTCAACCTCAAGATCGAGGAGATCCGCTCCACCATCGACTCTGAGAGGCGAGAGTCGCTGTCTGACCTGCGCGGACCGCGCCTGGGGCTCAAGCCGGTGGTGTGGGTGGGCATCCTGCTGTCCGTCTTCCAGCAGTTCGTGGGGATCAACGTCATCTTCTACTACTCCACCACCTTGTGGCGCACTGTCGGCTTCGAGGAGTCTGACGCCCTGACGATCAGCGTCATTACCTCGGTGACCAACATCGTGGTGACAATCGTGGCAATCCTCCTGGTGGACCGGGTGGGACGCCGACCTATGCTGCTGGTCGGCTCGGTGGTGATGACCGTGGCGCTGGGGCTGATGGCCCTGGCCTTCTCCTTCGCCACGGTCGAGGGCGGGGAGGTCGTCCTGGAGGCGCCGTGGGCGCCTGTCGCCCTGGTCTGCGCCAACCTCTTCGTTGTCGCCTTCGGCGCTACCTGGGGCCCGCTGGTGTGGGTACTGCTGGGGGAGATGTTCCCCAACCGGATCCGCGCCGGGGCGCTGGCGGTGGCGGCCGCCGCCCAGTGGGTTGCCAACTTTGTCGTCTCCACCACCTTCCCTGTCCTGTCTGACATCGGGCTGACCTTCGCCTACGGGCTCTATGCCGTCTGCGCGCTGCTGTCCTTCGTCTTCGTCCTGCGCTCGATTGCCGAGACCAAGGGCAGGGAGCTGGAGGAGATGGAGGACCTTAGTGGCTGAGGGCGCCAGCGCCGGTCGGCACCCTCCGCCCTCCGGGCTGCGTGCGGCTGACGCACACCAGGTACGAGCCAGACACAGGATGACACTCAAGGAGGAGCGATGACTGATCCCAGCGCCTCAGGAGGCACCAGCCCCGGCCTCGCAGCGGGCCGCACTGTCTCCCAGCCGGTGACCCACCTCGTCGTCATGGGGGTCGCTGGCTGCGGGAAGACCACGACCGCCAACGGCCTCGCCCGTGTCCTGGGCTGGCCCGTCGCCGAGGCCGACGACTTCCACCCCGGCGCCAACATCGCGAAGATGCGCGCGGGTACTCCGCTCACCGACGCCGACCGCTGGCCGTGGCTGGACTCCCTGCGCGGCTGGATGAGTGAGCGGGCCGCGCAGGGGTCCTCCACTATTGTCACCTGCTCCGCCCTCAAGCGCTCCTACCGGGACCTGCTGGCCCAGGCGCAGGGCCGGGTGCGCTTTGTCCACCTGCAGGTTCAGGAGGTGGAGCTACGCCGCCGCATGGCTCAGCGGGAGGGACACTTCATGCCAGCCAGCCTCCTGCCCTCCCAGCTGGCCACCCTGGAGCCCTTGGAGGACGATGAGGACGGCGTGGTCGTGGTATCCGGCTCTTCCAGCCCGGAGGCGACGGTGACGGCCGTCCTGGAGTCGCTGGAGCTGCTGGACGTGGAGGCCGGGAGATGCTGACTCCCGTGCTGACTCCGTTGCCAGCCCTTGCGGCTAGTCTCACTACCTCACCCGCCCCTATCTCGCCCGCCCCGGCTGGGACGCCCGCCCCGGCGGCTCTGGCTGCGACGGCGGCCCCCGGCGCCGAGACCGCCTCCGGCAGCGACACCCAGCTGGTCGTTGCCGCCGTGGTCGGTATCGCCGTCATCGTCGTCCTCATCACCTGGCTCAGGCTGCACCCCTTCCTGTCCCTGATACTGGGCTCAGTCACCATGGCAGTGGCCGCAGGTGTCCCGCTGGCCGACTCCTTCACCTCCTTCACCGAGGGGCTGGGGAGCACGGTCGGGGACGTGGGCGTGCTCATTGCCCTGGGCGCGGTCATCGGGACCTTTCTCATCGAGTCCGGGGGTGCCGACCGGATCGTCGACACTGTCCTGGAGCGCGCCCGGGTCCCCCTGCTGCCCTGGGCGATGGCCCTGACCGCCTTCGTCATCGGGATCCCGCTGTTCTTCGAGGTCGGGGTGGTCCTGTTGATCCCGATCGTCATGCTGGTCGCCCGCCGCTGCGCTCTGCCGGTGATCCTGGTGGGCATCCCCGCCCTGGCGGGCCTGTCCGCCCTGCACGGCCTGGTGCCCCCGCACCCGGGACCGCTTATCGCCATCGACGCCGTGGGGGCCGACCTCGGCCTGACGCTGGGTCTGGGGCTGGTAGTCGCGGTGCCGACCGTCGTCGTCTCCGGTCCTCTGGCTGCCCGCTACATGGCGCGCTGGGTCCCGCTCCAGGCAGGCAGCCCTCCCGGCGGGCAGCAGGAGGAGACGGAACGGCTCAGGCGCCCCACCTTTGCCGTGTCACTGTCGATCGTGCTGCTGCCGGTGGTCCTCATGCTGCTGCGCACAGTGGTGGAGACGACCGCGGCCGACGCCCAGGACTCACCGCTCTACACGGCCGCTACCTTCCTGGGCACACCCGTGGTGGCCCTCCTGGTCACCACTGTCCTGGGACTGGTGCTCCTGGGCAGACTCCAGGGGGACTCCGCCCAGGAGGTCAGCGACCGGGTCGGTGCCTCTCTCGGTCCCGTGGCGGGCATCCTGCTCATCGTGGGTGCCGGAGGAGGATTTAAGCAGACCCTGGTGGACTCTGGCGTGGCTGACGTCATGGCTCAGGCTATCCAGGGGGCGAGCCTGTCCCCGCTGCTGGCAGGCTGGCTGGTCGCGGTGGCGGTGCGCCTGGCTACCGGCTCGGCGACAGTAGCCACTGTCACGGCCTCCGGCATCATGGCACCTGTCGCCGCCGGGATGGACGCGTCGACAACGGCCCTGCTGGTGCTGGCGCTGGGGGCGGGGTCAGTCTTCCTGTCCCACGTCAACGACGCCGGGTTCTGGCTGGTCAAGGAGTACTTCGGTATGAGCGTGGGACAGACGCTGAGGACCTGGTCGCTGATGGAGTGCCTGGTCTCCGTGGTGGCCCTGGCAACAGTTATGCTGCTCAGCCTCGTTCTCTGACCTCGGGGGCGCTGGCCTCCTCAGGCCTGTCCTCTCGGTCCTCTTAGCGGTTCATCCGCCAGATAGCGGTGGACAGTGCCGTGGCGAAGGCGGTCCAGCCCGCGTAGGGGGCCAGAGCCACCCCGCGTGCCATCTTGACCTGGAAGGTGCGCTGGACCAGCCCTACGGAGCTGAGCGTGAGGGTAGCGGCCCACGCTGCAGACAGGCCAGGGTTCCTCGCCCGGAAGAAGACCCAGGTCCACCCGGCGTTGAGCGCCAGGTTGACCGTGGTGGCGCACAGGTAGCCTGCGGCCTCCCAGTCCTGCGTCTTCGTGTCGGCCTCCCGCAGTTCGGCAAGTGTAGGACCCGTGGTGGCGGCGATGGTCGTGTAGAGCGCGCTCCAGACAAGAGGGAAAGCTGAGCCGGGCGGGGTCCATGACGGCTTGCGCAGGCTGGCGTAGTAGCTGCTGCGGGGGTCTGAGGCGAGTGACCCGGCGACGGCGGTGGCTGCCACCATCGTGGACGTGGCCAGCAGTGCCGCACGGCGGTGGCGAGGCATGGTCTCCTCCTGGGTGACGATCATTTGATACGACAGACTTGGCTCACCCTAGTGTGCAGCAAACAGCTTGCGACCTCCCGAGGCAGTCTGTTACCCAAAGAGCGCTTTATTTGTTGTGCGTCATTGATCTGGGATCGTCTCAGAGGTGGTCGCCAGTGTCCACACCTCGTGGCAGCGCGAGGCGGAGGAGGCGACCAGCCGGGCGTTGGGCAGGTCCACGGTGCGCACCCAGTGCCCGGCGTCGGCGGCGCTGCGGCCGAAGTCCTGGTGGCGGGTGACCAGACGGGCCACCAGCTCCTCCTCGGGCACCTCCAGGAAGACCAGCAGGTCGATCCGGGTCCTCACCTCCTGCCAGCCGTAGGAGTCCAGCGCCAGGTAGTTCCCCTCGGTGACGACGGCCCCCGGCCCGCTTACCAGCGTGCCTGCGGCCACGGGCTCGTGCAGGTCCCGGCGGTAGACCGGGGCCAGGACCTCCGGGAGGTCCTGGGCGCGGACCCGGTCGAGGGTGGCGAGGAGCCCCTCCACGTCGAAGGTGTCGGGCGCGCCCTTGCGGTCGTGGCGCCCCAGGGCGTCCAGGACGGCGTTGGAGAGGTGGAACCCGTCCATGGGGACGGCGCCGGCCAGGAGACCACGCTGGGCCAGGAGGTCCTGGAGCCGGGTGGCCAGGGTCGACTTGCCCGAGCCCGGCGCCCCGGCCAGGCCGACGACGAGGCGGGACGGAGCCTCGCCAAGAGCCGTAGCCAGATGGTCGACCAGGCCGAGCAGCAGGGCCTCGGCGGAGCCGGTGCGAAAAAGGGGAGACGGGGCGGAGGGGTCGGAGGCGGAGTCAGGGGTCAGGGGTGGTACAGCGGAGGATGCAAAGGAGTCGGCCATGGTGTGATTGTCCCTCGGTTGCCGGGGGCGGGGTCAGCGGCTGTGAGGCTGTGCTGCCGTGAGATGATCCGCAGGCGTGCGGTTCGGGTCGCCGTCGTCTCCGCGCGGCGGCGTCGGTAGCATGGCGGCACCACAGGACCAGCGTCGCGCACCACCAGGAGGACCCATGCCTGAGCCGATCACGCTTCTCGACCGTGTCCAGGCCATCAACTGGAACCGGCTTGTCGACGACAAGGACCTGGAGGTCTGGGACCGCCTGACGGGCAACTTCTGGCTGCCGGAGAAGGTCCCGCTGTCCAACGACGTCCAGTCCTGGGCCACCCTCACCGAGGCGGAGAAGAACATGACCACCCGCGTGTTCACCGGCCTCACCCTGCTGGATACCATCCAGGGCACCGTGGGGGCGGTCTCCCTCATCCCTGACGCGCGCACCCCCCACGAGGAGGCGGTGCTGACCAACATCGCCTTCATGGAGTCCGTCCACGCCCGCTCCTACTCCTCGATCTTCTCCACTCTCATCTCCACCGCTGAGATCGACGAGGCCTTCCGCTGGAGCGAGGAGAACGAGAACCTCCAGCGCAAGGCACGCATTATCCTGGACTACTACCGGGGGGAGGACGCTGAGAAGCGCAAGGTGGCCTCCACCATGCTGGAGTCCTTCCTCTTCTACTCCGGCTTCTACGCCCCCATGTACTGGTCCAGCCACGCCAAGCTGACCAACACCGCCGACCTCATCCGCCTCATCATCCGCGACGAGGCGGTCCACGGCTACTACATCGGCTACAAGTACCAGCTGGCCGTACGCGAGTCCTCCCCGGCCCGCCAGGCCGAGCTCAAGGACTACACCTTCGACCTGGTCATGGAGCTCTACGACAACGAGGAGCAGTACACCGAGGATCTCTACGACGAGCTCGGGCTGACCGAGGACGTCAAGAAGTTCCTGCGCTACAACGCCAACAAGGCGCTGATGAACCTGGGCTACGAGGCACTGTTCCCGGCCGAGGCCACCGACGTCAGCCCGGCGATCCTGGCCTCCCTGTCACCCAACGCGGACGAGAACCACGACTTCTTCTCCGGCTCGGGCTCCTCCTACGTCATGGGCACCGCCGAGGCCACCCAGGACGAGGACTGGGACTTCTAAGCCCCGGCCGGGTTGGGGCGTCCGGGTCCTGCGTCTGAGGCTGAGCCAGGGCGGGACTTCTCTGCGGCCGCGACACTGCTGTCGCGGCCGCTTCTTCTGTGCGTGCCCGCCCGGCGGCACATCGTCAGGGGCGTGTCTGCTATCCCCCATCGCGCTCAAGCCCGCCGTGCCGCCAGCTGCCGCTGGGCGGCCCCGGTCCGCTCCTGCGAGGTTGTGCCGCAAGGGGTTGACAGTGGGACGGGGCGCCTCTAAGGTGTTAAACACCTGTTCAATCGTGTCTTGTGGCGAGGTGCCGTGAGCCGCTCTACCACTGAGGGTGCTGCGGCGGCGTTCCCATCGTCACCAGCACCCTTTAACCGCTGACGGCCCTCGTTCACCCGGAAGAGAGACTATGAATAGCGTCATCAAGGTCAGGTCCCTGCACAAGAAGTTCGGGAAGGTCCACGCCGTGCGCGGTATCGACCTGGCCGTCGAGCGCGGCTCGGTGTACGGGCTCATCGGCCCCAACGGTGCTGGCAAGACGACCGTGCTGCGCATGCTGGTGGACATTATCCGACCCACCAGCGGGTCAGTCTCAGTCCTGGGGCACGCACCGCGCTCGTCCAGGCCGGGGCTTCGGCGCCGTATCGGCTACCTGCCGGGCGAGCTGAGGCTGAATGAGCGCACCAGCGGTGCCTCGCTGCTGCGCCACCTCGCCGACATCAGCGGCCCGGTGGCCCCCGGCGTGACTGACGAGCTCGCCGAGCGCCTGGACCTCGACCTCCGCCGACCGGTACGTACCCTCTCCAAAGGCAACCGTCAGAAGCTGGGGCTGATCCAGGCGTTCATGCACCGCCCCGAGCTGTTGATCCTGGACGAGCCCACCAGCGGGCTCGATCCCCTCGTCCAGCGGGAGTTTCTCGCTCTGGTGCGCGAGGCGCGCGAGGCCGGCCAGACTGTGCTGCTCAGCTCGCACGTCCTCAGCGAGATCCAGCACAGCGCGGACCTCGCCGCCGTGCTCGCCCAGGGCAGGATCGTGGCTGAGGGTGGTATCGCCTCGCTACGGCTCACCGGCACCTCCCGGGTGCGAGGGCTGCTCAGCGGCACGACCGTGGAGGAGGTCCGGGAGGCGCTCGCGGGCCCCGACCGGGTTGACGACCTCGAGGACCTTGACCTGCACAGCATCGGCGAGGACCAGGTCGGTTTCTCCGGCGTGCTGCGGGGGCAGGCTGACCCGCTTGTCAAGTCCCTGTCCCGCTTCACGGTGCGCGACCTCACTATTGAGGAGCCTGACCTGGAGGAGACCGTCCTCAGCCTGTACGAGCACACGGGAGACGCATCATGACCACGTCCGGATCAGCCACCACTGCCTTTGCTGGGACCACAGATTCCCCCGCCCGGGCCACCACGGCCGTTCCGGTCCTGCGGCGCCAGCTCGGGGAGGGCAGGCGCGGGCTGCTGGGCTGGTCAGCCGGCCTGGCGGCTATCATCCTTCTTTACCTGCCTGTCTACCCCTCGCTGCGTACACCTGAACTGCGCGAGATGATCGACACCATGCCAGCCGGCGTAAGCGACACCCTTGGCTTTGACCAGATCGCCACAGGTGCGGGCTACGCGCAGGCCACCTACTTTGGCCTTATCGGCTTCCTCCTGGTTGTCGCAGCCGCGACTACCTGGGGGTCGTACTCGATCGCGGGTGCGGAGGAAAGCGGCCGCCTAGAGCTGACGATGGCCCACGCGGTCGGGCGGGTGCAGTACGTGGCGGAGACTGTGGTGGCACTGGTCGTGCGGATCGTCCTCCTCGCCGTGGTCAGCGTCGTGCTCATCCTCGCCCTGAATAGCCCCGCACAGTTGTCACTGTCGGCGGGACACCTGGTGACAGTGACCGTTGCCTGGGCCGGCCTGGGCCTGCTGTCTGGGGCGTGCGCGCTGGCGGTTGGCGCGCTCACCGGGCGGCGGGCCTGGTCCGTCGGTGCCGGTGTCGGTATCGCCGTGCTCGGCTACGGCCTGAACGCGGTCGGTGAGTCGAGCTCCACCCTGGAGTGGATGCTGGTCGCCTCCCCCTACCACTGGGCCTTTGGTGAGAGCCCCCTGGCGACGGGCAACGGCCGGGGCGGTATCGCGCTGGTCTGGGCGCTGTGCGCGGTGCTGATCGCCCTTGGCTGCTGGGCGTTCTCCCGGCGCGACCTCAGGGGCTGACGCCACTGAGACCTCTGCGCCCAGATGGCACTGTCGGAATTCACCGGCGGGGCGAGATGGATCTTTTTCCGGTAATGGGCCGGTTGTGCGGCACTAACGCAAACCTGCTGCGTCGCGCTCCTCGTGTGGGCAAGGTGTATGGCTGCGGTAATCCAGTGCTGCTCCAGTCATCGGGTTGTTGCACAGCTGCAGGCAATCGTGTGCAGCGTCATCCTCGGCCCTGACGCGCTGGCGCGTGTGTGCCCAACAGAGGCTGTCCCCGTCGTGACTGGGTACTGGCGACATGTTGCGCGGACAACTGGGAGATATTATATGCAACGTGGAAGGCCATGGCGGTCGGTAGTCCTGCTGCTCGTGCACACAGTTCTGCCGCTATGCCGAACAGCGCCATGTGTGCTGCGGCTTTCCAGCCTCCCAGGTGAAGGTGGGTAGTGCCAAACAGGACACTGTTAGTCAATGACAGCGCCGCGTTCTCTGTGTGCTTCACGCTAGCCCTCCAGATGACCTCTTCCGCGACGGCGGTCGGTACGAGCCAGGGATCAGGCACACACTTTCGGTAGCGTGGAGCCCTCCTTGTGATGAGCGTGCTGCTGACCGCGTGGAATGTAACTCCTAACGCGACTCCGGCCGGAATATGTCCCAGTTGTGCATTGCACTCCCTCAGCCGGGGCGTTCTTCCGCAGCCAGTGCCGGTAGAGATGGCGGCCAGCAGGACTGTCGGGATGTCGTAGTACAGCGCCTGGTGCTGAGCACCAAGCCGCATCATCAGCTGCGGAACGGCGGCGGTGGAAACCAGGTGCAGCAGACGTGTTGTCAGCGTTATGGCGCTGTTCAGGGAAGAGTTACAGGCTCCCGGTCTGCTACGCACCGTCGCGCTCCGTGGGGAGTTGGTTCCCTGGATGGAGCCAGAGCTCGAACACGCTTAGTCCGTCCCGGTCCGGCTGTGCGCAGTGTGACGCATCGGGGGCAAGCCGAGTCCCGTCGTCGAGAAGACGTCGCAGCCGCACGTTGCGGTTGCCAGCCCAAGACCTCGCAGCGTGGGCCAGCTCCTCGACCTCCTGCCAGGTTAGTGACCTCGCAACCTGCTCCTGTATGTACGGCAGTACTGAGTGATCGCCTGGAGGCCGGTGCCACGGGTTTCGCAGCAGGTCGACAAGGAACAGGTGACCGTTCTGCTTTGTCAGTCGAATCATGTTCAGGTACGCCTGTCGCCAGTTCTTTAGCAGACCGATGACGAGGCTGCAGACAACGACGTCGTAGGTTCCGTTCCTCGTGACGGAAGGACTCTCCACATCTCCTTGAAGGAAGTGTGCAGCCGGTAGGCTGGCCTGGGCGGACGCCAGGACGCTACTGTCCATGTCCAGGCCGGTGTAGTCGTGAGGAGTGTCCGCGAGAACCTGGCCTAGAGCGCCCAGCTGACAGCCTACGTCCAGAACCCTGGCACTGTGTTTCCAGTACCTGAGCCCAACTTCGTGCTGGGTATGGCGCGCGTATCGCAGCGCCGTGTAGAAGTCGTGCTCCAAGTGCGGCTCCAGGGGTCGGCCTACAGCATCCTGGACAACATAGCCATCACCAGCCATTGTGCCTCCATACACGCTAACGACGCTGAGAGAACCGAGTGGCCAGGACGCTGCTCACTCCAAAGACGAGTGCCCAGACAATGCTCATGACCACCGTTGTCGTGCTGGCTCCCTGCCCGCTGCCCAGGCTGCACACCAGGTCTCGCGAGGCACGTGAGGGGAGATACGTGCTGACTGAGTCCAGTGCCTCTGGCATATAGTCGGGCGACACCAGCATGCCCCCAGCGAAGGCCAGGGATAAGAAGACCAGTTGTGCGACGGTGATGACTGTCTTGACATTGACGACCTGTCCGAGTGTGGCCCCGAACAGGCCCCAGGTAACCATCGTGACGATGAGGGCTGCCAACCCGGCAGCAAGGGATGGTGATGGACGGGCTGCGGTTGTGGCCAATGAAAGCAGCCACAGAAGCACAACCCCGACAACCGTGACGGCTAGCGCCCCAGCAGCAACTGAAAGGAACCGGGGGACCGGCCCTATGGGGAGGGTTCTGAGGTAGAGGCCGAATCCGGTGTCCCGGTCCTGAGCCACAGACACGGAGTAGCCGAACAGGCAGGTGGAGAACCCCAGCATGCTTGTGAGTTGGAGCGTTGCCTCGGTCGCGGCGTCTGCCGATTGGACGACGCTTCTGTTAGGTAGCACAAAGAAGAGAAAGCACACGACTGGGATAAGGACGTTCCCGATCAGTGCCGTGGGCTCACGGAACGTGTCGATCAGGACCATTCGCAGATGGGCTGCCAGGACGCCGGAAGACGCCCTCTGGCTACCGGCGCCGCTGCGGCTACGCATCCTGCTCCTCCATTCGTTCCATAAGAACGTCTTCAAGGCTCCACCCGGTAACACGCAGGTCCTGGAAATCAAGACCGGCATGCACAAGTGCACGTACGACTGCGTCGGTGTCTTGGCTCCTGACCTCAAAGGAGTGACGGCCTGCAACAATCTCTGCCTGCTGGCCGATCGCCCTGTGGACCTGGTCCACAGAGACGGATGAGTTGAAGGAGACCCGCGCCTGTCTCTTGAGTTCCAGGAAGCTTGAGATCGAGCGGTTCTCGATCAGCATGCCCGCCTCCATGAGGAGGATGTGGTCGCTGAGGTACTCGATCTCCTCCAGGTAGTGAGAGGTGATGATCACAGTCATTCCCTTGCTAACCTCCTCACGCATCCTGTTCCACATAGCGCGCCGGGACTCGGGGTCCAGGCCCGTGGTCGGCTCGTCGAGAACAACAAGGAGGGGGTTCCCGACGAACGCCAGGCTGACAGCAACGCGTCGCTTCTGTCCACCGGACAGCCTCCCGATTCTTGTGGAGCAGAAGTCCTCAATGCCCCAGGAGTGAAGCACCTGTCGATAATGCTGGGTGGTTGACGGGAAATGGGCGGCGACAAAGGAGCCGAGCTCGTATGCCGTGAGGTTGCCCGGCAAGGCAACGTCCTGCGGAACAACGCCCAGCCTGCTGCGTGAGCGTGCTGCGCGAGGATCGCCGCCCAGTACCTGAACGCTGCCTGAGGAGGGAGGCGTCAGTCCGACCAGCATGGAAACCAGCGTGGACTTGCCGGCACCGTTCCTGCCGAGGACTCCGACGACACTGCCGCGTGTCACCTCAAAGCTGACGTCAGACACCGCTGTGACGTCACCAAACTTCTTCGACAGTCCCTGCGTCTCGACAACGGTATCGTATCCGTGGGTCACCGCTCCTCCTGTTCTACCTGCTTGACAATATAGGGCACTAGCCGATGGCGAGTGCGTAGAGCAGTGCCGTGTCGACTCCGTTGAGAGAAGGTATGCGTTCGTTGACCTCGTCGTCGACAAATCCTCCAAGAGCGCGAGAAGGAAGTCCGTAGGCGGTGGACAGCAGAAGGAAGTTCTGAGCCATGTGCCCAGCCTCTATGAGGCAGAATCGGAGCCCTCTGTGTCCGTACTTGAACCGCGTGCGCCAGAAGGAGCACGCGATGAGAATGATGACCGCGCTGTCCGAGGATCCGGCCGCGTCGAAAAATGAGGAGGATATTGCATCCCCCAGTGAGGTAGCGATCTTGACCGCCTGGTTTTCTTGTGGCAAGTAATAGTACACGCCTTCCTGGAGGTCATCAACGTGCCGCCCGTAGAAGAACAGGTCCAGAGGGTGTAGCGCACCTGCCGACGGCGTAGTGCGTAGGTGGCTGCTTCTGCCCTTTACGTCAGTCATCCCTGCTCCGTACCGCAGCAGGCCCGAAAGCTGCTTCAAGGTCATGGAGCCGAGGAATACGTCTGATGATCTTCGGTCGAGTAGGACCTGCCCCAGGGCCGCAACAGGATACTCTGGCGCGCCGAGGTTTACCCTTGGAAGGTGGTCGTAGCTTCTAGCACCACGGGAAGAGATTTCTTGCAGTGCGGGAGAGTTCTGCAGCACCTGGATGCCCGGGCAGTCCCACCCCATCGACTCGCGGCGTACCTTCGACGCCTCGAACCAGGTCTCGGAGCAGTCAAGAGCATCTGGGACGCCGGCCCCGTACACAATAGTTGTCAGATTTGCGCTGTGGATGCTTGGTCCGTCCATAGTCATCTCCTCCTGCCCGCCTGGCGCCTATGTCAGGGAAATGGGTGCGGAATGGGATTCAACGTGTCGAAGTCTCCCCCGGAGCCATGCCCCCACGGCAGAGGGGAGTACAGAGCAGGATTACCGAGAAATCGGCCAACGTAGGATGCGTCGAGTTGCATCAGCTGAGGAGAGAGGACCTTCACCACCACGACCCCTTCGTCGCGAACGTCCGGGGAAGTGACGTCAACGTTGAACAGTTCGACGTCTCTCCGTCTTGCAATTGCAACCAACTCCTTCACTGAGTCGCTGGGACCAAGGCCGGAGGGCAGGTCGAAGCGTTCTGGGTGAGGCTCCTCCTCGGTGGCGTCGGTAAGAAAACTAATTGCCTTCCACAGGGGGTCCTGGTTCGGTCCAGCGTACAGGCGCACATGGTCATCAAAACTGTGGATCGTCTTGCGCCAGTCGCTGTCAAACCTGATGGTGTTTCTAGAACGCTGCTCAGCCTTGATCCATACGCGAGTCTGGAATGCCTCAACCGTGGCTTTCTCGGCGGCGCGGGATATCGTCGGCGCTGACGCGGCCCCGAAGGAGATAGGGGCAGAGGCGGTAGCCGTGTTGAGTACCACTGCAAGGACGGTGGGAACGCCAACGAGCTCGGACAGGGCGAACAGACGTACGTCCAGGTTGGTGGGCTCGACATGATCGTGCCAGAAGGGGCTCGTCCTGAACAGCGTGGGGCCGTCGATCAGTGGGGGAGTCAGGGTGGCGTGCCACGTGAGCATGAATGCGTGACGCTCAAAGGCTTCCAGGATAGCCGACACAAGGGCTTCTGGCATGGTCAGGCTGCACGCAACCCCGTTGCTGGTGGCATATGCTACGGTGGCACCGGTGGACTTGAGGGGTCTGAGATAAACAAGGTCGGCAGGAACCGCTGACTGTTGCTGCGTGCCGATATCACGTGCCCAGGTCCATAGTGTAGGTGTGTCCGGCGTCAGAGGGGCGAACGGAAAGTCTTCCTCCTCGTACTGACGAGAATGAAATAGGTTCCAGTCGTACCGGAACGCACTGTCGGCAGTACCTGGTGCATCGCTGCGAAAGAATAGGTCGTCTGGCATGTAGGCTGCGGAGTACCGCTCAATCGTCTCACCAATGGCGGCGACCTTGGCGGCACGATAACTTAATGCGCCGCCTCCGTTCAGTTCATTGACGGGGCACCAATCACCGGTGCTCCGTCACATGCGCGGGCTCCTACCGCATACCCGGGTATATCATCGGTCTCATGGAGCTGGTTATAGAGAGAGTTGACAACTCCCGTTAAGGGGAGACAAAGCGGTCGTACACAGACTCTACTGCGTCGAGTGCTGTCCACTCCTGCCCAGGGTCAGCCATGGTGCCACACCTGCGGGTACCCGGTTGTCCTTGACTGGCTGCACACATCGCAGCGTGGTACGCGGAGGACGTGGTGACGGTCGAGGACTGTGCCGTTTCGAGAGGACTCGATGACCCTGTACGTGCCGGGTTGTGACGAGGGAGCGTGAGGGCCGAGCGTCACATACTCAGCTATGAGGTCCGAGGTAAGGGCGGTGATAAGCCGGTTTGCTGCTGGAAGCGGTGCACGCGGTCGGTGATGCAGGTGCCAGGGGCTTTTGGGTGCACCTGGGCGGACGGACTCAGGTACACTAATAAGGTTGGCGTGATACCGGTATGCCCAGCAGCGAAGGCAGGCGCTGCTTCCGGGGACGACCCATGGCCCAATGACCGACCGTTTCCCGTCAAAACCGCCGACGAACAGGATCCGCCCGGGGAACTGCTGTTCCACAAGGAGCCTGTTCTGCCTCAGCGACGCCTCGGAAAGTATGTCATGATGTACTGATACCGCCACGCTTTCCTGACCCTTCTCCGCGGCTGTGGCCGGCATCTGGGTGAAGTCCTGCCCCTCCTTGGCGTCAAAGGTGTCTAGGGTATCTACGGTGATGCCGAGACTTCGTAGCTCCGCAATTAGGAGGTCTGCGAGAGAGGTGTTGTCCCCAGAAACTATAAGTCTGGTGCTGTGAAGCCTTCTGGTTGCCTCTGCCTCCTCGACCTGGTAACCGCTTCTGGCGCAGTACTCTGCGACGACGGGCGGTATCGTATCAAGGCCTGTGTGCGGGCGGAGGATGTCGTTCTGGATCAGCCCCTCCAGGATGTACTCCATCTCGTCGCTCATGTCGCGGCTATTCGCCGTAAACGCTGGAGCGTCAAGCCAACCAAGTTCCACCATTCGCGATAGTGCCACAGACCCGGAAGGCTCTTTTAGCACGGTCACCGAGTCGCCCCTGCGGACGCGCATCTCATGGTCGCCGGTCTCGATGACAAGAAGAGGGTTCCAACTGTAGGTCGTCGGCGCGCCCTGCGCGGGCGCTCCCTCTGGTTTTCCTGACTGCTCCTCTGGTGTGGCCGGTCCTCTATGGCTCGTCATCGTGCCGCCCTCGCCCGACGATGCTCATGATGACAAAGATGACGACGCTTATGGCTAGTCCGATGACCCCAACGAACAGCGCCCCGACGATATCCGGCGTGGTAAGGTAGTACCCGGCGCTGCCGATGGCTGCACAGGTGACACCGATGAGTGCGCCGCGTCTGACTTCTGAACCCATCAGAGCCTTTCCTTTGCGTTGGTTTGTGGTAAGTGGCCGACGTGGTACTGGTAGTAGGGGAGCTGGTCGGCAACCTGTGAGTCATTCTTTGATAATCCGCGTTGACGGAACGCGTCTGCAAGAATGTTGGGAGGAAGGTGGTGGTAACTAATGCGCTTGACTTTTCTCCCGGCGAGATGGCTGAGTGCCTGCTCCACGGACGCCGTGAGCGTTGCGGGCACGGCTGAAGATGCGGCGTCGGGAGTTTCCTGTATTGTCGTGACCGCCGATGCCAGGTCTGCTGTGGTCACCCATGGCATCGCCGACTCTGGGTAACTTCCGAAGATCTTTCCCGACGCGGTGAGGTACGGGGAGAGTTCTTCTATCACAGCGGGAGCGAGCAGAGTCCTTACCTGCACCCCTGTAGGCTTCACGTGGGTCCTGACAATATGTTCCAACTCAGTGTAGTACTTGATGAGATCGGCACTCTCCCTGCCTCCGCTTTTTGCTGACAACAGCACCAAACTATGTGGCGGGGGTGTCTCTGCTAATGCTGTGGAGGCGAAGTCGCGGGCCTCTTGTCGGCTCAGGCAGATCAGGTCGATAACTGCGATCGGATCGTCGTGGGTTTGCTTGCTGAGGCGCTCGCCCAGAGTCTTCCTCTTTCCTAGATAGGTGAGCTGCATAACTATAGTCCCTGGTCGTCTGAGTGCCGTTTCTGTTCGGGAGGCCCGGCGGCACTGCCCGCGTGGACAGCGATGTGTGCGGCGGGTGACGCGTCCTTGCCGCACAGACGGCGGGCGGGCAGTGCCGCCGACCTGGCCCTAGAGCCTGACGCAGGCGATGCAGCAGGTGCTTGACGATGAGCTGCACCGTGCCGCAGTGGGTTCGAAGAGCGTCTCCTCCTCCCCGTACGTCGCGATGCTGAAGCCCTGGGCGGTCGCGGTCTCGGACATGGCTGCTCCTTGCTCGACCTTGAGGTGCTGGGATTGCGCCTGCCGCTACTGTTCAGTTGCGGCCGACACGTGCTATGTTATGTTACGGATACGGGCTTGTCAATAGGTTTGTGTTCCCATGTGGGTTCGGAACTGCCGGTCTAGCCTTGGGAGGTGCTGAGGCTCGACTAGGGGCGGGCACACCCGGGTCCCTTGGCTCACCCCTAGGTCAGGCCCGTGTGATCCCGTCCAGCGCCTGGGCCATCTGGTCGGGGGTGAGCAGGCCGACGCTCGTCTGGCGGACGGTGCCCTCGGAGTCGATGAAGAAGTGCGAGGGCACGCCCATGACCCCGTAGGCGGCGGAGACCGCCTGGGACCGGTCGGGGACCTCGGTGAGGTCGTTGCCCACACGCTGGGAGTAGGCGCTCACGGTGGAGGCGTCCTCCCCGACGTAGACCACGATGACCCGTACCTCCTCCCCGTGGGCGGCGGCAGCTTCCTGGACGTCGGGCATCTCGGTGCGGCAGCCGGTGCACCACGTGGCAACGAACATGAGCCACACCGGGCGCCCGTCCATGGCTTCCGGGTCCAGCACCACCTCCTGGGAGCTTGTGTCGGTGCCGCTAAAGGCGGGAGCCGTGTCCCCGACCATGGGCGCCTGCTGGACGCCGTCGACGTCCACCTGGGTGACGGCGGCCCCCTCAGCCTGCGCCGCCTGTCCGGCATCCTGGGGGCCGACAGCCCACCAGGCGGCGATGGCGATGGCAAAGGCCGCCACCGCGAGGACAGCGACCTGCCCGAACCTGGAGCCACGCAGGGCGGCGCGCCAGGCAGGCTCCCCTCCAGCGGCCGCACCTGCTGTGCCGCTGCGTCTGCCGCTGTGCCTGCTGTCCCCGTCGAGGCCCTCCTCGTCCTCCTGGTCGGGGTCCGGCTCCTCCTCGTCCAGCTCCTCGTCTGGGTCAGTGCGGCCGGAGCCAGCGCTGTCGGGGCTGTCCTGCTCGGGGTCAGGTGCGTCGGGACCCGCCTTCTGCTGCTCGGGCTCAGTGTCCTTGGTGTCCTTGGTGTCCTGGGTGTCCTTGATGTCCTCCCGGTCACCCGGCTCGTCTGGGTCGGGTGCGGTACTGCGCTTAGGCATAGGAGTGCAGGCCTCCGAAGAACAGGTTGCCCATGTAGGTGAAAATGACGGCGGCAAAGCCGAGGACCAGCAGCCACGCTGACCGGGTGCCCCGCCAGCTGCGAGTGACCCGGGCGTGCAGGTAGGCGCCGTAGATCAGCCAGGTGACCAGGGCGGCGGTCTCCTTGGGGTCCCAGCCCCAGTAGCGGCCCCAGGCCACGTTGCCCCACAGCGCCCCCAGGATGAGCATGAGGGTGAGCATCGGGAAGGTCACCACCGTGGCCCGGTAGCCCAGGTCGTCAAGGACCTCCCGCCGGGGCCAGCCCCGCCAGCGCACGTGCGGTGCCAGCAGGTACATCACCGCGGCCGCGAAGGAGACGACAGAGGCGCCGTAGCCCAGGGAGGCGGTGAACACGTGCAGGGTCAGCAGCGGGGAGTTCTGCAGGGCCGGCATGAGCGGGCTGGGCTGGTAGGAAAGTGTCGAGGCGTAGACGAGCATCGCCAGGATCACCGGTAGCACAATGATCGACACGGTCCGCACCCGGTAGCGCAGCTCGAAGTACACCTGAGCCAGCATCATCCCCCACGCGAAGGAGATGGCGAACTCGTAGTGGTTGGAGAAGGGGGCGTGACCGGTGGCGATCGTGCGGGCGACCAGGGAGCCGGTCAGCAGCACCAGGCCTAGCTGGGTGGACCTGGCCGCCCACCAGGTCACGGTGAACCGCCTAGTTGGGGTGCGCTGGGAGCCCCCGGTCACCTCAATGGTCCTGTCACCGTCACCGGTGTTGATGACCACGGTGGCGCCACCGGTCCCCGTCGCGGCTGCGGCTGTCACTGCTGCCGTGCGGGCGGCAAGAAAGGCTCCCAGGTAGGCGATGGTGGACATGACGACCAGCGCCGTCGTGATCAGCAGGAGGGCTTGGGAGTACTCAAGCATCGTCGCTCCTCTCAGTGTTCCTCTCTTAGTTCCTCTGAGTCTCGGTGTGAGGTGTCATGGTGCGGCTGACGCGCAGCGTCATGTCCGTGAACAGCCTGGTGAAGCCAGAGTCGCGCCGGTCCGGTGAGGCCATCTGGACCAGCGCCTCCTTGGGGAGCGGCCCGTGTCGGTGACCCGCACCCACAGCCGACGGTGCGGGAAGAACATCGTGGTGCAGGTGCCCACAGCCAGGAGGGCGAAGCCGACCCACACGACCCCGGCCCCCGGGTCCCGCCGCACGATCATCCCGGTGAACTGCTGCTCGCGCTCAAAGGTGAAGGTGTGGCCCCCCACCTGCGTGGGCACCCCGGTGTCGAGCACGGCCTCGTCCACCGGGGTGTTGTCCTCGCCCTGGTAGACCTCCACCCTCATCTGCCCCGGCTCGATACCGGTGCCGGTCTGGCCCGAGGCCGACCCGATGACGTAGGCCGTGGTCCCGTCGGGCAGGGGCGTGCTGCCGAAGACGAGGGTCTCGTCGCTGGTGGTGCGGTCCAGGGCGACACCGCCGTGGAAGACCTGGGTCCCGGACTCGTTAGTGACCTCCATGACGGCGGATACCCCGAAGTAGGACTGGTGGAACATGACGCCGTCGTAGGTCAGCGGGTGGTTGACCCGCACCTCCTGGGCGGCCACCTCCTGGCCGTCCCTGGACACCACGAGGTCAGCGACGTAGTCCTGGGGGGAGCCGTCGTCGTAGTAGGTGTCCTGGAAGCCTCGAGCCTCGGCTACCAGCGAGGTTCCGTGGCCGACCTCCTGGGGGTAGCCGAGGGTCAGGGTGAACTGCTCGTCACGGAAGCCGGTTACTGAGGAGATGACGAACCCAGCCATGATCACGAGGAAGGCGAGGTGGGCCAGCACCGTGCCGAAAGGTGCCCAGGGGCTGCGGTCCATGTAGGCGTTGTAGCCGGGGCCGCGCTCGTCAACGACCACCCGCAGACGGTGCCTACGGGCGTCGGAACAGATCACCTCGAAGGCCTGCTCGGCGCTCACCGGTGCCGTGAAGCGGGCACGTAGCCGGGCCCGGTCGAAGAACCTCGCGGTGACCCGGGTGCGTGGGTGGCGGGCGGCTCTCCACAGCACCGGCAGCCGGTGCACCGTGCAGGCGGTGATAGACAGCGCCAGAAGCCCCATGACCACGAGGAACGGGACCGAGCTGAACATCGTGAAGAAGCCGAGGGCTCGCAGCACGTCGGTCCAGCCGCCGAAGGTCGGTCGGACCGACTCCAGCCACTGGGCGGTGGCCTCCTCACTGACCCTGGCACCTGCAGGTATCTGGGGGATGACGACGCCCAGGAGTGACAACGTCCCGGTCAGCAGGATGAGGGCCAGCCCGACAGTCTTCTTGTAGAAGAAGGAGTAGGCCTGTCGCAGGATCGGACCCAGGGAGAGCGCGGCCTGGTCATCCAGGCCGTCTACCGGGTCCGGGCTGCCGGGGCCGCCGCTACTGCCCGTCGAGGAGGCGGGGCCGTTGCTCACTGTACTCACGTCTACGCGCCGTCCTTCCCTACAGACTGAGACCGGGAGCCAGGGCGGACAGCCTCCCCAGGAGGCCGGTGACCATGAGCAGCCCGACAGCGACCAGGACTGCCCCGCTGGCCAGCGAGACTGCGACATGGTGGCGTCGGAACCAGTCGAACCGGCGGGTGACCTGGGCCGATCCCAGGGCGACGGCGACAACGGGCGCGCCCAGGCCCAGGCAGTAGGCGACCATAAGGCCGATCCCTGACCACGCTGTCGCGCTCACGGTGGCCAGGGCCAGGATGCCGCTGAGGATTGGGCCGATGCACGGGGTCCACCCTGCGGCAAAGACGACGCCTATGACCCCGGCGCGTAGCGGGGAGGCCGGTCCTGCGCCCGAGGGGCCGTAGGCACGGACCTGGGTGTCGAAGGGTCGGATTGTCAGCAGCCTGGCAACGTGTAGCCCCATGAGCACCAGGACGGCCCCGCCAGTCACCCGCGCGTACACCGCGTAGGGGCCCAGCGAGCGGCCGATCAGTCCCACCGACGCCCACAGCGCGATGAACACCGCGGAGAAGCCCACGACGAAGCACACGGCGCTGGCCAGGGCGCCTCGCCTGCTCACCTCCTGGTGACCGCCCCCCACGAGCTGGCTCACGAAGGCGGGGACGATGGGCAGGAAACAGGGTGAGGCGAAGGAGACTAGCCCCGCGAGCAGGGCGAGCGGCAGTGTGATGGTGACCTCCATCGCTAGCCTCTGGTGGCTGACGTCGAGGCGGAGGGGGCGGGGGACCCGGAGGAGCCTGAGCCCAGGTGCCCCTGGTGGCTGCGGACCGTCTCCGCCATGTCCGAGTCGGGGGCGACCTCCAGGACCTTGTCCCAGCACTGTGCTGCCTGCTCGGTGTCAGGCGGGGACTGGGCCATGTAGAGGAAACCGAGGTTGTACCAGGGCTCAGCGGTGTCCGGGCTGACCTGGGAGGCGTGGCGCCAGTGGGTCTCCGCCTCCTCGTACTGGTTCGACTGGTACTCCGCGACACCGATGGTCAGCAGCGCGTCCACGTTGTCAGGGTCGGTGTCAAGGATCTGCTGGAGCCAGGTGATCGCGTCCTGGTACAGGGCGGCCCGCAGGTACATGACTCCCAGCTCCTGGCGGGCCGTGATGTTGCTGGGGTCGGCCTCGGCCTCAGCCTGCAGGGTGGCCTCCTGCTCGGCGTCAACCGGTTCTGCCTCGTCCATCTGGGCGATCTCCGTGGCATCCGCACCAGCCACTGAGGGGTGGTCAGCCGGCATCGTCATCGTCGCCTCGGCTGAGGTGTCGCCGCGCCCGGTCTGCTGGATGAGAACCACCAGAGCGGCCGACAACAGCACCACCAGCACCAGGGTGGTGCGTGAGACCCCGCCCCGGCGGCGCGGTGTCGAGGACGGCCGGGCGCGCGGCCGTGCCGGGGAGGAGCCGACCTGGGAGGACTGCCGGGCCGAGGCGGCCTTCCGGGGCTGGGTTCCGGCAGTGTCGGCCAGGTCGGCTTCTCGGTCCTCAGGGAGCAGGTCGTCGGTAGGGTCGTCGGGCAGCAGGTCCTCGACGTCGGCAGCGGGCTCGTCGTCCAGGTCGTCCCCGGTAGCACCGTGCGCACCGTCTGCACCGCCAGGCCCGGAGCCGGCAGGTGGGTCGGGCTCACCGTCGGCCCCCTCGGCGTCGAGGCGCGCCAGCTGCTCACTGGCCCAGCCCCTGAGCCCCTCAGGAGCAGATGAGAGGAAGGAGCGCAGCTCGTCGCGGCCCGGGCGGCCGACTGAGTCCGGCTGCGGCCCCTGGCCCGGGCCGTCGCCGTCGGTCCCCGACTGTGCGTCGTCTACCATGCCTGCCTGCGCCCTCCGTCAGTCGTCGTCACTGGGCATGTGCTGCTCCGGGATCGCCGGCCCGACCCCGTTGTCGACCTCGATGCCGCGCAGTACCAGCTGTCCGGAACGGGCCCAGTCGGTCGCCTGGTTGAGGATGGAGACTGAGTAGGCGGGGGCGTGGAAGCCCCGACCGTTCTCGGAGAACGAGTAGTCGACGACGAACTGGGCCTTGCGCTGGTAGTCACGGGCCTTCTCCAGGTCGGCCTCGTCGGCGCTGCCGTTGTCGACCGCGGTGGTGATGTCAGTGATCAGCGCGTCCAGGGCGGTGAAGCTGACGTTGAGCGAGCTCTGCCACGTGGTCTGGATGGTGTCCACGCGCTGGCGCATCTCCTCGGCGCTGGAGTGGTGGCAGGTCAGGCAGGAGGCGTTGATAGTCTCCTCGCTGGCCATCGGGCTCATGATCTGGTGGTTGGAGACCTTTGCCGCTCCCTCCCGGCCGTAGGCCATGTGGCAGTCGGCGCAGGTGACGCCGTTGGCCGCGTGGATGCCCTGCGACCAGGTCTCGAAGTCGGGGTGCTGGGCCTTGAGCACCTCGGCGCCGCTCTCCTCGTGGGTGAAGTCGGTCCAGCCGATGTCGTCGTAGTAGTCCATCGCGTCGTAGACGGTCAGGCCGTTGTCCCACGGGAAGGTCAGGGTCTTGCCGTCCCCGGCAAAGTAGTACTCGACGTGGCACTGCGCACACACGTAGGTGCGCATCTCCTGATTGGTGGCGTCACGGTTGACGTCAAAGTCCTCAATGCCCTCGGCCGCCTTCGCCTCGCGGATCCCCTCGGCAAAGGCGGGACGGGTGATCGTCAGCTCCATGGTCTGCGGGTCGTGGCAGTCGATGCAGGCGATGGAGGAGGAGGCGTGCTCGACCGCGTCCTCGTAGTCCATTGCGTTCATGGCCTCGAAGCCGGCCTCACGGTCGCCGTCGCCCAGCTCGTCGTAGATCTCGGGCGTGGAGGCGTGGCAGTTCAGGCAGGCCCCAGGCTGGTTGAAGCGCTCGTCGGTGCGCTCGGTGTACATCTGGTCCAGCAGAGCCCACTCGTGCCCGCGGGGCTCGGTGTAGTCCACGGCAAAGGCGTAGCCGCGCCACATCCTCTGGGCGCGGGGCTCGGACTCGATCCGGGAGATCGTGTGGTACTCGCGGGGGTCCTCAGCGGTGGGGGTGACCTCAATGAAGTCACCGTCGGTGTCCTCGACGGTCTGGCGGTACTGCTCGTACTGGATGGGGAAGTTCTCCCCCCACACCGCCGGGTCGTAGGAGGTGTCGGTCAGCTCGACCACCTCGGTGAAGGAGGCCGCCGACTCCTGCCTGTGGGAGAAGATCGTCGTCAGCAGCCAGGTCAGGGCCGCCGTGGACACGGCGACGCTGACGAGGACCACGACCGGTATCCACCGTGACCGCGAGCGGCGGGTGCTCTTCTTCCCGGTCTTCCCGGTGCCTTTTCCGGAGTCCTCGGCAGCGGCCTGCGCAGTCGACTCTGTGGCGGACGTGGTGTCGTTCTCGTCCCCGCTCGTCGCGGCGTCGTCCCTGCCGCTATCGTCCCTGCCGGTGTCATGCCCGGCGCCCGTGGTGTCGTCCTTCTCGGTGCTCATCTCGCGTTACCTCTCATGCCCGACGCCGTCGTGGCAGCGGATGCACGACACCGTCTCACCCTTGTGGGCCGAACTGTTGGTGGCCTGGTCGACGAAGTCGCCATGGCAGTGGAGGCAGGCAGCCTCGGTAATATTACGGTTGTGCTCACGGATCTGGATGTTCTGCGGGTAGTTGTCCAGCGTGAACCGCAGCGAGTGCCAGAGACCGTTGTCGGCCTCGTTGATGTAGGTGTAGGCCAGGTTGTCGTGCGGGGTGTGGCATGAGTGGCAGGTGGCCACGTCGTGGTGGCTGCCCCTCTGCCACGCCTCGTACTGCTCGTCCATGGCGTGGCAGTTGGCGCAGTTCTCCGGGTTGTCGCCCAGGTAGCCTGTCACCCCGGAGTACTGGACCGTGAAGCCGGCCAGGCCCAGGAAAACCCCCAGCATCGCCGCCAGGGCGATCCTGGTCCAGCCGGTGAAGGCGCCGGTGAGGGTGCGCCACACTGACCTGATGCGACGCATCATGTGGCACCCCTTGCGCTCTGTGACACCTACTCCGGCCCCCGATCTCCGGCTCCTGATGCTGCCGTTGTGGCGGTCAGGTCCGAGCATGCTATGTCACATGTAGGATAACACAGAGTGTCATCAAACAGGGGCTGGGCGCGAGGGGCCTGGGTGGCTCGACCACCTCTGGCCCCTTTTCCGTGCCCGTCGCCGTGCCCGTTTTCGTCGGAGCGGTATCCTCCGGGACCGGTCGTGCGGACGACGTGCGGCTGTTGTGTGCAAAGCCGTCGGCCCGGATGTCACACAAGTAGCCCTGGACTGACATCGTGGACCTACTGATGTTCCAGAACGAGCTGATGGGGGAGCTGGTGGACATCTCCGGCTCGGACCCGGTCCTGGGGCCTGGGCTCACAAGGCCTTTGTCCCGACCCCCCTTGGCCCTGCGGAGCCGGTCCTGGCAGGCGCCACCCACCGGGCTGTCGCCCAGGCGAGGGCCGCGCTGGCAGCCTTGGATGCTGCCTCATCGTCGCGTCCCTGCTGTCTGTCGGGGTCCTCAGTGAGCCCACGCTCACTGTCTCGCCGTGGTTCGAGGCCCGTCGTGCCCAGTACTACGACGCCCTGCTGGGGGTGAGCGCACGCGGCGACCGGGACGCCTTTCTCACCTTCTTCGCGCAGGGCCTGGCTGCGGCGGCTACTGCCACCCGTGAGCAGATGCTGGCGCTGGCCAGGGTCCAGGAGGACCTGGTGGAGGAGGTCCGGGCCTCCTCCCTGAGCTCGGCTCATGCTGTCGACCTGGTGGGACTGGCAGTGGCCAACCCCTCCTTCACTGTCCGCACGGTGCAGGCCGAGTTTGGGCTGTCCTATGGACGGGCCAACACCCTGGTGGGACAGCTGGTTGACCTCGGGCTCCTCCAGCTTGTCAGTCCCGGGACACACCCGCGCCGCTTCACCGCGCCGCGGGTCCTGCAGGTCCTCCTTGCTGGCAGTCCGACGCAGCGCTCCGTGTAGCAGCTCCTGGCCGCAGGCCTGTGGTGGAGACTCCTCCGTCGGGGCCTGCTGCCAGGCCTGTACCGGGCTGCACTGCGTGACCGTCGGCCGCCCTTCAGGTCGGGGACTGGAAAGAGACCGGGTGACACGTGCCAGCCAGGCAGGTCGCCCACTATCGTGCAGGTGTGACAGAAACTCCCTCGCCCCTCGGCCGCCACGGTGATGGTGCCGAGTCAGCGGCGACTAGCGCCGCGTGTGCGGGAGCGCAGGCAGCGGCAGAGGCGCCAGCACCGGTAGGGTCGGCCGCCTCGGCGACTGTCGTGCCAGCTGACTCGACGCCAGCGGTTGCCGTGCGCCCCCGTCCCGCCTCGGCACCGGTCTACCCGGCAGGCTCGGCCAAGCTCTCAGCCACGGAGGCCCGAAGGTGGGGACTTGATGACGTCCTGGACGCGCTCTTCTTCGCTGCCGCTGCCTTGGCTGCCCTGTGGCTTGCCTGGCTCCTGCTCGGCTCTGGCTGGCACTTGGAGCCATGGGCGGCCCTCAACGTCGTCCTCTTCTGGGTGGTGCTGGCCTACCTCGCCCTGCCGCGCCTGCACCAGGTGCTCACCTGGCTCTACGTCCCCGAGTACTTCATCGGGCGGACCCGCACCGCCGACGGCCTGCTGGGCGACCCGGTCAACCTTGCCGTCCAGGGCCACGAGGAGGACATCCACGAGGCCATGACAACGGCTGGGTGGGTACGAGCCGACCCCATATCCCTGCGCACCTCGTGGAACATTGTCGTCTCCTCCCTGCTGCGCCGCTCCTACCCTGCCGCCCCGGTATCCGACCTGCTGCTCTTCGGACGCAAGCAGGACTTTGCCTACCAGAAGGAGGTCGAGGGCAACCCTGCCCAGCGCCACCACATCCGCTTCTGGCACGCCCCCAGCGGATGGGTCATGCCCGGTGGGCGCCGCGTGGAGTGGCTGGCGGCGGCCACCTACGACCGCTCCGTGGGGCTGTCCACCCTCACCCTCCAGGTGACCCACAAGATCGACGCCAATATCGACGTCGAGCGCAACTACGTCGTCGACGACGTGCTGTGGGCCAACCAGGCGGCTGAGCTGTCGGTGTGGCCGGACTTCTTCACCGCCTACCATGACAAGAACGGTGGTGGGGACCGGGTCGTCACCGACGGTGACCTCTACGTCCTCGACCTCAACGAGGTGGTACCGGGGCTGCGTGGCAGCAGCGAGCTGGCTGAGGCCCGGCAGGCCGAGGCCCAGGTGCGCAGGAGAAGACCCCCTGAGCTGGTGGTCGCCGTGGTCCTGCTGGTCCTGGTGACAGTGGTCAACGTGCTCAGGCTGGTCACCTCAGGTGTCGTGGGGACGCTGGCTGACGGCCTGGAAGGGGCAGGTGTGGCCGACGAACGAGGGGCCGTGCTGACGGTCGCCGTCACGGTCACGGTTATTCTTATGGCAGCTATCGCAGGCCTGGGGGTGGCGGCCTGGTTCGGACACCCGCGTGGGCGGATCGCACTCATGGTGTTCTTGACCCTCCACATCATCAACACCATGACTCAGGTATCGGCCGTGGGTGAGCGCCAGGCCGGGTGGGGAGTGGTGGTGTCGGCGTCCTTGAGCGTCCTGGCGCTGCTGGCCATGTCCGCGCGGCCCTGCCACGAGTGGGAGCGGGCGCGCAAGACGGAGCGGCTGCGTGTGCGTGAGGGGGAACCGGTGCGGGAAGGAAGGTAGGGCCTGAGAAACCTGTCGGGGGGCACTAGCCTGGGGGTATGAGTGAGTTCCCAGCGGGTTCCCGAGGAAGGCACGTCGACGCCTCCCGCGCCGTCGACGGTCCCGCCCGGCCCGCCGACGCGTCCAGGCCGGGTGCCGACCCTGCGCCCCGCCCGCAGGACCCGTCCGCCGAGCATGTTCGTTTTGGTGTTCCCTTTAACGGGGTCCTCCCTGTCTGGCACGACGACGCCACCATCAGCTGGCACCGCCCCGTGGACGGTACCGACCTGGCTGGTGTCCTGGGTCTGGGGCTGGTGGAGACGGAGCCCGGCCCGGCCTCGACCCCGCCGGGCTGGGTCGAGCATGTGGAGACCGGTACCCTGACACACGGCGGGCGGCTCCTGCACCTCAGGGCGGCCTCTCCCTCGGGCCGCCGTGCCGTCAACAACCCTGGCTCGGGCATGCCGGTGGCCCTCGGGAGCCGCTGAGCGTCGAGCAGGCCATGGAGGGTGACTTTGACCTGGTGGGCTTTGGCATCCATGTTGGTCGCTGCATGCTGCGGGCCGCCCGTGACGGCGGGATCCTGGTCTTCGCCCTGCGTGCTCCCGGGACCCCGAGCCGCACCACCTGCTGTCCGTTCCCGCTGAGGCTGACGACCACGCGGTGATGACCTTCCACCTGGGCACCTTGCTGGACATGGAGGGAGGGGCGTGGGAGAAGGCGACTCGCTCGGGGAGATGACGCTGCTGGACCTGACCGTCCCCTACGCCGACCTTGTGGCCGACCTTGGGCAGGCAGGCCGGGGAGGTGGCGGAGGGGAGGAGGGGCTTGACGCGGACAAGGTGCTGGAGATGGCCCAGCCCGCTGTGCAGTGCCTGCTCAAGCCCGGATTCCCCTTCGCCCTGGGCGCCTCCATCCTTCTGCCTGAGGAGTGACGACCCCTGTGCGGGTGGGACCGTGCGTCCGTCGCGTCCGCCGGCAGCGCCTTACGGGACGAGGCGCCGTGCGGGAGAGGGTTGCCGTTACGCCCCCCGCAAAACCTCCGTATCCGGCATCATAGGGGTATGCGTGACCTCTCTGTCCCCACCGTTCCCTCACGATCTGTTCAGACGCGTATGGCCCAGGAGACAGCCGAGCGCCAGGCCGCAGCGGGGTCTGCCGCCTGCCTCGCGGAGGGCGTCGGTGCCCCGTCGGCCCTGAGACGGCGGCTGAGGCAGACCGTGGAGGTGCTCGGCCCGGAGCTGGTTGCGCTGTCCCACGACATCCACGAACATCCTGAGACCGGCTACCAGGAGTACCACGCTGTTGCTGCTGTGGCCGACCTCCTGCGTCGCCACGACCTGGAGCCCCAGGTCGGCGTCTACGGCATGGACACAGCCCTGAGGGCGCAGGTGGGGCGGACGGGTGAGTCTGCCCCGACCATCGCGATCCTGTGCGAGTACGACGCCCTTCCCGGTATCGGCCACGGCTGCGGTCACAACGTCATGTGCGCCAGCTCGGTGGGTGCCTTCCTGGCGCTGGCGGCCGTAGACCGAATAGCCCAGGAGGGCGGTGGGGAGGCGGCTCCGCTGCCTGGACGCGTCGTGCTGCAGACCACCCCGGCTGAGGAGAACTCGACAGCCAAGGAGATCCTGGCCACCCGGGGCATGCTGGACGGCGTCGATGCGGCTGTCCAGACCCACTCCTACGCCGCTGACGTCACGCACCAGACCTGGCTGGGGGTGCGGCGCCTGAGCGTGGTGTTCCGCGGCGTACCCGCCCACGCCTCCTCCCAGCCGTTCATGGGGCGTAACGCGCTGGACGCTGCCACCCTGGCCCTCACCGGGTTCGGCCTGCTGCGCCAGCACCTGCTGCCCATGGACCGCCTCCACGCCGTGGTAGTGGACGGCGGAGAGGTCGCCAACGTCATCCCGGAGCGCGCTGAGCTGGCTGTCATGGTGCGCTCGAAGTATCCCGAGACCCTCAAGGAGGTCGTTGCCCGGGTGGAGGAGGTGCTGTACGGGGCGGCGCTCATGACCGGTACGGGTGTGGAGATCCGTACAGACTCGTTCACCAACGAGATGCCGGTGCGCGATAACGCCCCGCTCCTGGAGTCGTGGGTGCGCTCCCAGCGGGAGCGGGGCCGCGACCCTCTGCCTGCTGGCGTGCTCAGCGAGACGATCGCCGCCGGGACGGACTTTGGCAACGTCTCCCAGCGCGTGCCGGGGATCCACCCGCTTGTCAAGGTGACCGAGGGTCCTGACGTCGCGCTTCACACCCGCGAGATGGCGCAGGCCGCTGCTTCTCCCGCGGCAGACACGGCCGTGGTGGACGGAGCCTACGGGCTGGCTGCGGTGTCCCTGGACTGGCTGTGCGACGCCGGCCTGCGTGAGGCGGTCCAGGCGGACTTCGAGGCCAGCGGCGGGGTCGTAGACGTGGAGGGGTTCTGGGCGCAGTGAGGACGTGCAGGGTCAGACACGCTGTGCATCGCCATGCTGGTTCACCTACGCCCAGGCGGACGGCGGGTACAGGACAAGGCCGACAAGGCCCGGGAGACAGCCCCGGGAGACAATGGAGCCATGACTGTCTCGAGCGCCCCTGTCGCCCTGCCGCCGCCCCAGACTGACGGCCTGTACCAGGTCATGCTGGTCTGCACCGGCAACATCTGCCGCTCCGCCATGGCGAGGGTGGTGCTGTGCGACCGCCTTGCTGCCGTAGGGGTGGACAGGGGGCCAGGTGGCGCAGCCAGGCGCGCTCAGCACGCTGTCTCGCGGCGGGTGCCCGTGGCCGGGACCAGCGTCGTGGTCTGGTCGGCAGGCACCTCCGACGAGGAGGAGGGCAGTCCCATTGACCCCCGGGCGCGGCGCGTG
Organism: Actinomyces lilanjuaniae; assembly: GCF_003606385.1. Lineage (NCBI taxonomy): Bacteria > Bacillati > Actinomycetota > Actinomycetes > Actinomycetales > Actinomycetaceae > Actinomyces > Actinomyces lilanjuaniae. Next base: position 2,879,073 of record NZ_CP032514.1, on the reverse strand, counting down.
CTGGCTGAGGCGGGCTACACCAGCCCGACGGCCTCTGAGGCCATTGCGGGCCACCGTGCCCACCGCATCAGCGACGCTGAGATCCTGGGTAACGACCTTCTCCTGGCCATGACCGCCCACCACTGGCGTGAGCTGCGGCGCCGGGGTGAGCGCCTGGGCGCTGACCCCTCCCGTGTAGTGATGTACCGGGCGCTGGATCCTGAGGTGTCGCCTCAGCCGGGTGCGTCGCCGGTATCCGGCACTGCGGCGGCTCCGGGGGCGGTGCCAGACCTGCCCGATCCCTGGTACGGGTCCGTGGAGGACTTTACTGACACGCTCCAGGTGGTCGAGCGTGTCAGTGACGAGCTGGCCGTGCGGCTGCGGCCCTGGATGTGAGGCTGCCGGGCGCTCAGCCCAGCCGGGCCCGCAGCCACTGGGTGACCGAGGCCAGGTACTGGGCTCGGGCGGCGGGCCGGGACAGCGACAGGTCGTGGACCCCCTCGGGGACCTGACAGACCGTCACGTCCGGTCCCAGGAGGGGTGCGCGTGCCAGCATCTGCTCCACTGACAGCACCACGTCGCTGCGCTGGGCCTCCTGGACCGTCGGTGATACCGGCCCCGTGGTCGTCGAGCAGCACAGCAGGACAGGCTCCTGGATGCCCAGGCCGTGGTGCACCTCGCGGTGCAGGCGGCGGACCGCTGTCAGGAAGCCGGCGCGCGCCGGGAGGGACACCGCCGGCTTGAGGGCCAGGTCCCAGTCCCACTCACCCTCCCAGTGCTGGTGCAGGGAGCGTACGTAGACGTCGGGGACGCCGGCTCCCCGCCTCGGGTTGCGGGGGTCGGGGATGACTCGGTCGGGGTCGTGACGGGACAGGAGATCCACGAAGGCGGTTCCGTAGGAGCGCATGAACGCGGAGGCCTGTAGGTCCAGCCAGGGTGAGTTGAGGACTACTGCCTGCACCGTGGCCGGGTGGTCGGCCGCCCAGATGACTGCCTGCAGGCCACCGGTGGAGTGCCCGTTGAGGACCACGGTTGCGTGCCCGTGCTCGGTGCGGATGACGTGCAGCGCCTTGGCGATCTCCTCGTCGTGGACGCGGAGGTCGCGCACGCTGTGGGGGCGTGGGTGCCCGATCCCGGCCCGGGCGCAGGAGCGCAGCTCGAGGGCGTAGAACTCGTAGCCCGTCTCCAGGTAGGCCTGGGCTAGGTGGGTCTGGAAGAAGTAGTCGCTGTGGCCGTGGATGTAGAGCACGGCCTTGGCGTGTCGTGGCACGCCTGCCCGCCCGGCCTGGTGCTGATGGACCAGGACGGCGTGGTGGGCGCCGGGCGCCTTCCGGGGTGACTCCCGCACGGGGAGGTGCCGGGCCACCCACGGGTCTCCCAGGATGTCAGGTGTGAGGCTCTCGGCGAGGGGGCCGGAGGCAGACGAGGGTGAGGACGGTGCGGGACTCATAGTGTGATCCAAGCACAGTCCTCGACGCGCGGAGGCCTCCTGGGGCGGGTGTCAGCATAGTTGTGGGCGAGCTTGTGCCCCGTGGCTCGGCCATGGCGTGAGGGTGTCAGCTTGCTTGCGGGGTCCCGGATGCGTAACGTGTAGCCGACCATCCAGAGCAGCCGAGAGACCTGGCTCGTTGACGTTGCAGCAACCCCCGTCGCGGTGCGGGTGCTTCCGCCAGGACCGATGGAGGTAGCAGTGAGCGGACCAGCGGTGAGCACACCGGCTCCCGAGGAGGACGCCCCGGCGTCGCCCGACCCCATGATCTCGCTGAAGGACGTCCGCAAGGTCTACCGACTACGTGGAGGAGCGCAGGTGCGTGCCCTGGACGGGCTGAGCCTTGACGTCGCCCCCGGGACCATCCACGGCATCGTCGGGACCTCCGGGGCGGGCAAGTCCACGCTGGTGCGCTGCCTGACCTCCCTGGAGCGTCCCACCCAGGGGCGCATCCGTGTGGCCGGGCAGGACATGACATCCCTGTCCGCGCGTCAGCTGCGTGAGGCCCGCCGTCGTATCGGGATGGTCTTCCAGCACGCCAACCTCCTGGACCAGCGCACCACGGCGCAGAACATTGCCTACCCCCTGGCCCTGGCGGGCGTGCCCAGGGGCCAGCGCCGCCAGACCGTCGAGCGCATGCTTGAGCTCGTGGGACTGGCTGACCGGGGTGCCTCCTACCCGGCACAGCTCTCCGGCGGTCAGAAGCAGCGTGTCGGTATCGCCCGGGCGCTGGCCGACGACCCCTCCGTCCTCCTGTGCGATGAGCCCACCTCTGCCCTGGACCCGGAGACCACGCGCTCCATCCTGGACCTTATCAGGGACGTGCGTGACGCCCTGGGGCTGACCGTCATTATCATCACCCACGAGATGAGCGTGGTCCGCCAGGTCTGTGACGCGGTGAGCCTGCTGGAGGCAGGCCGGGTCGTGGAGGGCGGCCGCCTGGAGGACGTCGTGCTCGACACCTCCTCCCGGCTCTCCCGTGAGGTGGTCCCCCTCCCGGCGGTCCCTGAGGCTGCTCGGTCCCAGGGGGATGCCGTCCTTGACGTCTGTGTCACGGCACACCCTGGTGAGCCGGCCGCTGTTGCCCTGATGTCGATGGTGGCCGAGCTGGGCGGGGACATCGCCTCCGGGGTCTTCGAGACGGTCGGGGCAGCCCAGATCGGCCGTCTAGCCGTGACTGTTCCTGCTACCCAGGCATCGCGCTGCGTCACCGCGCTGCGCCAGGCCGGTATCACTGCGGAGGTACGAGCGTGAGTCTTCTTATGAGTGTCTCTGCTGCCGCGCACGGCTCCACGCAGGCGGCTCTGGGTGCGGCCCCTGTGCTTCTGGCAGCCAGCAGTGAGGACCAGACGTGGCAGAACAACCCGGTGTTCGAGCGCAGGCTCCTGAGCGCCGTCACCGAGACGATGCAGATGACCTTTGTCTCGGGCTTCCTGACAGTCGTCCTGGGGCTGCTCCTGGGACTGGCGCTGGTGACCACGGGCACGCGTGGACAGCACCGCAATCGTCCTCTCTACGAGGTCCTCTCCTTCGTGGTCAACGTCGGGCGCTCCATGCCCTTCATCATCCTCATGGTCGCGATCGCCTCCTTGACGCGGCTGATTGTGGGCACCTCCCTGGGCTGGCAGGCCGTCTGCGTCCCGCTGACCATCGGGGCGATTCCCTTCTACGCGCGACTAGTGGAGACGGCGGTCAACAACGTGGACCACGGCAAGGTCGAGGCGGCTCTTATGATGGGGGCCTCCGGGACCCAGATCACCTGGGGGGTGCTAGTCCGGGAGGCGCTGCCCACTCTCATCCAGTCGGCCACGGTGACCCTGATCGCCCTCCTGGGCTACACCGCCATGGCGGGCACCATCGGGGCGGGGGCCTGGGGACCTCGCCATCCAGTACGGCTACAACCGCAGCATGTCTGATGTCATGGTCGTCTCCGTCGTCCTGATCCTGCTGATCGTCGCTGTCATCCAGCTGGCTGGCGACATGCTCAGCCGGCTGGTGGACCACCGCTGAGGCAACCACCAGCCGGAGGAACGGCGAGCCGCCTCGGTCCTGGCAGCTGCTGGGGGATGACTGGTCTTATCCACGGCAGCGGCTGCCCGGCACCCCCGGTACGACGCCTGGCCTCGGCGGCAGTCGGCCTGTGCTGGCGACTGCCTACCTGACCCCCTGCAACTGCCGTGGCCAGCGCCCTGCTGGCCTGGGACCCACGGCTCGTATCTGAAAGGACCTCTCACATGTCTTCCGTTTCTCCTGTCTCTGCCCGGCGTCGCGTGGCGACGGCACCGGGCAGGTCGGTCGGCCTGACCCGTCGCGCCTTCTCCACCGGCCTCGTCGTGGCTGTCGGGGCGACCCTGGCCGCTTGCAGCAGCAGCTCGGGGCCGATCCCCGGTACTGAGCAGCAGGGCGACGACGTCGTCATCTCGATCGGTGCCACGCCCGTCCCCCACGTGCAGATCCTGCAGTACGTCCAGGACAACCTGGTCGAGGGCAGCGGTATCAGCCTGGACATCGTGGAGATCAACGACTACCAGACGCCGAACACCTCCTTGAACGATGGTGACCTGGCTGCCAACTTCTACCAGACCCCCAACTTCTTGGAGCAGCAGATCGACGAGAAGGGCTACGACTTCGTCAGTATTGCCGACGTCCACATCGAGCCCCTGGGCCTGTACTCCTCCAAGTACACCTCGGTGGACGACCTGCCTGAGGGGGGTCTTATCCTGATCAACAGTGACCCTGCCAACGCGGCCCGCGGGCTGCAGCTGCTGGCTGACAACGGTCTCATCGAGCTGGACGAGTCCGTCGAGATGCCCAGCGCCAACGACGTCACCTCTAACCCGAGCGGCTTCGAGTTCGAGACCGTCGACGGGGCGCAGACGGCCGCCTCCATGCCTGATGCCGCCGCCGCGGTGATCAACGGCAACTACGCCATCGACGCGGGCCTGGCCCCCAACGAGGACTCGCTGCTCCTGGAGACGGCTGAGGGTAGCCCCCACGTCAACCAGCTCGTCGTGCGCGCCGGGGACCGGGAGGAGGCGAGCCTCCAGAAGCTCGCTGAGCTCCTCAACCACGACGACGTGCGCGCCTTTATTGAGGAGAACTGGAGCGACGGCTCGGTGCTGCCTGCCTTCTGAGGAGCTTCGGGGTGCTGAGGAGCCCCGGGGTGCCCTGTGCTGCGTGCGAGCCGGGGCTGCCGTGGTCTCCTGCCCGGCACCTGGGCGCCAATCACGGTTGGTCAGCCTAGGTGCCGGGGGCGTAGGCGGTCAGCGTGCCGTCCCCAGGCGAGGCGGCGATGACAAGCTCGGGGGAGGAAGCCGTGTAGGTGGTGCCGTCCTGCGGGTCTGTTCCTGGGAACTCGACCTCCGCGCCAGTGCGCAGGTCCATGATGGAGGTGAAGGCGTTCGTTGGGTTGTAGGAGTTCGGGACCAGGGCGATGGCGGTGCGCTGGCTGAGCAGTATCCCCGTAGCGGGGCAGGAGGTGGTGTCCGTGGAGCGGTGCGGTACCGGGAACGAGTTCTCACCCTCCACGACGACCTCATAGACGCAGTAGCTGCTGTCGGTGCGTACCAGCACGCCGCTGGCGGAGGGACCAGGGTCGCGCAGGTCTGAGGTGATCTGGTCCAAAGTCCTCAGAGCGGTCCAGGAGCCGACGGTGTGCAGGGACTTCTCCCGCGGCACCGTGATCTCATCGAGCTTCGACCCCTCGACTGTGTAGGTGGTGACAGTCTGAGCGCTCCTGCCGGCCCGGCTGGAGACGAGTGCCCACCCGTCCTGGGCCGCGAGGGTGTAGGCATAGTCGCTGCGCGGGCCCGTCAGCGGGAGCGGATCCCCGGTCGCCATGTTGATGACGGCCCCCGCGATGATGACGAACTCGTCGTCGCCGTGCCGGAAGACCGGGAGGTAGACGCTGCTGGTGTAGTCGGCTGAGGCTCCGTCGCTGTAGGCGTCCGTGCCCATGTCCGGCAGGGAGAGGGACCACAGCCGCTCGCGGTCCTCACCCCAGGCTGTACACCTGTCGCTCTCGGTACAGGTGATGGCGGTCGTGCCTGCGATACCGGCCGCCTGGTCGTCGTTCCACGGGGCGCTGCTCGTGGACCCGGTCTCCAGGTCGATGAGGACCGAGCCGTAGACGGCGGTGCTCTGTCCCCACAGGGTCAGTGGTGTCGGGGTGTCCAGGGGATCGACAGGGCTGTCCTCACCGGGCCTGGGAAGTTCGGAGGTCCAGATGTCCTCCAGTGCTGTGGGCGTCACCCTGTACCCGTGAGCGGTGACCGTGTCACTGGTGCTGTCCTGCCCGGACAGTGCCAGGAGGTAGCTCCCGAGGACGACGACCTCGGCGTCACGATCGACCGCCTCCCGCCACAGTGTGTGGGCGCCGGCGACCCAGGAGTCGGACAGCATCACCACGCCTGTCGTGCTGACGGTGGTACTGGACCAGTCCCGTTGCCACCAGTACCAGCCAGCCCCGCCGACACCGCCCAGTGCCAGGAGGACCGCCAGGACGACGGCGAGTGACCGGGCCAGCCTCCGCCTGCGGGGCGGTCTGGGCGTCAGGGTGGTGAGGGGAGGCGAGGGTGGAGCAGCAGACGGGGCGGCGGATGGTCCGGGTGTGAGCGGTGCGTCTGTGCGAGACGCGGCAGCCCAGGGGTGCGGCGCTGCCTCTGCCTTCTGCGACTGTCTCCTGAGGGCCTCCTGAACCCTCGGGTCAGCGGACTGGGCTACGTGCTTCAGCAGCGGCGACGGCGTGGCAGGGTTCGCTGCCAGGACGGGGTGCAGGTCAGGGCGTGCAGCCGCGATCCGCTCCAGGTCGCCGGGTGGGGCGAACCGGCTGGCTGCTGTCGCGGCGTCACGGTCGACGGCGTCACGGTCCACGGTGGTGTGGTCCGTTGCCGATGCCCACCCGCCTGCTGCGCTCTGCGACTCACTCACGAGGGAAGCATAGTGAGTGCTGCGCCCTGCAGACGGCGCGCGACCAGCACTCGGGCTGCCTTGGGCCCGGGCTAGTCCACGATCCCGTAGAGCCGGTCCCCGGCGTCGCCCAGGCCCGGCACGATGTAGGCGTGCTCGTTGAGGCTGTCATCTACTGCAGCGGTCACCACAGTGACGTTGGCGCGCTGGCCGACCGCCGCCTCCAGGGCGGCTACGCCCTCGGGGGCAGCGATGAGGCAGATGGCGGTGACGTCGCGGGCGCCGCGTTCCAGCAGGTAGTCGATGGCTGCGACCAGGGTGTGCCCGGTGGCCAGCATCGGGTCGATGACGAAGCACTGGCGCCCCGATAGGTCCTCGGGGAGGCGGTTGGCGTAGGTCTCTACCTCAAGGGTGTCGTCGTCGCGCTTCATGCCGAGGAACCCGACCTCAGCCGTGGGTAGCAGCCGGGTCATGCCCTCCAGCATGCCCAGCCCGGCCCGCAGGATCGGCACCACGATAGGGCGAGGGTCGGCCAGACGGCGGCAGTGGGCCACGGCCACGGGAGTGGTGATGTCCACCTGCTCGGTACGCACCTCCCGTGTGGCCTCGTAGGCCAGGAGGGTCACGAGCTCGTCTACCAGCAGGCGGAAGACCGCCGAGGGTGTCCTGGCGTCACGCAGGACGGAGAGCTTGTGGTTGATGAGCGGGTGGTCGGCAACGAGCAGGCGCATGGGACCAGGGTACGGTCCCTGCCTGCGTCTGGCCTGGTAGGCGTCCCCGCGAGGATGCTGCGGGGGACGCTGAAGGGGATGCCACAGGACGGCAGGGATGCTGCACATCGTCGACGCGTCCTCCGGCCGAGTGTGTCTTGCGTAGCGTGTAGGACCTTGCGGATCAGGCGTGGGGACACGGAGGGGAAGCCCGATCGTTGTGGCTCGCCGATCGGTGTGACCTAATTTGCACATAGCCAGGCCTGTTGCGCAAGGCAGCGCGCCGGGAGATACGCGGCTGGCGCAGTCTGGGCTGGGCTGTGCGCCGCGTTCTCGCGGCGCCATTACCATGGCAATGCGGTGAGGCGTCACGTGCAGGCGCTTCGACAGCGTGAGAAAGCAGCAGGGGTGTCTGCGGTGATGCGCGCGGCTCCGCCGAGTCCACCGCAGCCCGTCGAAGAGCTGTCAGAGGACCACGAAGGAGTGTCATGACTACCCAGACCATTCCGGACATCATTCTTAACAACGGGGTGACCATCCCGCAGATCGGCTACGGCGTCTTCCTGACCCCGCCGGAGGAGACCGAGCAGGCGGTGCGCGAGGCCCTGGAGGTCGGCTACCGCCACATCGACACCGCCCAGGCCTACCGTAACGAGGCGGGTGTGGGGGCCGCCGTGGCGGCCTCCGGCCTGCCGCGCGAGGAGGTCTTCCTGACCACCAAGGTGTGGATCTCCAACGCCGGGGAGGCCAAGGCGGCTCGTTCCATCGACGGCTCCCTGCGCCGCCTGGGCACCGACTACATCGACCTGCTCCTGGTGCACCAGCCCTTCGGCGACTACTACGGCACCTACCGCGCCATGGAGAGGGCGCTGGAGTCGGGCAAGGTGCGCGCCATCGGCGTGTCCAACTTCTACCCTGACCGCTTTGTGGACCTGGCAGGCAACGTCGACGTGGCCCCTGCGGTCAACCAGATGGAGACCCACGTGTTCAACCAGCAGGTGGACAGCCGCCCCTGGTACGCCAAGTACGGTACTGCTCTGGAGTCCTGGGGGCCGCTGGCTCAGGGGAGGAACAACATCTTCACCCACCCGGTGCTTACGAGGGTAGGGCAGAGGCACGGCAAGACCGCGGCCCAGGTGGCCCTGCGCTACCTGCTGCAGCGCGACGTCATCATTATCCCTAAGTCGGTCCAGCGCGAGCGCATGGCCGCGAACCTCGACATTCTGGACTTCTCGCTAGACGAGGCTGACCTGGAGGCCGTGGCTGCCCTGGACGAGGGCCACAGCCTGACTGTCGACCACCGCGACCCTGAGCTCATCGGGTACCTGGCCACCTATCAGGTCGAGGAGGACTGAGCCCGTCGTCGTGCACCTTCTAGTGACAGGCTCGGGCGGGACCGCTGGCTTCTGCGGTCCCGCCCGACCCTGTTGTGCCTGTTCTGTGTACAGGCGTGCAGCGCGGGTGGCGTACGCCTGTACACGGCCGAGCGCTGTGCGGCGCCCTACTGGGCGGAACCGCCCGAGGCCCGGGCCGCCGTCTCGGTGAAGCCGAGGTACTCCAGCCAGCGCTCGTAGTGGTCCAGGACGTCGTGGGCTACCTGGTCGGCGGACCAGTCCATGAGGTCGTAGCCCTGGCCGCCGCCGCTGGGACGCACCTCCAGGCGCACGGTCAGGTCGTCTGCCTCGTGGACCACAGGACCGTAGGCGGGCACGGGAGCCTGGACCATGCGGACCACGTAGCGGAAGGAGTCCAGCCCGCTGGAACGTTCGTAGTCGGTGTCGAGGGAGTCCTCGCCCTCTGCGGACTCCCCGGCCTCGGTCGCGCTGACGACAAGGGTGGCGCGTCCCAGGAAGTTACGCTCGTCGTCGGGGTCCTGAGCCTCCTCACCCTCAACGACCACCTCAGCGTGCAGGTTCTCCTTGCGCAGCTCGGTGGCCACGGCCTCCAGGGCGGGGACGATGCGGTTGTCCAGGGCACGCTTGGCGCGGCTGGGGGAGACCGTGTTGAAGGTGTGGGAGAGCCGGTCCTGCCAGGAGATGCGCGTGAGCCCCGCTGCGGTCCCGGTCAGGCCCAGGCTGCGGTTACGGTAGGCCTGCGAGCGGGTCACGCTGTGGCTCGCCTCGGTGCTCAGCGCCTTCCACAGGCAGAACATGATGACGATGATGACGGCAGAGAAGGGCAGGGCCATGACGATGGTGGCCTGCTGGAGGATCGGGATGCCGCCGGCCACGAGCATGGCGATCGTGAGGACACCGACCAGGCTGGCCCAGAAGATCCGGAGCCAGGCAGGGGCGTCCTCTCTCTCGGAGCGCACGTGGCTGGACAGGCTGGACATCACCAGGGCGCCGGAGTCCGCGCTGGTGACGTAGAAGAGGATCCCGATGAACAGTGCCAGCGCGACGAGGAAGGTGCCCCCGGGGAGGTGAGTGAGCAGGGTGTAGAGCCCCTGCTCGGGCTCGTTGACGGTCAGCTCGGCGAAGTCCAGGTTGCCGGAGCGGATGAGGTCCAGCGCACTGTTGCCGAAGATCGAGCTCCACATGAGCACGTAGCTGAAGGGCAGGACCAGGGCGCCGATGACGAACTCGCGGATCGTGCGCCCGCGGGAGATGCGGGCTAGGAACATGCCGACGAAGGCGGCCCAGGCGATCCACCAGGCCCAGAAGAAGAGTGTCCAGCTGTTGAGCCACTCGGTGGGCCGGTCGTAGGCGTAGGTCTCCAGGGTCAGGGAGGGGAACTGGGTGATGAAGTCGCCGACGTTGCCCACGATCGCGTCAATGAGGAAGGCGGTGTCGCCGGTGACCAGGACCCACATGGCCAGGCCCACCGCGAGCAGGACGTTGATGTTGGACAGGACGCGCACGCCACGGTCCACCCCGGACACGGCGGAGATGGTGGCCATGAGCACGGACAGGACGATGAGCCCGATCTGTGTGGGGGTGCCCTGAGGCAGGCCGAACAGGATGGTCAGGGCGACGTTGAGCTGGACGACGCCGACTCCCAGTGAGGCGGCGATGCCCACGGCCCCGCCGATGAGCGTGGCGGCGTCAGCGACGTGCCCCAGCACGCCGTCGGCGCGGTCGCCGAGCAGGGGGCGCAGGGTGGAGCGCACGGCCAGGGGCTGGTGGCGACGGTAGGCGAAGTAGGCCAGGGCCATGCCGACGATGGAGTACAGGCCCCAGCCGGTGATGCCGTAGTGCAGGAGAGTCAGGACGATGGCGTTACGGGCGGCCTCGACAGTCTGGCCCTCTCCTGTGGGGGGCGCCATGTACTGGGCAACCGGCTCGGCCACGGCGTAGAACATGATGGCGGTTCCCACGCCTGCGGCGAAGAGCATGGCGGCCCAGGAGAAGGTGGAGAAGTCGGGGGTGGAGTTGCTGGGTCCCAGCCGGATCTTGCCGAACTTCGACAGCGCCAGGACGATGGAGAAGAGGAGGGTGACGGTGACCAGGAGGATGTAGAAGGAGCCGAACCAGCGACCCGTCCAGGAGACTGCGCTACCGAAGGCGTCTGACACCGCCCGGGGGAAGAAGATGGCGCTCAGGGCGATGACAGCGATGACGATGGCGGAGGAGACGAAGACCGGCGCGTTGAGGACCTGTCGCGGCGAGTGCTCAGTCTGCTGCTCCGTGGCTTCCTTGGCGGCAGCCCCGGTCATAGGACGTGCTGGTGGCTGAGACACCGATGTGCTCCGTTCGTAGTCACTGTGGCTCGTGCCTGTCGTGGTGACTCAGGCAGATTCGTGCAAACCGGGGCGACCCTGGCAGGTTCATGGAGATATGGCAACCGCAGCCCCTGCTGCGCTGCTGAAATCTGGTGGTACGACCTCTGGTATCTGGGGGAATGAGCGGGGTTGTTGTGAGATCTGTCTCTTCTGTCGCGAGGAGGTCTCTGCCCGGTTCTCGGGGCTGTTGGGGCGTGGTGCGTGCGGGACTGCGAGGCTGGTCTGCCATCCTGGGGCAGTGGGACAGGGGCCGAGGCTGGACGCGACGTGGGCGACGTCGGCGATACCGGGCTCCGCAGGCTCTTCTGGGATATTACCTCCTGCCTCTTCTGCCGACTCTGCAGCCATGGCGCGAGCGCTGGAGCTCGCGGCGGCGGCGGGAGAGCAGGGCGAGGTGCCGGTGGGCGCGGTGGTCCTGGGAGCCGACGGCCGAGTCCTGGCTGAGGCTGCCAACGCCTGTGAGGCCGAGCGCGACCCCACGGCGCACGCGGAGGTCCGGGCGCTGCGCGCCGCTGGAGCCGTCCTCGCGGACGCCCGGCTTCAGGGGTGCACGCTGGTGGTCACGCTTGAGCCGTGCACCATGTGTGCCGGCGCTCTTGTGCTGGCCCGGGTGGCGCGGCTCGTCCTGGGAGCCTGGGAGCCCAGGACCGGTGCCTGCGGCTCGGTGCGTGACGTGGTGCGCGATGCGCGCGCCAACCACCAGGTCGAGGTGCGTGCCGGGGTGCGGGCGCAGGAGTCGGCTGCCCTGCTGGAGGACTTCTTCTCCCGGCGACGGTAGGCGGCGGGAGGGCTGCCACGAGCGGCGTCGATGCTTTGGCCGAGGGCTCGTGGCCACGGTCCCCACTGTGACACACTAGGCCTGCAGGGGCCGGGCTGCGCCTGCCTTGTGGCGCTGCAAGGGGCACTGCAGGCAATGAAATGACCTGGGGGTAGCGATGGATCTTCGTACCTTTCTTGACTATGTCGCCTCTGGCCAGCCGATCCGTGGCGGAAGCCAGGAGGCGGCCTTCCAGAGCCAGCGTGCCGTGGAGGTCCAGCGTCTGACGGCCGAGCTCAACACCGGCTACCACGATCCGGGGGAAATCCGGGCGCTCATGGAGCGCATCACCACTCGCGCCGTCCCGGAGTCCTTCCGTCTCTTCCCGCCCTTCACCACAGACTTCGGAGCCAACATCCACCTGGGGGAGCAGGTCTTCATCAACTCCGGGTGCCGGTTCCAGGATCAGGGCGGCATCTGGGTCGGGGACCGCTGCTTTATCGGGCACGACGTGGTCCTGGCGACGCTGGACCACTCCCTTGCGGTCGCCGACCGGGCCACGACCCACCCGGCTCCGATCCGACTGGGCGACGACGTCTGGGTGGGAGCCAAGGTCGTTGTCACCAGCGGCGTCACGGTGGGGGACGGGGCGGTCCTGGCCGCAGGGGCAGTCGTGACCAGGGACGTGCCCGCGCGGACCGTCGTCGGCGGCGTCCCGGCCCGGGTCATCAGGCAGGTGCCTGAGGCCTGATGGGGCCGGTAAGGCCAGCCGGTAAGGCCAGTGGATCGCTGCGACACGGTCTTCCGCTGCTCGTGCGGCTGGAGCCTGCGCCCGTCGACCGGCCGCCCGGCGCCCGGTCAGCTATGTGGTGACCTACCTCGCAGCAGCCGCCCGTTGGAGGGAGCTGGAGGCCCCGTGTACCCTCGGTGCCACAAGGTAGCGTGTCCGAGCGGCCGAAGGTGCAGATCTCGAAAGTCTGTGTGGTTTACAGCCACCCTGGGTTCGAATCCCAGCGCTACCGCCGCAGTGCCCGGGTGGCCCCTCACGATGACGGGGCGACCCGGGCTTACGTGTGCGCAGCGGTGCCGTGGTTCCTGTGCTGCTGGCGGCCTGACCTGCCGGTGTGCGTAACGGCTCAGCCTGGTCTGCTCAAGCGCTTATGTGACGAATCTTGCCTTGACTGGACGGCGGTCCGGCGTGGCGAGAGAACTTCAGAATACCCAGACTTTCTTGAGGTTCTCTCCAGCGGACCATAATCATCCTAGGTGCTTCTCACAGGCGTGCGCAGGTAAACGGTGTCTTATAGCGCTACCCTCATTCGGGTACGTCAACCACACACGACAGAGGGAGGACCAATGGCCCTGTCGCCAGCTGTGCCTGAGACCTGGGACGAGGACCCCGCCGGAGTCTCCATCCTCCTGGCTACGGGTCGGCCGCGTCACGACCTTCTGGTCGTGTGTGAACCGCAGCTTCTGGCCGAGCTGGACGCGGCCTGGGGCGCTCCTCAGGCGCGGGTGCGTCTGTCCTTTCTGCCGGGGGTCCTGGAGCCCAGGAGTGCCGACCAGGAGGACGCCCTGCTCTCCTACGACCGCGGTGGCCTCGGCGTCCTTGTCGCCCGGGGCCGTACCTGCCTGTACGAGGGGCACCCCGCTCGCAGTACCACGGCGCTGGCCAGGATCGTGGCGGGCTCCGGTGCTCGAGCCGCTCTCCTGGTCACCCGCGCCTCCTCCGTGGGCGGGGCGGCTCCTGGTGATCTCCTGGCCGTCGGTGACCACGTCAGCCTCTCGGGCACGCCGCTGTTTCCCTCCGAGCGCCTGATCCAGGCCACCTGGGACGAGGACCTGACCACACGCGTGTCGCGTCTGCCCGGAGTGCGAGGCACCGGTGTCGTAGCCCTGGGGGCGGGTCCGCTCCGCCCCACTCCCGCTGAGGCCAGGATCCTGGCTGGCATGGGAGTCGACGCCGTCGTCACGGACACGGTCGCGGAGGGGATGGCCCTGGCTGGCGGTGGGGTGGCCACCGCGGCGCTGGTTCTCGTCGACGAGGCCGTTGGTCCTGTCAGTCAGCCTAGCGGCCGTCGCGCTGCCCCGGCTGGCTCGACAGCGCAGCAGCCGGCGTCGGTCGTGGTCCACGAGGCCGTTGAGGCTGTCCTGGCCCGGCTGGCCCGTCGCGAGGCGTAGCCCGGCGTGGAGCAGGCCACGTGCCCGGCGTGCACGATCATGCGGCTGCGCCGCCTGCTGCTCGCTAGAGTCGTGGTGTGAAGCCCTTCCTGTTCCTGGCGACCCGTGACGCTGACGGGCCTGCGGATGCTGAGTACGAGTCGTTCCTGCTGCGTACCGGTCTGGAGGAGTCCACCCTGGTACGCCACCGCCTCGAGGCTCGTCCTATGCCGGAGATCAGCCTTGAGGACTGGTCCGGCATCATCGTGGGCGGGTCCCCCTTCAACACGACGACACCTGCGGAGAGGAAGTCGGCCACCCAGCTGCGTGTGGAGGCCGAGTTCGACGCGCTCCTCGACCGTCTGGTGCAGGCCGACTTCCCGTTCCTGGGAGCCTGCTACGGTGTGGGCACCCTGGCAACTCACCAGGGGGCGGTGGTTGACGGGACCTACCGGGAGGAGGTCTCCGCCCCGGAGGTCACGCTCACGCCTGAGGGGCTTGACGACCCGGTCTGCGTCGACATCCCCGCGACCTTCCGCGCCTTCGTGGCCCACAAGGACGCTGTCACGGTGCCACCCCGCAACGCCGTGGTGCTGGCGACCTCAGGTTCCTGTCCCTACCAGATGCTGCGGGTCGGTCGCAATCTCTACGCCACCCAGTTCCACCCCGAGCTTGATGGTCCCGCCCTGTCCTACCGCCTGGGCTTCTACGCCGGGCACGGGTACTTTGAGACGCAGGACCTGCCGCGTATCCAGGCCTGGACCAGTGAGCCGGACGTCAGTGACTCCTGGAAGGTGCTGGCCAACTTCGTGGCGGTGCACGCTCGCGACTGACCTCGTTCGCGGGCGCGTTCGCGGGCGGCGAGTGAGGCTGGCCGGGGACCCGGTGGCAGGTGGAGGATGGCAGCCACGTCCGGGGCCGCTCCAGGCAGGACCCAGGCCAGCCCTGGTCGTCGCGCAGAAGGTGCTCGCCTGGGGCAGCAGCAACGGCACCGCCTGGTGCCAGTCGAAAGGACCTGTTCATGTCTCGTATCGTCATCGTCGGCGGCCACGGCAAGGTCGCTCTTCTCACCGCTCCGCTGCTCGTTGAGGCAGGCCACGAGGTCCTCTCCCTGATCCGTAACCCGGACCATGCTGAGGAGGTGTCCGCCACCGGCGCCCTACCGGTGGTGCTCTCCGTGGAGGAGGCGAGTACCGAACAGCTCACGCAGGCCTTTGCCGGGGCACGGGCGGTCGTGTGGTCAGCCGGAGCGGGCGGCAAGGGCGGACCGGCCCGCACTGACGCCGTTGACCGCGCAGCGGCGCTGCGCTCCATGGACGCTGCTGCGGCAGCGGGCGCCACCCGCTACGTCATGGTCTCCTTCATCACTGCCTACGGCGAGGTCCCGGAGGACCACCCGTTGCGGGCCTACGCCGTTGCCAAGATCGCCGCTGACCGCCATCTCCAGTCCACCGACCTGGAGTGGACGATCCTCGGGCCCGGCGGGCTGACGGCCCAGGAGCCGTCGGGGCGCATCACCGTGGAGCGGGTCGGCGGAGATGACCAGTCCGGTGCGTCGGCACTGACCTCGCGAGGCAACGTGGCACGCGTTATCGCGGCTGTCCTGGACGAGCCGCGCAGCGTCGGTCGGGTCATCCCCTTCCACGACGGTGACACGCCGATCGCCCAAGCGGTGGCTGACGTGCCCCTGGCCTACGCAGACCTGTCCTGAGCCTGTCCTGCCCCGGAGCCTGCGGCCCGCTCCCGAACCGATCCCCTCGGCCCCCCTCGGCGCAGGGGGACGCAGCAGGCTCTAGTCCCGCCTGAAGTGGGTCACGAAGTTGCGGATGATCCGTCCGGCCTCGTGCGGGGCCTCGGAGCGGGCCTTGGACAGAATGTCCTCACTCAGGTCGGGGTCGCCATAGCCGGCGTCGGCGTAGATGCTCACGCGCTGCTCAAAGCGGGCCGCGTCCAGCTCGGGGTTGAACTGGGTTCCGTAGACAGCCTTGCCCACCCGGATCATCTGCACGGGGCAGTCCGGGGAGCTGGCCAGCAGGGTCGCGTTGTGCGGGATCTGCCCCACCCCCTCGTGGTGGCCGACAAACACGCTGAACACCTGGGGCATTCCGTGAAGCAGCGGGTCCTCGCGGCCCTGCGCGGTGAGGAAGATGTCTGCGGCGCCCAGCTCCTCGCCGAACTCCTCCTCGGCCTGTGTCCCCAGGTAGGCGGCCAGCACCTGCAGGCCGAAGCCGGTAGCCAGCAGGGCCACGCCCTCCTTGAGGGCTACCGCTAGCAGCTCGCGCACCTGGTCCTCTACCCTGAGCTGGCTGCGGGTCTTGGCGGTCGCGGGAGTCGAGGGGTTGTAGGGGCTGCCACCGATGAAGACCCCGGAGACGTCACGGGCGGTGAAGGCGTCCAGGAAGTCGATCTCCTCCAGCTGGACGTGCTGCAGGTCCTGGCGGGCCAGCCCGCTCTGCGCCAGGAATGACTCGTACTCGTGCTGTGCCGCTTCCAGCTCGGGACGCGTAGACACCATGATGAAAGGCTTCACGCCACTACCCTAAGGGGAACCGTTGTCTCAGGGGAACCGGTGGTCGTCGTGCCGCGGGAAGGCGCGGCACGGGAGAGGCTCAGGAGATCGGGAGCAGCAGCAGCGCACCGAGCCACAGCCAGGCGACGGTGGCGGCGGCACCGACGACGACTGCCAGCCGGGCCAGGGAGGCCCCGGTGGCAAACCGGGTCCGCACGCGTCGGGCGCCCCACAGGCCCAGACCCAGCGCGAGGATCCCCACGCCCGGCACGAGGGACAGGAGAGTGCAGCCCAGGGCGAGGGCTGCTACCGGGTCGGTACGGGGCTGCGGGGCCTGGTAGCCGGGGCCGGCAAAGACCTCTGAGGGCTGGAGCATCTCGGTCCCGGGGAAGGCGGCGAAGGGTCCTGGCCACAGGTCAGATACCAGATCCGCCGCCGAGGCTGCTGAGGCTGCCGATCCGGCTCCGGGGGCCTGCTGCGGTGGTAGGGGTGGGGGCGGGCTCATGACCTCATCATGCCTGATGCCTGCACGGGCGTGAGCGCCTCGTAGCCACGGGCGACCTGCCCCAGGAGTGACAGACCTGCGACCGATCCCACCCTTGCCTAGGTCGACCAGCTCGTGGGCGCACGCCTATGCTGAAGGCCCGGCAGGCTCTGCCGGGTCCTGCTGCGCAGGCGCGGACGACGTCGGCCGCCGACGCTCACCTGCCCCACGCATCTGTCCACACTGCAGGCAGGAGAAGAATGTCCCCGCTGCCCTCCTCACTCCCCTTCTCCCGCGGCTGGCGCCTTCACGGTGACGGTCGCTCCGTCACGCCGGGCGAGGTCGTGGCCCCTGACGAGAGGCTGACCTGGCCACGCACGATTGGTATCGGCGTTCAGCACGTCGTGGCCATGTTTGGCGCCACCTTCCTGGTGCCACTGCTGACAGGCTTCGACCCGGCCACCACCTTGTTCTTCACCGGGGTGGGGACGCTGCTGTTCCTGGGGATCACCTCGGGACGCCTACCTAGCTACCTGGGGTCGTCCTTCGCCCTGATCGCCCCGATCGGTGCGGTCACCGGCTACGTAGCCGACGGAGGCGCCCCCCTTGACGCCCACCGGGCCTCTTTGGCTCAGGGGGGTGTTATCGCAGCGGGAGCCTCCCTGCTGGTCGTCGGCGTCGTGGTCCACCTGGCGGGTGCCTCCTGGATTGACCGGCTCATGCCACCGATCGTCACCGGTGCGGTGGTCTCCCTCATCGGCTTCAATCTGGCTCCGTCAGCGTGGGACAACGTGCAGGCCGCTCCGGTGACCGCCGTGGTCACCATCGTGTCCGTCCTGCTAGTGACCGTCCTGTTCAAGGGGATCATCAGCCGCCTGGCGATCCTGATCGGCGTGCTGGCGGGCTACCTGACAGCCTGCCTACGCGGTGAGGTGGACTTCTCCGCGGTCTCCTCCGCGTCCTGGGCGGGGCTGCCGGGCTTCCACCCTCCCGCCTTCGACGTCTCCCTCCTGGGGCTGTTCGTCCCTGTGGTGCTGGTCCTGGTCGCGGAGAACATCGGGCACGTGAAGTCGGTGTCCGCCATGACGGGGGAGGACCTCGACGACGTCACCGGGCGTGCCCTGGCTGCTGACGGGCTGTCCACAGTCCTGGCCGGAGCGGGAGGCGGGTCGGGCACCACGACCTACGCGGAGAACATCGGTGTCATGGCGGCCACTCGCGTCTACTCGACAGCGGCCTACGTGGTGGCAGCTGTCACGGCGCTGGTCCTGTCCATGCTGCCTAAGTTCGGTGCGGTGATTGCGACGATCCCTGCGGGTGTCCTGGGCGGGGCGGCCACGGTGCTGTACGGCATGATCGGGATGCTGGGGGTCCGTATCTGGGTACAGAACCGGGTGGACTTCTCTGACCCCGTCAACCTCAACACTGCTGCGGTGTCCATGGTGGTGGCCATTGCCAACTACACCCTGGTGTGGAACGGGACGAGCTTTGAGGGGATCGCCCTGGGCTCGGCCGCCGCAATTGTCATCTACCACGTTATGCGGTGGATCTCGAGGGTGCGCGGGACCAACCTGGAGCAGGTCTCCCCGGCCTCGGCCCCTGCGGGCAGCGAGCTGGAGGGCCCGCCCTACTCTCAGCGGGTAGCCACCCGAGCCGCCCAGGACTGAGCGGTGGGACCTGAGGGGAAGCGGGGCCGGGGCAGGCCAGCCAGTCGGCTGAGTCAGCCTGAGCCGGTCAGTCCCGGTCGGTGCCGGTCAGTGCCAGGCACTGTCGGCTTGTCGTCAGTGGGCTAGTCGTCGGTGGCCGCAGCGGTCGCATCGCCGGGGGCGACGCAGCCTGACGGCGGGACGATTGTCTGGCCGGAGCCGACCAGGGCGATCTCGTCAGCGGTGAGTACCGTGTGAGCGTACTCCGCGCCGAGGACCACAGAGACCGTCTCGTCGGAGGGGTCCAGGCTGGTGTCGATCTGCACGGTGGAGTCGGGGAAGATCTGGGCCAGGGAGTACCCGTTGACCAGCCCGGCCTGGGAGACCATGATCTGGACGTTCCCGCGGTAGTCCTCAGGCCAGTCGTCAGCGGTGCCCACCGTCAGGCCGGCGTCGGTGAGCGCGGTCTCCACAGTGCCGGCCAGGCCGATAGTCTCCGAGCCGTTGTAGACGTTGATGGTCAGCCCCGTGAGGTCCACGGTGGTGGAGTCGGCCGGGGGGCAGGGGGCGGGGTGTAGGCCTCGGTGGCCTCGTCGCGGGAGAAGGCCGGGCCGCTCAGGGGAATCAGACCGGTCCACACCAGCAGGCCGATCACGACCAGGCCGGCCATGATAGCCAGAACCGTGCCGATGACGGTTGTCTGCCGACGCTGCATGTGTTGCCGGTACTCGGCACGTGGGTCCGTGGGGCTGCTCACGCCCCCAGGGTAGTAGACGACAGCGGTGGGCGCCGTCGTCCGTCAGCAGTTCTCAGTAGTCTGTCGGCGGGGCCGGGGCGAGACGGGGCACGCCGTTGGCGTCGACCTCCAGTATCCTGGCGTGGATGGCGGTGCGCCCCTGGAGGGCGGCCCGCAGGGCGCGGTGCAGCCCCGTCTCCAGGTAGAGCTCGCCGTGGTAGGCGACGACGTGGGCGAACAGGTCTCCGTAGAACGTCGAGTCGTCGTCAAGGAGGGTGCGCAGGTCAAGGGTCGCGCGCGTGGTAGTGAGATCGGCCAGCCGAACCTGGCGTGGCGCAATGACAGCCCACTCGCGCTGGGTCGTGACCCCGTGCTCCGGGTACGGGGCCGCCTCGCGCACTGCCTTGAAGATCACGAGGTCATCCTAGTGGTCGTGGGTGCGTCCGGCTGGCAGAGCCGCCGTGAGCCGTGGTGGGCACTCAGATGAGTGGGATGGTCCCGCAGGTGCGGCGGCGAGTCGCCTGCGCGGCGGGAGGCGCGTCCTACTGAGGATCGGTTCGGCGCGGTTGGAGCACGGCCTTCCACCTGGCGGTACCTCGTCGTGCCCTGCTGACGCCCCGTCGTGTGGGGGCGGACGCCCCTTATGAGGGGGCCGGGCGGCTCTGTATTCTCCGCGCGTGCCTAGGACAACACCGACCTGGTCAGCCGTAGCGACAAGCCCGCTCCCCCGACTTGCCGTCGACGGGAAGGTGACGGACCTGCCGGTGTGGACGGCGCGCAGCAGGAGCGAGCGCCGCACCGGTCTGTTGGGGACTGACGGAATCGACGGTGCCGTGTGGATCACGCGATGCAGCTGGGTCCACTGCTGGGGCATGCGCTATCCCATTGATGTCGTCTATATCGCCCGCTCCGGCGAGGTGCTCGCGGTCGCCCCGCTGGCGCCCGGCCGTGTGGGGCTGCCTCGTCCGCGTGCTGCGGCAGTGGTGGAGATGGCGCAAGGGCAGGCCGCTCGTGCGGGGGTGGCCCCCGGCGCGGTGCTGTCGAGCGTGGTTCTCGCGGACCCGGCCGGTGCGGTGGACCCGGCTGGCCTGACCGGTCCGTGTGGGGCTGCTGACGCCGCTAGGTGCGGCAACGTCGCGGTCCAGGGCCACTGAGGGACGCTGTCGTGCCCTCACCGTCATCCCTGTCTCCCTCCCCGGTGCTCTTCCCTGCGCCGCTCTTCTCTGGGGCTTTCTCTGGGACCTTCAGCTCGTTGTCCGCACTCGCCCCCTGGTTGCTCGGTGCTGTCCTCGTCTGCTCGGTGGTGGTGGTAGCGGGGCCGGTGTCGGCGTGGGCGCGCCGCTACGTCCGCGAGCCGGTCCCCGATGAAGATACCGGCGACGGTAGTGACGGCAATGACGACAGTGACGGCAGTGATGGTGGTGATGATGCGGGTGATAGTGATAGTGGCAATGCTGTCGCCACCTCGGGCCAGCGGCTGGTGTGGCCGGGGCTCCTGGGGACCGGGCCGCAGGCCGTGCTCGCGCTGCTGTCCTGCGGGCTGTGCGCCGGATGGGGTCTGCGGGCGGGGGCGACGGGCGCGGCGCTGGTGGCTGTGCCGGTCTATGCCCTGCTGACGTGTGCCGCCAGCGTGGATGTCGTGGCCCGTCTGCTGCCCAACCGGCTGCTGGGCTCGGCGGCGGCCTGGCTGGGGCTGAGCGCAGTGGTGGCCGTGATGGTCGGACCGGGGAGCCCGGGCGCGGCCCTGCGGGCGGTGCTGTGCGGCCTGGGGGCGGGAGGTGCCAGCCTGTTGCTCGCGCTGCTCCCCTCAGGCCTGGGGATGGGTGACGTCAAGCTGTGCGCGGTTATCGGGCTGTGGCTGGGGTGGTACGGCGGCCTGGTGGTCCTGGTGGCCCTGTGGGTCGGTGTCCTCCTCGGCGGGCTGGCGGCCGTGCTCCTGCTGGTCTCCCGCCGGGCCGGGCGCAAGGACCCCATGGCCTACGGCCCTTACCTGGTGGCGGGTGCCCTGCTGACCTGGCCCCTGGTGGTGACCTGACAGTGTGATGGGAGGACGAAGAGGGATTCTTAGTGTGATGTTTAGAACACACAGTCATTGGGAAGAGGGTTGTATGTTTCTGATACCGTCGTTATCCAAACGTTGTTCCTTACGGTGTTCCTTACGGTGTTCCTTGAGGCTCGCCGAGAACTCACCAGGAGATCATCTCGGTGGCGCCTCCTAAGCGCCTGATTACCAGTTGCCTCCCAAAGATCCCATTGGCTGTGGCTCACTGAAACGGCCACGGTGCTGCGCGCACGGCGTGCGGCAACGACACAGAAAGTCCCCACACGATGCTTGTGCTCCCTGGCTCCCGCTCCCCGGGTGGTGACACCGGTGACCGGGCCGCGTCCCAGGTCCTTGAGGTCCTCGCGGGCCAGGACCACGGTCCCACGCTCCTCCTGTGCCGCACCGGCGAGGAGGAGCAGGAGGCCCGTACGGTTCGCGCCGTCCTTAACCACGGCTCGCTGGGCGTGCTGGCACTTGACGAGCCGGAGACGCGGTTCCGGGCGCTCGCCTACTGCCTGCTCCGGCTCAGTCCGTGGGCGCTAGGCCAGGCCCCTGTCGTCGTCAGCGCTCTTGCGCCCGCACTACGCACCCGGGTCGCGCTGACGTCCGTCAGCGGGCTGACCAGCCCGGCACCCAGCCTCAGCCAGCACGTGCAGGGCCTGCTGCCAGGAACACGTTTTGCCCTGGACCTGGGCCGGGGGGTGGTCACCAAGGTCAACGACCTCACCTGGGAGCTGCCCAGGGGGACGCGCCTGGCGCTCTGGGCTGCCCAGGACGACTCGGGCCGGGTCATTGGCAACCTTGACCGGCTCGGGATCCACCGCGAACCGGTCCTGCCCCGATCCCGGCGCTGGCCGGCGCGGGCCTGGGCGGAGCTGACGGTGCTTGACGCGGATCCGGAGCCTCTGGTCAACCAGGCGCTGGCGCGCTTTGCCCGGACAGCCTGTCCGCGCTGCGGGCAGCTGGCCACCTCCGAGGGCTGCCTGCTGTGCGGGACCTGGCCCTACGAGACCGTGCCCTATGCCGCTCCGGTGCCACCACCTACCGTCCCGCCGCCGCAACCTGCCGCCCCCGCGCCACCGCCACCTGCCGCTGCCCACTCACCAAAGGAGGCACGATGAATCCACGCCAACGACGCGGCGTCCTGCTTATCCTCGCTACGGTCCTGGGCGCCCTGGTCACTTTCGTGGTGGTGCTCAACTACGTCCAGTCCGTGTCCTCCCAGGTCGGTCCCGTGACCACCGTCCTGGAGCTGTCTGGCGACGTCAACGAGCTGCAGGAGGTCACGGCTGAGGACGTCACGGCAGTCGAGGTACCCCAGCGCTGGGTCCCTGACGACGCGGTCCACGACCTGAGTGAGCTCCAGGGGAAGGTGGCCGCTTCCTCCTACAGCCAGGGGGCGGTCCTCCAGGCCAGCATGCTCCAGGACCCCCCACAGCTGACGGAGGGGTACCGGGAGGTGACGATCATGGTGGACGCGGAGACCGGCGTGGCCGGCAAGATCACCTCCGGCGCCCGGGTGGACGTCGTGACCACCCTGGAGGACCCCACCACCGAGCAGCGCACGGCCGAGGTCATCATCCAGAACGCCCTGGTCACTGACGTAGGGGTGGCCACCACCGTGGAGGACGAGTCCGACTCCGGCGACTTCACCGAGTCGGAGGCTGTGCCGGTCACCTTCGCCCTGACCCCGGACGACTCGCTCAAGCTGGCCTACGGGGAGAGCTTCTCCACCAAGCTGAGGCTCCTGCTGCGCCGCGAGGGCGACGACAGCCTGGTCGTCAACCCGGAGTACACCGCGATGGGCGCCCCGGCTGAGGACGAGGAGGGCGAGCAGTGATGCAGTACCTGCTGACCAGTGAGGAGGCTGTGCGTCGACAGGTGGCTGCGGCGGTGGCAGAGGCCGAGGGGCTGGGTGAGGTCACAGCGGTGGAGTCCCTGGCACGTCTGCGCGAGCACCTGGATACGGACGAGGGCTCCTGCGTCCTTGTCGACGAGGCCCTCGCCGACGTCTCCGCGCTCGCGGTCGTGCAGGAGGTGGCCCGCTCCTACCCCCTGGTCCCGGTCATCCTGCTGGCTCGCAGCCGCAGCACCGAGCTCCTGAGCGCTGCCATGGACGCGGGTGCCCGCAGCGTGCTCACCCTCCCCCTCTCCCTGGAGGAGCTCTACAGCCGCCTTCAGCCGGTGCTCGCCTGGTCCCAGGCGGTACGTGAGGTCGGAGCGCAGGAGGAGGCCGGCGCTCGGCGGCAGGGCACCGTCACCGCCGTGGTCGGGGCCAAGGGCGGGGTGGGCACCTCGACGATCGCGGTGGTAGCGGCCGCCCAGCTGGCCCAGCACGTCCGCACCTGCCTGGTGGACCTGGACGTGCGAGGCGGAGACCTGGCCGCGATGACGGGCCTGTCCGTACGGCGCTCGGTCATCGACCTGGTAGACATCGCGGCGGAGGCCAGCGCCCGCGAGGTCGCCGAGGTCATGTACCCGCTGCCGGGCGGGCTCTCCCTGCTACCTGCCCCGGAGCACGGCGAGGCAGGGGAGGCTATGACCGAGGCGGCCACCCGCCAGATTATCAGCATGCTGCGCTACCAGTTCGACCACGTGGTCCTGGACTGCGGCAGCCGCATGGACGACGTCCTGGCCATGGCGCTGGACTGCGCGGACCGGGTGCTTGTGGTGGCCACCCCCGACGCCCCGGCCCTGCGCTCAGTGCGGCGCCTGACGCAGGCGTTCACCCGACTTGACATTGCCCATGGACGAATCGTGGAGATGGTGATGAATCGCAGTGGCCGGCAGCGCGAGATCCAGCCCAGGATGGCGGCACGGATGACCGAGGTTCCGTTGGCGGCCTCTGTCCCGGACCTGACCTCGCAGATGGACGTGGCGGTGAACTCCTCCACATTGCTCACCGCCACGGTGCCTGCCCTGGCCAAGGCGGTCCAGCCCGTGACCAGCTTGCTCCTGAGCGGGGCCGCGGCCGCCTCAGCGCCTCCCCCGGAGGCCGCGGGGGCGCCGGGCTCGCGGCTGCGCCGTCGCGGTGGCGGTGCCAAGAGCCGTCGCTGGCAGCGGGGACAGGTGATTGTCGAGTTCCCGGTGGTGTTTGCCCTGGCTACGGCCGCGCTGCTGCTGTGCGTCCAGCTGCTCGGCTACGGAGTGTCCTACATGATGGCCAACCACGCGGCACAGGAGGCGGCCCACGCCTACGGGACCGGCATGAGCACGGCGGAGGTCCAGCGTGAGGTGAGGGACCGGCTGCCTGCTCCCTACCGCTCGGGGCTCAGGATCGAGCGCAGCGCCTCCAGTGAGGTGACGGCCACCGTCCCGGTGCCCTCCGTCCTGGACCTGAGCACCTCTGCCAGGGCCGGGATCGTGTGGGAGGCCCAGCCATGACCGCGACCATGCCTGCGACCATGCCCGTGACCATGCCCGCGACTGGGCCGGTGACAGGCCCCGTGACCGAGACGGAGGCTGAGAAGGTGAGTGAGAGGGTGACTGAGACGACCACTACGACCAGGAGCACGGTTCGTCCTGGACGCCTGCTGAGGAGGCTGGGCCGTGACGAGAGCGGTGTCCTTGACATCGAGCTGATCGCCTTTGTCCCCATCGTGGTGCTGGTGCTGCTCATGCTGCTCCAGGGGTTCCTGGCCGTCGCCACCGTGACCTCTGTCAGCGCGGCGGCCCGCGACGGTGCCCGGGCCGCGATGCTGGGGCGTTCTGCGACCGTGGCCGCAGAGCGCTCGCTTCCTAGCTGGGTCACTCTGGAGTCGGTGAGGGACGGCTGCGGCTCCGCCCACTGCGTGGAGGTGACAGCCAGGGTCCCCATCGGCTTGCCGATGCTGACCACCGAGCACGTCACGGTGAGCCGTACCGCCTACTTCCCGGAGGACTGAGATGGCGCTGCGGGACCGCGCGGTGTCGGCTGGTAGTGCCAGGCGGCAGGTGGGCGGCCGAGAGGAGCTGGTAGCGACCTACCGCGCCCGCCTCCTGGAGGAGATCGACCTGGATGAGGTAGCCGGGCTGGAGGTGGCGCAGCAGCGTGCCCGCCTGGAGCGGGTGCTCTCCCGGGTCCTCTCCCTGGAGGGGCCGGTCATGTCCTCCCGGGACAGGGCGTGGCTCATCAAGCGCGTTATTGACGACGCCGTGGGGCTGGGGGTGCTGGAGCCGCTGGTGGCTGACCACAGCATCACCGAGATCATGGTCAACGGCGTGGAGGACGTCTTTGTGGAGCGTCTGGGCCGCATCGAGCGGGTTCCCACCCGCTTCACCTCAGAGGCGGAGCTCTACCAGCTTATCGACCGGATCGTCTCCTCGGTCAACCGCCGCGTGGACGAGTCCAGCCCCATGGTGGACGCCCGCCTGCCCGGGGGTGAGAGGGTCAACGTCATCATCCCCCCGCTGGCGCTGGACGGGCCGACGATCACGATCCGCCGATTCCCCCAGCCCTTCCGCCTGGCGGACCTGGTGGCGCGCAAGAGCCTGCCCCAGGAGGCGGCCGACCTGCTCGGGGTCCTGGTGGCAGCCCGGCTCAACATCCTGGTCTCCGGCGGGACCGGATCGGGCAAGACCACGTTCCTCAACGCCCTGTCCGGCATGATCTCGGAGAGGGAGCGCATCATCACCATCGAGGACGCGGCCGAGCTGTCCCTCCAGCAGCCCCACGTCGTGCGCCTGGAGTCGCGCCCGCCCAACATTGAGGGTCAGGGCCAGGTGGCTATCCGTGACCTGGTGCGCAACTCCCTGCGTATGCGCCCCGACAGGATCATCGTCGGCGAGGTCCGTGGCGGTGAGACCCTGGACATGCTCCAGGCGATGAACACCGGCCACGAGGGCTCCCTTACCACGGTGCACGCCAACTCGGCTCAGGACGCGCTCAGCCGCCTGGAGACACTGGCCTCCATGTCGGAGGTGGCCCTGCCGGTAGAGACGGTGCGGGACCAGATCAACGGGGCCATCGAC
Organism: Actinomyces lilanjuaniae; assembly: GCF_003606385.1. Lineage (NCBI taxonomy): Bacteria > Bacillati > Actinomycetota > Actinomycetes > Actinomycetales > Actinomycetaceae > Actinomyces > Actinomyces lilanjuaniae. The sequence goes on along the minus strand of NZ_CP032514.1, from coordinate 2,852,980 downwards.
GTCATCGTCCAGCTGGAGCGTGACGCCTCGGGCGCCCGCCGGGTCAGCACCATCGAGGCGGTGACCTCACGTCACCGGGAGGCCTACGCCACCTCCCCGCTCATGCGCTACGTCCACGGCAGGGGCCGGGAGGAGGGGCGCTTCGAGCTCCTGAGGCTGCCAGAGGCCGTGGCGCACCGGGTGCAGCGCCACGGGTACTCCCTGCCTACGGGCCTGACAGTAGGGGAGGTGGCCTCGTGACCGAGCCGGGACCTGTCCTGCTCAGCGTGACGGTGACCCTTTGCCTGGCTGCCGCCGCGGTGATCACCCTGGGAGCCAGCGCGGGCCGCAGTCAGGAGGTGGCTCGCAGCCTGGGGGCAGGGGCGAGTCCCAGGGGCGGGGCCCGGTGTCGGTGCTCCTCTCCCTGCTGCGCCGCCTGCCGCTGAGTCCTGCGCTGCGCCGCCGTATCAGCGCCGCCGGGCTGGGGTGGGACGAGGCCCTGGTCGAGGTGGCGCTGGTCGCGGGGATTGCGGTGACCTATGTCGGTACCCGCCCGCTCATGGGGCGGATCGCCGGGGGAGTCCTTGCCGCGGCCGTGCCGCTGGTCTTCTTCCGCTGGCTGCAGCGCCGTGCGGCCCGGCGAGCGGAGCAGTTCATCGCCCAGCTCCCGGAGGTCTCCCGGGTGCTGTCCAACGGGACGTCTGCCGGGATGTCTGTGGAGCGCTCGCTGGGCCTGGCCGCTCGGGAGGTACCGGTGCCCGCCAGTACCGAGCTGGGGCGGGTGGTCTCTGAGATCGCCCTGGGCCGCACCCTTGACGACGCCCTGGGCAACCTGGCCCGGCGCATGCCTTCCCGTGAGCTCAACGTCCTGGTGCGCACCGTGGTCATCCAGTCCAAGTCCGGTGGCGCCCTGGTCTCCGCCCTGCAGGACATCGCCCTGGCCCTGGAGGAGCGCAAGCAGCTGCACCGGGAGGTGCGCACTGCCATCCTCGGCTCCGCCATCGGCGGCTACATCGTCCCGGTGCTGGGGGTGGGCAGCGTGGTGCTGCTCAACCTCATGGAGCCCGGAATCCTGGATGACATGGCCTCCACCCTCATTGGCCGCGTCATCCTGGGAGGCGCACTGGTCTTCTTCGGTCTGGGGGCGCTGCTCATGAGGCTGGTCTCCCGGGTGGAGGTGTGAGGTGGTAGCCGTGGTGGCGGGGCTGGTGGGCGCGCTCCTGGTGCTCGGGGCGGCGCAGGGCATCCGCATGGTCCGGGAGGACGGGGCTGCCTACCTGCGTGACGACCTCGCGGCCCAGGCCGAGGAGCCCCAGCGGGAGAGCGCCTTCGTCAGGCTCATTGACGCCCTGGGGGTCAGGGGGCAGCGCACGCTGCGCCGGGTCTACGGTCCGGTCCGGCTGCGCGCCCTGGACCGCAGGCTCCGGGGCGCGGGCAACCCGGAGGGGCTGCACCTCGACCTCTTTATCCAACGGGAGGCGGGGTTTATCCTCCTCAGTACGGTGCTCTTCCTGTTTTGTGCCCTCATGGGGCAGCTGCTGATAGGTGTCGTGATGGCGGCTGTCTTCTCCGGGTGGATGTACCTGTGGCTGGCCCAGGCTGTCCGGACGCGTCGGAAGGCGATCGAGCGGGACCTGCCCGACTTCCTGGACGTCCTGGCGGTGACGGTGCGTTCGGGCACCCCCTTCCGCAACGCCCTGGAGCGCGTGTGTGACCACTTTGAGGGCCCGGTATCGGAGGAGATGCGTACAGCGCTCCACGAGATGCGCCTGGGGGTCTCCCGGCGGGATGCTTTTACCGCGGTGAGACAGCGCTGCCGCTCCGAGAGCATTGATACTTTTGTCACGGCTCTGCTCCAGTCGGAGGAGCTGGGAACCCCCATTGGTGAGGCCCTCCAGGGGATCGTCAAGGAGATCCGGCGTGAGCGGGCGGAGCAGGTGCGCCGGGAGGCGGCTCGCACGGCTCCCCAGGTGTCCCTCATTGCCTCGGCGACCATGCTCCCCGGCACCATGATCCTCATGATGGGGGGCATGCTCTACGCCAACCGGGACATGATCTCCGGACTCCTGGGCGGGTGACATGTCAGGTGCGATGCCAGGTGCTGGGGTGACGGAGGCGGCTGACTCCCCGCTGGCGGCGGTGGTGCAGGGCCGCAGCATGCGCACCACCGTGGGACTGGTGTGCGACGTGCGGCTGGGACTGCTGTTCGCCTGCGAGGTCGGGCTGATCCTGACGGGGTCCTCGCCCCGCATCATGGTTGTCCTGCTGGCCGCTATGGTTATGGGCTGGGTGCCGCTGTACCTGCTGCGCAGGTGGCCGGAGACCCTGGGGCAGGGGTGGTGGTTCCCGTGCGCGGACCTCCTGGTGACAGTCCTCACCGTCCTGCTGCTGTCCGGGGCCTTCGAGAACGCCTTTCACCTGGTGGTGCCCTACGTCCTGGCCTCGGCGCTACTGGTGGGCATCGTCCTGCGGGCGGTGCAGGCCGCCGTGTGGACCTCAGGCGTGGTGAGCGCCCTGGCCCTGGTCCGCACCGGCCAGGAGGAGCTCTCCTCGGTGGTCCTGGTGGCCTCGGTGCTGGGTGTCGCGGCCTGTGTGCTCCTGGGGGACCGGCTGCGCACTCAGGTCCGGGAGGCCAGCCGCCTGTCGGCGGAGGTGGCTGCGACCCGGGCGGAGGAGAGGGCGCTGGCAGAGCGCCTCACCATCGCCCGGGACCTGCACGACTCCCTGGCCAAGAGCGTCCACGGCATCCGGATGCTGGCAGAGTCCCTGCACGACTCGCTGGCCTCGGAGAACCACCACGACGTCGGTCTCAGCCGTGTCCTGCTCGACTCCGCCGACGAGGCCAGCCGGGAGGCCCGCCTGGTGCTGGACGGCCTGCGGGCCAGCGGTGAGGACGACGTCGTGGGTGCCCTGACCCAGGAGGTCGTGCGCTGGAGCGAGCGCACCGGCATTGAGGTGACCTGCCGCCGCGGGCAGGCTCCACCCCGGGTGGCCTGCCGGGCGGAGGCGATGTGGCAGATCCAGCGTGTGCTTGGTGAGGTGCTGGCCAACACGGAGAAGCACGCACAGGCGCAGTGCGTGGACTTCTGCGCCTGGGTGGAGGACGGCGCGCTGCACCTGGAGGTCAGTGACGACGGCGTCGGCCTGGGTGGCCAGGACCTGACGACTCCGCCGTCGGGGGGCCACTACGGGGTGGCGGGTATGCGTGAGCGTGCCGGGCAGCTGGGTGCCCGGCTGACTATCGAGTCCCAGCCAGAGCCGGGTGTCGGTGTACGGACCCGGATGAGCGTGCCGATGACGGCACTGACAGAGAGTGGAGGCAGACAGGTATGAGGATCATGGTCGTGGACGACAACCCGATCGTGCGGGCGGGGCTGCAGGCGGTGCTGGAGCGGGTGGACTCGGTGACGCAGGTGCTTCAGGCCGGTGACGCCTTCGAGGCCCTGGAGACAGCCGCGGTGCACTCGCCCGATATCGTCCTGCTGGACGTCTCCATGCCGGGCCGCAGCGGCCTGGACATCCTCCCTGAGCTGGTGGGACGCATGTCGGTCATCATGCTCACCTCTAACCAGGACCCCGAGCTCATCCGCCAGGCTCTGGACGCCGGTGCCCGGGGCTACCTGGTGCACGGCCAGCTGGGAGCCAACGAGGTCGCCGGCGCCATTGAGACGTGCCAGCGCGGTGGGCTGGTACTGGGGCGGGAGGCAGCTGACGTGGTCCTCAACCCGGAGAACTATGTCCCGCCCAACCCCCTGCGGGAGCAGGTGAGTGAACGTGAGGCGGAGATCTTGGACATGGCGGCCTCCGGCCTGTCCAACCGGGAGATTGCGACCCGGCTGTTCCTGTCGGAGCGGACGGTCAAGAACTACCTCAACGCGGCCTACCCCAAGATCGGGGCGCACAGTCGGGCTCAGGCGGTGTCATCCTGGTTGGGGCGAGGTCGGGGGCGGTAGACGGGGCGGGCGCCCCTACATGGCGGGGCACAGGCCTTCCTAGTGTTGACGGCGTCAAGGGGGCAGCACGGCTCCCGTTTATGACCGACCTAACCTGATTGGAGGACATCATGAGCAACTCACTTCTTCGTCTCCAGGTCCGTATCCAGCAGACCTTTGCCGGCCTGCGTGACGAGCGGGGCCAGTCCATGGTCGAGTACGCCGGGATCGCCCTGGTTGTCGCAGCTATTATTGCTGTTGTCGTCGCTGCTGTTAGCGGCAGTGGTGGCGGTATCGGCGACGCTATCGTGAACAGGATCCAGGAGGCTATCGATAGTCTAGGCTGAGGGTCTAGGAGGCTCCTACCGTCTGCATGACTGGGCGCACCCGGCCTGCCGGGTGCGCCCAGTCGTATGGTGTTATGGTTGCGTGATATTGCCTTGTCCGTGGTTCGTCTCCCGGGCTTCTGCCCGTAGCTCCTTGTTTGGGGGTCCTCATGGTGCGTCGTCGTTCGCTGCTGATGGTGCCGGTGCTGGCTGGGCTGGTGCAGTGATGACGGGGTGCGTAGGTTCGGGAGGATCAGGGGGCCTGAGAGCTCGTCGGGTGCTGGTGGGTCGTCAGGGCGGTCCTCTGATGAGGCGTCGGGCGGGGCTTCCTCAACCGGGCACTCCGCCCTGGTAGGGGCGCAGGAGGCGGAGGCCCGTATGGCGGGGCACCGGGTCACGGTGGGGGTCTCCCCGGTGGTGCGGGTCTCGGAGGAGGCCTCGGTGGTGGTGCTGGAGCTGACGCGCGCCGAGGACGACATGGCTGTGGAGGAGGGGAACGGCAGCAGCGACAACCTGCTGTGGGTCAGTCTCTACCTCAGTGACGACTTCTTTAACTCAACTGGGGCGGTGGGCACTCGTGTGGCTGACCTGGACGGGGGCGGGTGTGGGTGCCGACCCACGACAAGCCCGGTGCTGCCATCATGCTGGCTGCGGGGGAGCCGGGGGTGGCGTACGTGCCGTTCGGGGCGGTGGACGTGGAGACGGTGTGGGTGTTTGTGCCGATGGCGGGGTTCGTTCAGGTCGAGGTAGTGGACCGGGAGCAGGCGGCTGATGCCGGTGTGGACCTGGAGGAGGTGGAGGCCGCGCTGGAGGAGATGGGCACGGACTCCTCCCTGGCGGGGCCGGTGGGGCTGGAGACCTTTACGCGGGCGCTGGACGAGTCCTCCTCGACGCTGACCACCCAGGAGGAGGTGGTGGTGACCCTGGCCAGTGACGTGACCTTTGAGTCGGACTCGGCCGAGCTGACCAGTGAGGCGGGCTCCCAGCTGGAGGTGGTGGCTGAGCAGGTGAGGCGCTACCCGGGCGGGGGCAGCCTGAGTATCGTGGGCCACACGGATGACGTGGACGAGGAGGACTACAACCAGGGCCTGTCGGAGGAGCGGGCCCAGGCGGTGTCGGACCGGCTGGGCGACCTGGTGGACCTAGGCTCCTGGGATGTAGATGTGACGGGCAAGGGGAGTCCGAGCCTGCGGTGGAGGGTACTGACGACCAGGCGCGGGCGGCCAACCGACGGGTGGAGATCACCCTGACCCCACCGAGGGCACCGACAGCCAGGACAGTGCTAGCAGCGCCGCCCCTCCGCCTCGGCTGATCCCTCGGCGTCTGGGTCTGGTGGGCTGCCGGAGGCCTACGGTCCGGTGGGCCGGGGACCGGAGGGGTCACGGTCCCCGGGCGCAAGGGTGACGGTGAGCTGAGCGTGGTCCTGGAGCAGGTGACCCGGGCGGGGGCTTCCTGCTGGGCGAGCTCGAGCTCACCGCCGGACCGGGCGGAACCGGCGACAGCGGCAGCACCTTCCTGGGGCGTGGCTGGGCGACGAGCGGGCGAAAGCCTTGTCCAACTCTCGGGAGAGGGGGTTGCTTTAGACACCACCGCGGCCGCCAGTGGTCTGACGCTGCTATCGGGTGGGGAGCGGGTCTTCCCCACGGACTACCTGCCCCCGGGGAGGAGAAGTACACCCCCCTGACCGAGCGTGGTCTGGGGTTTGGTCTCAAGGAGGGGATGGTGACCCGGGTGTGCGTGGCCTGGCCGGACACGGGCCAGGACACGGTGGTCCTGGACCACGAGAGCCGCACCGAGGACGGCGACTACGCCTTCCGCCTCACCGACGTCCCCGTCGTCGAGGCCTGAGAAGACCGCCTGCTCCTCACCTTGCGCTCGACGGGGTGCGTGCTGCCCGTCCCGATCGTGTACTTCGCGAACGCGGTGGCGCAGATGTCCCTGGAGGTGTTCCCCCGGTACGAGCAGGTGGCGCTCCAGCTCGTGGCCACCGGGGTCCTGGGGTCGTGTGCCGGTGCCCTGCTGGTCTGGCTGGTGCGCCGGGGCGCCGCCGGGCGCTGAGCCCGGTGCCGCAGGCCCAAGGGCTGCCAGGACTGAAGTTATGGGGCGCTCGCCCCTGTGCCGCCGGAGCTGGGCGTGGTTGACTGGCGGCAGTCGTGACGGACGGTGCGGGGGGCGCTGCGGGGCGGCACCTCGCCGCGCGCTGCCGCCTCCGTGCCCCGGCGGCGTGTTCCCTGATGGTGCTGGTAAGGAGCTGATGCGGGTGCGTTCCTCCCTGCTGCCCCCGGTGGTGTCCCGGCTGCTCGGACGACCCCGGCGGGCTCGCCGTGGTAGGCCGGGTAGCGAGCGGGGCAGCATCCTGCCCTACGTGAGCGTGGCCTGCGCGGTCCTGGCGACGGTGGCGCTGGCTCTCATGGCAGGCCTGGGTGACGTCACCCTCCACCGGCGTGACGCTACCACCGCTGCTGATGCCGCCGCCCTGGCCGCCGCCCAGGCCTGGGCGGACTCGATCGAGTCCATGTACGACGACGCCTACGGGGCTGACGATGATGACGGGCTGTGGGGGGCCGCCGGCAGCGGCATCGGCTCCTTCGCCGGGGCTGGGGTCAGGGGCGCCGCCAGCCGCTACGCCTCCCGCAACGGTGCGACCCTGACGTCGCTGTCCATCGACTCCGCCCGCAGGCAGGTCACTGTGAGCGTAGAGACGGACACCCCCGTGGAGGCCACAGGTGAGACGATGACTGCCTCGGCCACCGCTGAGGTGGTCCTGGAGGAGGGCGCCTGCCTCAGCGGGGGCAAGGTCGGCTTCGATATCGGCGGCACCTGTGTGACCGCTAAGCCGGGCAAGACCTCGACCTCCACGAGCGGTTCCTCGGCACCACCTACCCCCTTCACGGTGCCCGAGGGCATGGCTGAGAAGGCGACAGTCTCCACCAGGCTGGTGCGCTGATCCCGGGGCTGCCCGGGGCCTGGGTCAGTCGTCGCCTCTGGTCGGGGGGCGTGTGCCGCCACCCCGGTCGCAGCGGCAGCGCCTACCGGACGCCCGCCGGACGGGGCGGCTTCCTGTGGACAGGGAGCTGAGGTGACCCTAGACTGCCTGCGGGTCACGACCCTGCATCGCGCGGGTGTCAGGAAGTCCCTGCTTCCTGCTGTCGACGAAAGGAACGCTGCATGCGTCGTCCTCCCCAGGCGCAACGGTCTCCACGATGCTCCTCCCAGCGCTCTCCCTGGCTGGTGCGGTTGCTCCCTGCCCGGTGCCTTGCCACCAGCAGGGGGCGAGCCGCTCACCGCCAGGCGGTGCTTCGGGTCCTGGTGACTGTGGGACTGGCGGCGGGAGCCCTTGCCACCGGGACGACGCCGGTAGCCGTAGCGGATGACGCGGCCGACTCCGGCGCTGAGGCGGTGGCTGCGACCACACGCCAGCTGTCCACCGGCTACCCCGGCTCCTCCGCGGGCTCCGCCACCTCCCAGGGTGATCCTCTGGGCGCCCAGGTGACAGCGCTGCTGAGAGCAGATGCGCAGACGTGCGCGGCCGCAGGGTCGTGTGACGGTAGCCAGTCGGGCACCGGGTCGGACCTGACCCAGGAGGACAACGCCGGGACGGGCCGGGTCCGTCCCGGGCACCCCCTGGCCAGCGGCGGGCTCGACCCGTCGGTGGAGTCCTCGGGGGTGACCATCTCCCTGTCGGCCGCCCAGGACTACGCCGACCCGGCCCCCTCCGACGACCAGGCTGGACCGACAGGCTCACCGGATCCGCAGGCGGCGCAGGCCTCGGGTGCTGGTGAGACGACCGGGGGCGGGCAGGACCCCGACGTCGCCGGGGAGCCGGAGGACACCAAGACCCCTCAGCCCACCGCTACCGGGACCCCTGACTCCTCGCAGGCAGTCGTGTCAGCCTCCGGCGATGCCGTGGGCTATCAGCGTGCCAGCTCCCTGGAGCCTGACGGCACCGGTACCGTCTCACACACCCTGTCCTACACCGCACAGGTCCTTCCCCCTGCGCCGGATGAGGAGGACGCCTGGGCCGCCTTCGGCACCACAGCGCCGCCGGAGGGGGAGCGTATCTGCGTGGGGCTGCTGACCCTCACCTATGACAGCGGCGGTGACCTGGACAGCCTCGTTGTCACCCACGCGGCTGAGGGCGCCGCAGAGGAGGGCATTGACGGGGTCGATCCGGGAACGGTGGTGACCACCGTGGTCACCACCAGGCTGGAGGTCCCCGTGCTCAGCGACTCCGAGCGTGGACTCGTCACCGCCTACGCGCGTCACGCGAGCCTGTCCTCGGGTGGCCTGTCGGTCCCGCTGACGGCGCTGAGCCCCTCCGCCGACCCGGGTGAGGGGCTTGCCGAGGTCATCGCGCTCCAGGCGACCACCACCCAGCAGGTCCTGGAGGGTACAGCGGTGACTGACAACGGGGGGCCGGAGGCGGTGACTCCCGGGTGGAGCGCGAACCAGCTGGCCCAGGGCCGCGACCAGCTCGCCACCCAGGAGCTCCAGCCATGAGGCGCGGCCTCGGGCGGGGCAGCCGCACGCGTCTCCTTCCACAGCTCCGCGCACGGTTCTTCCCGCGGATCCCCCTACGGCCCATTCCATAGTTTTTCCCGCGACTTTTCCCGTAATGTTGCCTGTCGTCGTGCTCGCAGTCGTCCTGGTGGCTGCGGGCTGCTCCGGCGGGCAGGAGGCTGGTGCGTCATCCTCGCGGACGCAGGCGGGTGCCGATGCGTCGCAGGCCGCCTCAGCCGCTCCGGGGACGTCGCAGGCCTCGTCCCCGGGGTCCGGAAGTACGGGCAGCTCCACGTCCCCGCAGACGCAGCCCGGCCCTGCGGACGCTGCCACAGATGCTGCGACGAATGCCATGATGGTCCTGCTGCCCGCTCCAGGGCTCATGCTCCGCGTCCCCGCAGACGCCACCACTGCGCAGACCACCGTCTACGAGGACGGTATGCGTCAGATCTACTACGACTCCGCCTCTGCCGCGCTCACGGTTGACGTCGAGTACTACGCGGACGGCTCCGTGTCGGCCTCCGACGTTCTTGCCTCGCAGCAGGAGACCCTGGAGAAACAGGGGGTGGAGGCCAGTACGGAGGAGGTGAGCGTCGAGGGAGCGGATGAGGCGGCCTTGCTGAGGTGGGAGTCCTCGGGACCTGCTCCGTGGTCCCGGGAGTCGCGCCCGGGCACGGTAGCTGTCGCCGGTGCCGCCGTTATTGTTGACGGGACGCAGGGCTACAGCTATGGCGTGTACGTGCTGGCGGACTCGACCAGTACGAGCAGCCTGGAGCAGGCCGAGGCGGTCCTGGAGTCGGTCGTGGTGAGCCCGGTATGAGGCGCGGGGAGAACCCGGCCGGGTCCGTGCCAGGGTGTGGGGCCGCAGGCCAGCGGCAGGCTGTGCGCCGCCGCAGCCTGCTGGTCTCGGGGGCCGGGGGCGCGGCAGCGGGGATGGTTTCTGCCTGTGCCCGCTCGGAGGAGACCGCCCCCAACGACGCGATGCAGGCCGTGGCCGAGGTGGCCCAGCCTCATGACCCCTCCCCAGGCCCCCAGGAGCAGCCCACGGACTGGATCCCGGTCAACGTCTCCGGGATCTCCTTCAGCCTGCTGTCCGCCATGGAGGGGCCCACGCCCCACCGCGACTGGGGACCGTACACGGTGTCCTACGACATGGCCGCCTCCTCCCAGGAGGGCTTTGACCAGCGGCTCATGGTCTCCGCGCTGGACACCACCACGACTGCCGACGGCCTTAGGCAGACGGTGGACCTGGCTGTGGCCGGGCTCGTTACCGGCTACGCCCAGCTCGCCCGTGTCTCCTGGCAGCGTGACAGCGGCACGGCTGTGGAACGCACCGCCTTCTCCTGGGGGCCTGAGGGCCTGTGGTGCGGCTGGACGTGGATTCTTGCCTCAGGTGTCGGCGCGGGTGTGGTGACTCTGCTGGGGACCTATACCGACGACGGGCTGCGCAACGGCGTCGAGGACACCCTGGACCTCGTCAGGAGGCAGTCATGACGCGCTCCTCAAGAAGGGCCGGGATCGCGGCGGCTCTGAGCGCCTCGGCTGGCCTGGCGGCCACGGTGGTGGCGGGGTGCTCCTCCGGTCCCGGCCCCGGGGCCGGGTGGGACAGGCCGCAGGACGGCAGCCTCGCCCTGGCGGTCCCCTCCGGCTGGGACCGGACCGTGCCCCAGTCTGGTCTGTGGACCACGCGGTGGACAGATCCCTCGGACAGCTCCAGCGTGCTCATGACGGCCCAGTCCGTGACCGCTGCCGACGTGTACCAGGCCCTGGACCTGGCAATGAACGCTGCCCGCGCCGTCACCCGCGGCTACCGTCCTGTCGGGGAGCGTACGGCGCTGTCCGACGGGAGCACTCTCCTGGCACGTCAGGACTACCAGACCTCGTGGCCCTATGAGAGCAGGGGGACCACCTGGGCGGTAGGCAGAGGGTTGCAGGTCGCGCTTGTGGACCTCTCCGGCCAGGAGGTCACTGACAGCCAGGTCGAGACCGTAGAGCGGTGGATCGAGCTGCTGTAGCCCCGGCTAGCCCCGGCTGCGGCGTCGTATCCGACGGTACCCTCCGGCACTCTTCGGTACCACGGCTGTGCCAGGTCTGCCAGGTGTGAGAGCTGTCGCCCGGCTTTCGTCCTGACCTGGGGGCACGGTAGTGTGCCCGTGTCCCTGATAGCAAAGGAAGAGACCTCGTCATGACCCAGTCCCCTGTCCCTGGCCAGCCCTACTACCCTCAGCAGCCCTCGGCACCCTCGGCCCCCGCTCCTGGCCAGCCCTACCCATCCCAGCAGTTCCAGGCGGCCCCTACCGTCAGCGCTCCCGCGCCGGGAGCCGGGGCGCCGGGCCAGCCCTACCCGCCCCAGGCCCCTGACTCCTTCTTCGGGAACCTCTTCGACACCTCAAAGGGCTACGTGGAGCGATACGGGAGGGCTGTCCTTGTCGTGGCTGTCGTCGCTATCGTCGTGAACTGGCTCTACTCGGGCTACAACGCGGGGGCCAACCACTTCAACTCCCGCACCTACGAGACTGAGTTCAGCTTCAGCGAGTTCGTGGTCGACCTGCTCATGCGCGCCCCGTGGAACGTGACCCTGATCCTGCTCGTTCGTCTCTTCGTCGAGCTCGTGCGCAGCTCGGTCAGGATCGGGGCGCGCTCCTGAGGCGGCCTGCCGCAGCCCTATGAGCACATGACAGGTACAAGCGCATGAGGAGCACGCTGTGAGCTCCTTCGAGACCGACGACGGCCAGCCTCGCTACGGTAGGCGTGTCAGCCCTGATGAGCTGGCGGCGGTTCTGGCTGAGCAGGGTATCGAGCCTGCTGGGACGGCTCCTGACCCCGCTGGTGGGGAGCAGGCGACGCATACGCTGCCCGCAGCCGTCCAGGCCTCCTCCGGGTGGGTCTCGCCACCAGGTGGCGTGAGCCTGGAGCGCTGGACCAGCAGGTCGGACAGCCGCCGTAGTGAGCGTTCGGTTCGCAGGAGCGCAGGGCGCGGCCGGTGGCGTACGGTGGCCGTCGGGCTGGTGCTGATGCTGGTCGTGCCCTTGGTTCTCGTGGCTGGCGCGTTCCGCCTGGCCGTGGACTGGAGTGGTGCGGAGACGACGGTCCTAGGGACGTCGGGGGCCGTCTACCTTCAGGAGGGGACCCAGGCCATGGTCTACTCCGGCTCCCAGGAGCAGACCACGGAGTGCACGGTTACCGGCCCTGACGGGGCCGCAGTCTCCAAGAGCGTGCCGGAGCAGGGTATTCCCTATGCCCGGTTCACCGCCTCTACCAGCGGGACCTACACGGTGCGCTGTGAGGGTGGCACCGAGGGGATGCTTGTGGGGCCGCCGCTGCGCACCGACCGTCTTGTGATGGCTGGTGCCATGCTGCTGGGGGCGCTGCTGTGCGGTGTCACCGGTCTTGCCGTCACTGTCCTAGGGCTGTCCCGAGGGGTGCGTCAGCGAGCCTGACAGGACAGAAGGCCGACAGGAGCCGGGTGAGGAGGAAGTCAGTTCAGCAGTGCTTGCAGCGCTGTCGGTGCCCGTGTGGGGCCTTCGCAAGCCTTGGCGACAGCACGAGTGCCCCGCACCGGAAGGTGCGGGGCACTCGCCCTGCGATCAGAAGACCGCGATTCCTGGCTCAGGGTCTCAGTCGCGGCCGATCTTTCTGTCGGCGGCGTCGCGAACAGAGTCGATCGTGGCGTCAGCCTTGCCGCCGGTCACCTTCTTAGCGACACCCGCAGCAGTGTTGAGCGTCTTGTCGCTGATCTCCTCCGCCTTGTCGGAGCCCAGAGCCTCGCTGGCCTTCTTCGTCAGGTCCTCAAGTCCCATGGTGGTGCCTCCTTCCGTCGGGTGGCGCGGCGTCGGCTGACGTCGGCCTCGTGGCATATGGTGCCAGGTCTGTGTTCCTGAGGCGAGTACTGGCCTGTGGGAGCTGTGCGTGACGCCGTCACGAGTGACCCGGGGAGTACAGCAGCGCTGCACTCCCCGCGCGTGCGGCAGGCCCCTGCGGTCAGGGGCCTGTCAGGGCTCCTGGTGACTAGCGCGCAGAGCGTCCAGCTCTCTCGTGCGCGCCTGGCGACGGGCGGCGTGCCCGCCCCAGCCCAGGACCAGGAGGGTCAGGCCGATAGCGGCCGTGACGACGGGGCCCGGACCACGCGGCAGCAGGTGGTGCACAGGCCATCTCTCAGCAACGGCGGTGCTGATCAGAGGTGGCAGCGAGACGAGGACAAGGAGCAGCCCGGTGACCCGTGCGCCCAGGGTCGAACGGCCGACAGACGCCCCCGCGGCCACCAGCAGGGCCAGCGCTGCCAGGATGCTGGCGGTGGTCACCAGGCTCAGGTGCACGCCGGGGGAGACAGCGATCCGGTAGTACCTGCTCAAGATGGCAGCGGTCAGGACGAGGCTGCCCAGGACCCAGGGAAGCGAGGCAAGGTGGTCGCGTCGCCGGGAGGGAGGTGGCGTCGGCGTCGTGCCGACCTCCTTGTCCGACTGCGTGAGCCTGAAGGCCAGGCGGCCCTGGACGTGCCCTCCGCGACGGGCTAGGCGCATCCCCCAGGCTCCACCTAGCCATAGGCCTGCCATGACCAGCACCATCCAGGTGTGGGCGAGAGGCCTGGACCAGGGCGCGGAGATAGTGACAATGTGCCCGGGGGCCAGCAGGATCACCATCTGGGCCAGGAGGGCTGTCAATCCGGTGGCCAGGGCTCCCGCCGAGGAGCGGGCCGCGAAGAAGGTGGCAGCTGAGGCGCACAGGGCACCAAAGACCGCCAGCATAAGGACGGACTGGAGGACCAGGCCTGAGGCGTCCCTGGTAGCAGCCAGGCCGATGACCGTCAGGGAGACCGGGGTCAGAACGGTGCCGATGCCTACGGCCAGGGCGTGGTCGCGGCGTCGGCCCCGCGGAGCGGCAGCCGTGCCAGTGCCGGGGGGCGGCACCGGTGGCTGCGCAAGATAGTGAAGGGAGGGGGAGGTACTCATCGAGAGTAGTCTAGAGGGGCGCTGGCGGCGCGAGGACACGCTGTCCCCTCCGGAGGCCTTCCGCAGGCCTGGCACGGGTGCTCACACCCGTTACCTGTTGCAGATGATCACAATGAGATCTCTGCCGTTATGCTAACGGATGGCGTGGTGGCGCGGATCTGGATGAGCCCCCGAGTCTCGGTTCAGTTGAAAACGTGCAAACTCGTGCTTATTGGTCGAGGGAGGTCGCCTCGGGCCTGTTGCCCTGGCCTGGCTGCCTGGTGGGTCCTGCAGTCTCTGCGCGCAGGCGGTGCTGGCTTGCGCCGTGTGCGACAGTGACGCTGTGAACAGTACGACGAGCCCTTCCGCCGGTCGTAGGCACATTCGCGACAGGGTGGAGCCGGAGTCGGCTCCCACCTCCGCTAGACGGTTTTCCCGGGTTTCCCGGGAAGGGGTCGAGGCCGCCGGGGGTCCAGCAGTACTGGCCGCCCTGGAGGCCATCGCGGGTGACCGGCGGGTAGCGCGGGCTGAGGAGGTCGTCCGTGAGGCCTCAGCCAGGCTGAGATGGCACGAGGCCCTGAGGCGCCGGTGGCGCGAGGCGCGGGCTGAGGCGTCCGTGCGCTGCGCGGCCGCCTCGGGGGGCGTGGATGGTGTAGTGGTGCCTGTCGACGTGCTGCGTGAGCATGTGGTGGCGGGGTTGGAGGAGGTGACCACGGGCGACCCGGCCCTGGACGCGGTGGCAGGCCTGTGGCGCGCAGGGAGCCGAGTGGTGGGGTGGATGCCAGACCTGGTCGGAGCCGGACGTCCGTCCGCTCCCCCGGCGCGGGGACTGCTGGCTGCGCTGCACCGTGACGTGACCGCACCGCTGGCGGCCTGCGGCCAGATCGCTCTGGAGGACGTCGCCGCACCACGCGCGCCCGGCGCGCTCCCCCGGGAAGGCGGGTCGATTCAGGCCCCGCAGGGGGAGGAGCTGGTCACCCGGGTCGGTGCGCTGATAGATATGGTGGACGTTCCCGGTGCCCCGGCCCTGGTGCGAGCCGCAGTCGTTCACGCGGAGACAGCGGTGGTACGACCCTTCACCGTGGGCAGTGCCGCCCTCGGCAGGCTCCTCGCCCGCCACCTCGTCACTCGTGACGGCCTAGAGCCCACGGGGACGGCTGTGACGGACCTGTGGGCCGCCCGGTCTCCGGCGTCCTACGCCGAGGCGCTGAGCGCCTACGCCTCCGGCAGCCTGGACGGGGTGGTGTCCTGGGTGCAGTGGCAGGCCGAGGCGATTCTCCATGGCCTGGAGGAGGCAGAGTCCCTGTGCCGGGCGGTGCAGGCTGGGACCTGGAAGGCGGGCTAGCCCGGCGGACCTGACTGTGGACCAGCAGGCTCAGGTGCCCTCACCCCGGGCGGCGGGCCACCAGCCAGGCTGTGGTGCCAGCGGTTGCCAGCACGCAGAGACTGCCTGCCAGCGCGCTGGGCAGGGGGCCGCGGGGACGCGGCAGGGCGGGCCAGCGGGACTGCCACGTGGTACGCAGCGTGACGGGCCGCTCAAAGTCTCGTACCGGCCAGCCCCGGGACTCAGCCAGCCTCCTCAGGCTCCGGTCAGGGTTGACGGCGACAGGGTGCCCGACGGCGGTCAGCATCGGCTCGTCGGAGGAGGAGTCCGAGTAGGCCCAGGAGCGAGTGAGGTCCACGCCGTGGGTCTGGGCGTCCTCCATCAGGGCGCGGCTCTTCTCCTCGTGGAGGAGGCGGCGCCGGATGCGCCCGGTGAAGCGGCCGTCGGCGTCCACCTCCAGGGTGGTCGCCACGGCCCGGTCGGCTCCGAGCACCCGGGCGACTGGCTCGACGATCTCGGCCAGGGAGGCGGAGACGACGACGACGTCGTGACCGGCCTGGCGGTGCCCGGCGATGAGGTCGAGCGCCTCGGCGTAGACGGCGGGCTCGATAGCGGTGGCCAGCGCGCCCTCGACAACCTCCTGCAGCCGCCTGCGTGGCACTCCGGCGGTCAGGGTCGCCAGGCGGTCCATGAGGCGGTTCGTACGGGAGGCGCCTGCTCCTATCAGCAGGTAGGGCAGCTGAGCCACGACACCACGGGCCAGGGCCACGGTGGACAGCAGGCCCGAGCGGTGCATCGGTGTGCTCAGGGCAAAGGCGGTGGAGGTCGCCAGGATGGTCTTGTCAAGATCAAAGTACGCTGCCGGGCGGCCGGTGTCCTGCTCAGGGGTCACGGAGCTTGTGGGGCTCATGGCCCTATCATCACACTGCGCGGCCGTGGTTGCACCAGGTTGCTACGTCTTTTCCCCGTCTTTTCCGCGCCTTTTCCCATATTTTCCGTGCCTTTGCGCGTCCTGCCCGCTTCTGGACCAGGCCTGGACCGGGTCTGGTTCAGGTCTGGCCCAGGTCTGGACTGCGTCCTGTCCGAGTCTCGCCCGGGCACTGCGGTGCCCGTCCTGCCTCCGATCCGTGCGCGCCTCCTGCTCACGGCTGTGACCAGTCACCACAGGACGCATGACGCGGCCGTTCTTCACAGGGTTGCCGCAGCGAGGTCCTGTGCCGGGGCCAGGACGCGCACCCTGGAGCCCTCATACCCTGCAATGCCCCGTCCCCCGCAAACTTCTACGTGCTTGTGCCTCGGCTGCGGCCGGAGCCGGAGAGGACACTGATGCCTGACCTACTGCCCCAGCCTTCCCCAGATCCCGCACCGGGCTCCGCCCGTCGGCAGCACCGTGCCGACGGTGGTGCTGGCGGGGCGCGCCTCCTCGCGGTCACTGGTGCCCGGGGCGGCCTGGGGGCGAGCACGCTCCTGCTTCACCTGGCCTGGGCTCTTGGGCGCAGGGGCTGTCGTACGGCGGCTGTTGACCTGGACCCGGCGGGCGGTCTGGGACTGCTCCTGGGCGACGACGTCCTGCCCGGTCTGCGCTGGGCCGACCTGCCGACCCAGGAGACTGCCTTCCGGGCCGCGCGTCTGGTCGGGGCGCTACCGGTATGGCACACTGTGTCGGTCCTCACCGGGGACGCCAGAGGTGGCCCGGCCACAGGGGAGGACGGCCGCCTTCCCGGGTGCGTGCACGCCGTGCTGACAGCAGTGGCCCGCGAGCACGAGGTGGTCCTGGTGGACCTGCCCCGAGGCATGCCCGTCCCGGTGTGCGCCCAGGTCCTGCTGCTCACCGGGCGCGACCTGTCCTCGGCGGTCGCGGCGGAGGTGCTCGTCCCCAGGCTGCGGGCCTCCGCCCTGGGACAGGGGGAGGACACGATCAGCAGCGGCTGCCAGGACGCCGCCCACAAGGGTGCGGGGGAGACCGACCCGGTGAGACTGGTGGTGCGTGGCTCGGGCGAGGACGTGACCGCTGCTGACCTCGAGCGCATCACCGGGTGTCGTGTCCTGGGGTCTGTTCCCAGGGACCGTGCTGTCGTCCAGCGTGCTGCTCGGGGGGAGGACCCCGTGCGCTCACGCTCGGCCATGCGTAGGGCTGCATCTGTCTTGGCGCGACGGCTCGTACCTGGCGCGGGGACGGCCCCTGTCTCCGCGCAGCAGGAGTCGGTGGTAGGGCGGGAGGGCTCGGGGTGGCAGTGACGTCAGGTTCCGAGCTGGCCCGGGTTCGTCGTGCCCTCGCCCACGGGTCCCGGCTAGACCAGGCGCTTGAGGAGGTCACCGACCCTGCCACGGGTGAGGCGGGTCTGGCACGCCTGAGGCACAGGGTGCACGCCGATGCGGAGGGTGCCGGACCGCTCCTGCAGCCCCTTATCGACACCGCAGGGGTCACCGACGTCCTGGTGCTCGACGGCCTGACCTGGATCGACCGTGGGCACGGGGTAGAAAGAGTCGCCGGTCCGGTGATACCGGAGAGCCAGGTCCGCGCGCTCGCGGTACGGATGGCTGCTTCGGCGGGGCGCCGTCTTGACGACGCCAGCCCGGTGGTGGACGCGACTCTGCCGGACGGGACGCGCCTCAACGCCGTCCTGCCGCCCCTGAGCAGCCAGGGCACGGTGATCAGTCTGCGGACCAGGAGGCCGCAAGGCTTCACTCTGGCAGAGCTTGTCGGCGCAGGGACGGTGGCGCCAGGCCTTGACGCCGTGCTGGCCGCCCTGGTGGGGCAGCGGGCCAGGTGCCTGGTCACCGGGGCCACCGGCACAGGAAAGACCACTCTCCTGGCTGCCCTGCTGGGACTGGTGCCCTCCAGTGAGCGCATCGTCTGTATTGAGGAGGCCAGCGAGCTGCGTCCTCGCCACCCGCACGTCGTCCACCTCCAGGAGCGCGGGGACAATATCCAGGGGGCCGGTGCCGTGAGCATGACCTCCCTGGTGCGGGCGGCGCTGAGGATGAGGCCGGACAGGATCGTCCTGGGAGAGTGCCGGGGACCCGAGGTCAGGGACGTCCTGACCGCGCTCAACACCGGTCACGAAGGAGGGTGGGCCACCCTGCACGCCAACTCTGTGGAGGATGTGCCCGCGCGTCTGACCGCCCTGGGGGCGCTTGCCCGTCTCGATGAGGGCGCTGTCGCCTCTCAGGCCGTGAGCGCGCTCGACGCCGTGGTCCACCTGCGGCGTCGACCGGGAGGTCGACAGACTACAGAGCATGAAGGCGTGTCGCCGAGGCCTCCAGGGGCGCGGTGGGTGTCCTCGGTCGGAGTGCTCATGCGGGAGGTCACGGTGGCTGGGGCGGTTCTCACCTGCCAAGAGGCCCTGAGCGTGTCAGCCGACGGCGTGGTGTCCGCCGGGCCCGCCGTCGACCGCCTGGTGTCGCGTGTTGGTGAGGAGCCGGTGTCGGCGGCCCTGCCGCGCGCGTGGGGCAGCTGCCGTCCCGTGGGGAGGCGGTCGTGAGCGGGGGTGTATGGATGGCAGCAGTACCGACTTTCCCGGCGGTTTTTCTCGCGGTCTTCCTAGCGGTCTTCCTGGCGGTCGCGGTCGTGCTGCTCCCGCCGCGACGCGCTTGGGCCGACGCTCGGGGCACGACCCGTCTGAGGCTGCCGGTGCGGGTGACGACATCGCGCCAGGAGGTGGATATCGGTCTGCTGCTGACCGAGGTCGCCAGCCTCTTGCGGGCAGGGGCCTCCCCGGCCCGGGCATGGTCGCGTGCGTTGGGGCGCTGCGGAGTGGTCGAGGGGCTTGACCCCGGGGATGACGGCGTCCCTCCCGCGCTTACGGAGCTGGGGGTCCCGGCTGTGACGCTGACCTGGCCGCGCTGGGAGCAGGGGCACCTGTGCTGGCAGCTGCCCGTCCGCGGCGCGGCGCGGCGACGGCTTGAGGCCGCTGCTGCGGCGGCCCCGGGAGCCGCTGCGGCCTGTCGGTTGTCAGCCTCCCTGGGTGCCCCGTTGGCCGAGGTCCTGGATGCCGTAGCCTGCGGTGTCGCCGAGTCGGGGCGCGCCGAGGCCTCGCGGGTGAGCGCACTGACCGGGCCGCGCACCACGGCCCGTCTGCTGGGGGGCCTGCCACTGGTGGGACTGGGCCTGGGAGTTCTGGTGGGTGCTGATCCGCTCTCCTTCCTCCTGGACGGAAGGTGGGGGTCAGTCCTGGGAGCTACGGGAGGTGCGCTCATGGTCGCCGGGCACCAGGCCACCAGAGCTATGGTGCGGGCGGCCACTGCCTCGGCCTGTGGTACCGACGAGGCGCTCGTCCTGGACCTGGCCTCCGCCTCCCTTGCCGCCGGGGCGTCGTTGCCCGGGGTGCTGGTCGTTCTGGGAGAGGCCGTGGAGGAGGAGGCGTTGTGCGTGGTGGGGCGGGCGCTGCTGCTGGGGGCCGGGTGGGAGGAGGCCTGGGAGGCTCCTGGGGACCCGGTGTGGCGGAACAGGTACGCCAGCCTTGAGGGGTGCCTGCGACCCGGATGGGAGGACGGCGCCTCACCCCAGACGCTGCTGGCGGCCACGGCTGCCACGATCAGGGCGGGTCGCAGGGCCAGGGACGAGGAGGCCGCTGAGCGTCTTGCGGTACGTCTGGTGGTGCCCCTGGGCGCGTGCCACCTGCCTGCCTTTGTCCTCCTGGGGCTTGTGCCCGTCATTGCCTCGGTCGGTGCGGGACTACTGGCCTCATGACGGTAACCTCGCAGCGGTGAGCGTGGTGGCGGGGTGCCCGCTGTCTGGCCACACCCCGTCCGTCCCGTAACCATGTCTGCTGAGCTGCCTGCGGCGGTGGGGTGCGTGCGTCGTGGGCCGACAGACTGGCACGATGTGACCATGGCACTGTCAAAGAAGCTGCTGAGCCGCGACGAGGTCGTCGTGCGGCACATGCGCACCCACGTGAAGGTCCTCCTGTGGCGGGTCCTCCTGGAGGTCGTCGTCCTTGTCGCCGCAGTCGCGGGGTCGGTCCTTGCCCCGCAGAGCTGGAGGCCGTGGGGGCTTGTGGCGCTGTGGGCACTGGCCGCCGTCGTGAGCCTCCCCCTCCTGCTCCTGCCGTGGCTGAGGTGGTACACCGACACCTACACGATCACCACAAGAAGGGTGATCACTCGTTCCGGTATTCTCAGGCGCACCGGCCACGACCTTCCCTTGAGTCGCATCTCCGACGTGCAGCAGGACAAGGACCTCAACGACCGGTTCTTCGGGTGCGGCACCCTTATCCTGCAGACCAGCTCAGACGACCCGCTCCTGCTCAGGGACGTCCCCCACGTGGAGGCGGTGCAGGTCGAGATCGCCAACCTGCTCTTCAACGACGTCCAAGGGGCTGTCCAGGGGGCTGCTGACCTCGCCCCCCGCCGCTAAGCCGGGCACCAGGCAGGCCGTCGTTCCTTCTGCGCCCTCCCTGCCCAAGTGCCTCCACCGCGACCACAGCCTGGGCGACGCCGCTGAGCGTGGCGGCGGTGTCGGCCTTTCGGCTGCAGGCGCACAGCTTATCGGGCTGAATGGCCTCGACCTCCTTGAGGTTGCCGGGGACGGACGCGACACTGCCGCGGTGGTGCTGATACGGGCGGACCTGCCTGCGGCCGGGGTGTGGTCCCGGACGGAAGGGAGGAGCCGCTGCCGAACTGGGGCGGAGCAGGGGAAGCAGGAGTAGAAAGGGACATGAGTGGACGGGACGTTCCCCGTCGACGTCGGTACGTGCAGGTGGTCAGCACCGGGCTGGCCAGCCTGAGGCAGGCTGTGCCCCGTCACGACGGATCAATCGATCATCGTCAACCAGCGTACACACTAAGGAGAGACATGCGTATCAGCGTCCTGGAGCAGATTCCCCTGTTCGAAGGCGGCAGCTCCTACCAGGTCCTTCACGACGTGGTCCACCTGGCCCGTGGCGTGGAGGAGGCGGGCTTCCACCGCCTGTGGCTGGCGGAGCACCACAGCACGGGGGTCTTCCAGTCCTCGGCCCCGGACCTGCTCATGATGCACGTCCTGGACGGTACTCGGCGTATCCGTGTGGGGTCGGGTGGAGTCATGGCCATGCACTACGGGTCTCTGCAGATGGCCGAGCGCTTCGCCACCCTGGCCGCGCTCCACCCTGGTCGTGTGGATATGGGCCTGGGCCGCGCGCCCGGCGGCGACATGCGCACGGCGGGAGCGCTCAACCAGGGGCGTGTCATCGACCCTGACTCCATCAACCTCCTCGTCGAGGAGACGGTGGCCCTGCTGCGTGACGAGCTTCCGGCTGACCACCACTACGCCTCTGTGACGGTGGATCCCAGGCCCGACCAGCTGCCCGAGGTGTGGCTCCTGGGATCCTCAGGCCAGTCTGCGGCGTGGGCGGGCTCCCGGGACCTCAACTACGCCTACGCGCAGTTCTTCACCGGCCGCCAGCAGGTGGAGGTCATGGACCACTACCGGGCACACCTGCCAGCAGGACACCGAAGCGGCCAGACACTGTCGGCTCTGTGCGTCAGCGCTGCCCCGACGAGGCACGAGGCCTGGGAGCAGGCCCTCGTGGCTGCCGACGCCCGCTACGCACTGCGCACCGGCCGTCCAGCTCGCTTCCGGGACCCCTCCACGCTGGAGACCTCCTACCGGGCCAAGGTGGAGGCCCACCTTGAGCGGGACGCGGCCGTCATCGTCGGCACCTACGATGAGGTCGCCTCCCGGGTCAGGGCCTTTGCTGAGAGCCACCACACCGAGGAGGTCATGCTCATCAGCTACATCAAGGACGTCGAGACCAAGATCCACCAGTACACCGAGCTTGCCGCCCGACTGGCCTGAGCCGTCGTGGTGACGTAGCGGCAGTGGCGTGGGGGGAGGGGCAGCGACTGGGACGGCCCTGGCTGCCCAGGCAGACGTAGCGGCAGTGGCGTGAGGGGCAGGCTTGCACCAGCTCAGCCCTTGCGAGGCGCTACGGTCACCTCATGAACGTCCCGGTCTCCCAGTCCGACTCTTCTGCCGACCCCCCGGTGGTGCCCCCACCGCCGCGTGCCACTGCTGAGCAGGCCCTCAGGCTGCGCAAGGACCTGGAGGCCAGCGGCTGGGGTGTGGACGCCGTCGCCCACCTGCTGGGGGAGGTGGGCGATGCTGCTCTGCGCCGGGAGGTCCGCTCCCCCGCCCTGCGGGCGCTGCGGGCCGTCATGGACGAGGACCGGGCCGCAGGCGCGAGGCCCTCGCCTCCGGCCGTCCTGACCGCCTTGTTCATGCTTGGTGAGCCGGTGCTGGCCACCGAGCTCGACCACGTCCTGAGGCGCACTCGTACCCGCGGTGCGGTCGATATCGGCCTGGTCAGCCCGCCTGACGCCGGGGGCCGGGTCCGTGCCCTGGTGGACCTGCGCCCCCACGAGGCTCGTGACGACACCGGGCAGGTGCGCTGGTGGGTGGCTTCCGACCTAGGTGAGATGGTCACCGGCCGTGAGCTGGCACCCGGCCACGTCCTGGGCATCGGCGGGGCGGGGCTGACCCTGGCCGGCCTGGTCCCGCGCACGCCGGTGGGTACCGCCCTGGACCTGGGGTGCGGCTGCGGGATCCAGACGCTCTACCTCCTGCGCCACGCCAGGCATGTGACTGCGACGGACATCTCGCGTCGGGCCTTGGACTTCACTGCTTTCAACGTCGCTCTCGCCGGTCAGGAGGAGCGGTTGGAGCTGGCGGCGGGCTCCCTGCTGGAGCCGGTGGCAGGGCGTCGCTTTGACCTCGTGGTCTCCAACCCCCCGTTCGTCCTGACGCCTGCCGCAGTCCGTGAGAAGGGGCTGGCGCTGATGGAGTACCGCGACGCAGGGGAGGACATCCTGCCTGGTCTCGTGGCGGGCCTGGGTGCCCACCTGCAGGCGGGTGGCACCGCCGTGCTTCTGGGGAACTGGGAGCACTACCGGGGGAGGGACTGGCGCCAGGACGTTGCCGACTGGCTGCCGCAGGAGGCCGACGCCTGGGTCATCGAGCGAGAGCAGCAGGACCCGGTGTCCTACGCGACTATGTGGCTGCGCGATGGCGGGGTGGCTCCAGAGCGGGCGCCGGGGGTCTTTGACGCCGCCGTCGGGGCATGGGTCGGGGACTTCGAGGAGCGGAGGGTGGAGGGGGTCGGCTTCGGCTACCTGGTCCTCCACCGCCCGCAGGCGCCGCGCAGGCCCTGGCGGGTCCTGGAGGAGGTTACCGGGGTGGTGGACGCCCCCCTGGGACCGCACGTCGCCCAGGTGCTGGAAGTCCAGGACCTGCTGGCTGGCCTGGACGACGACGCCGTCGCCGCCTTGCACCCCGTGCTGGCTGCCGACGTCACCGAGGAGCGCCACCTGGTGCCTGGCGCTGCTGACCCCTCGGTGATCATGCTGCGACAGGGTGGGGGCCTGGGACGGGCTGTACGGGTCAGCACTGGGGTGGCCGCCCTGGCGGGGGCCTCTGACGGCGAGCTGAGCGTGGAGCAGGTGGCGCAGGCGGTCGCGGCTCTGACCGGAGTGGAGGCACTGACTGATGCCGCCGCACTGCGTGCCGAGCTCGTGGCAGGCGTGCGCGAGCTGGCCCGCTTCGGTTTCCTGGTCCTGGAGTAAACAAGGTGCGCAGCACAGAAGCGTAGTGCTGTCAAGAGTTTCCAGAGCTGCCTGGTGGCTGCTAGAGCCAGGCGGGGTGTCTAGAAGCGCGGGAGCGCCGCCTGGTCCAGGGCGTCCAGCAGCAGGTCCACACCGGAGGATGGGTTGTCCGCAGGGAACTCAGCCCTGTCCCGCTCGTGACGTCCTCGCAGGCTGCGTGCGCGTTGTGCCGCCTCGGCTCGCCTGTCCATGTAGATTACCGAGTTGATGTGCTTCGAGACGGAGCGGTCGAGCTGGTTCCGCAGCGTGCCGGCCTGAGCGGTTGTCAGGTAGCCCCAGTGATCCCTGTGGTGGAGTATGAGCCACAGCTCGAAGCAGGGGTTGGAGACGGCTGTCCTGACTCCAGCGCGTTCTGCCCGCTGGCAGGCCTGGCGCAGGTGTGGGTGCGGCTCGGGAGCCTCGACGTCGAACACGCACCAGTACTGGTCCTCCTCGGGGTAGTCGCTGTGCTCCTTGTCCCAGCACGCGGCGCGGACCAGCTCCTCAGGGTGCCCCTGGCTGCGGACGACCTGGATCGTGACGCCACCGTGCCCGGCCCTGGCCCGGTACCTGGGGTCGCTTCCCAGCGCGGTGAAGTACTCCTTCTCCGTGATCTCCCCCCTCCAGGTAGAGGTGGAAGACAGGGCGGACTCTCTTGGTGCCGGTGGAGCGGCGCAGCCTGCGTGCCTGGTGCTGCCGTCCGGTTCTCCCGGGGCTCATCCTGTTAGTCCCAGCTCGCGCAGGAGGTCCGGGCGGTGCGTGTCCGGCAGCGCGCCGAAGCGCCCCTCCAGGTACCCCTTCTCCAGGTTCGCCGAACGGCGCACCGCCCTTCCCGCGAAGTCGGAGAGCGCCCCCAGCTCGGTGGAGCCGTCCGGGCGGCGCTGCGTCAGCCAGACCTCGTCGCGTCCCAGGTGGTTGAGAAGGCCGGTGTCGTGGGTGGTGAACAACAGCTGTGCACCGTTGGGGTTGGAGTCCTGGTCCTGGAAGAGACGGAGAAGCTCCAGGGTGAGCACTGGGTGAAGGCTGGCGTCGATCTCGTCGAACAGGACCAGCGCCCCGGTGTCGAGTGCCCCCAGGACGGGGGCAATGAGGCGGAGCCAGCCCTGTGTACCAGCGGACTCCTCTGACAGCGCCAGGGTGGCCCGCTCCTGCCCGGCCCGGTGTACAAGGCGCAGCTCCGGGCCGCCATACCGAGACCTGAGGACGCGACGTCTTCTGGTCGGCTCCAGATCGGGCAGAGGCAGCTGCTTACCTGGGCTAGAGTCAGTGAGGTCTGGCTCCCTGACGAGCTCGACGTCTTCCACCCCGAGGTCTGCCAGGCGCAGAAGTGCCAGGGCGCGCCGTCGCAGCTCTGGGGAGGCCTCGGCCCAGAACTGGCTCGTCATCCGCGGCGAGACGGGGTGTGGCAGCAGTTCGAGGTTCAGGGACCTCCCCAGCGACGTGATGCGACGAAGAGCCTGCCCGCACGCGGAGGTCGTGGGCTCGTCAAAGCGCCGCATGATGCTGAGGGCGAGCACACGGTCAGTCAGGAGTGCCCTGGTCCCGGACAGGGCTCCGAGCCCCCGCTGGAGCCTGAGGGTGCCGCCGTCACGCTCAAACACAAGGCTACGCCGTCGGTGAGGGTAGTGGAACAGGGCCTCGTAGGCTACCCGCTTACTGTCAAGGTCCAGGAGGTACTCGTAGCGGATCCCATCGATGGCCAGCTCCACGGTGAAGGTGGTCTCGCTAGGACCCTCATCGCCCGGGTCACCGAACGCGAAGGGCTGTACCGGGATTTCGTCGTCCCAGCGGGTGACGGAGCCTCTGACCGCGTCGCACAGCCATTGGAGTGCGCGCAGGACGTTGGTCTTGCCTGAGGCGTTCGGGCCCAGGATGCCTGCCGCAGGCAGCAGGCCGACGCCGATGTGGGGATGGGGCCGGACGACGTCGCGGTCCTCGTCGACTGCCACAAAGGTCAGCTCCACAGGCTCGTTGACCGAGCGAAAGTTGCCAACCGAAAAACGGATCAGCATGCGCAGCCTCCCTGCAGTTGAAGGGGCTTGTTTGCACAAAGTCTACGAAGAGCCCCCTGGACCTGCAACGAGGCGCGGGACAAAAGTCGTGTCGTGGCGCCACCGTGAGCACTTCCGCAGTGGAATCGCTGGGACCTACCAGGAGCTCTCCCGGTCACTGCCTCTACCATCGCTCGGTGATGATGAGCTCCCGGACTACTCCAGGCAGGGCGGCACCCCCAGGTGTTACAGCGCCAGGTGTGCGCGGGCGGGCGCTGCTGCTGGTGTCGTGCTGCCTGGTGGGGGTGCTCGCGCTGTGGTGGCTGTTTGTGGGTACCTATACCGGCCAGCGTCTGGAAGCGGCCGCCCTGGAGGGCTCTGAGATCGGCTCCCACTACGTCTCCGACCAGGCTCGCGCTCTCCTGTCCACGGTCTCCATGCCCGCAGCGGTGGTCCTGGTAGCGGTGATCCTCCTTGTCGGCTGGCTGCGTGGCAGCCACCGCCGTGCCCTGTGGGCGGTGGTCGCTGTGGTCGGGGCGAACCTGAGCACCCAGGTCATCAAGCAGTGGGTCCTATGGCGTCCCGACTATGACATTACCGCGCGCTGGGACAACGCGAATACCCTGCCCTCGGGGCACACGACCATGGCGGCCTCAGCCGCCGTGGCCCTGGTGCTGCTCGCCGGGACCCGCTGGCGCACGGCTGCGGCCTGGGTGGGGGCTGGCGCCACGGCGGCCATGGGGTACTCCACCCTGGTGTGCCAGTGGCACCGGCCCTCCGACGTGCTCTCGGCCGTGCTGGTAGCCGTCGCCTGGGGCGCGGTGGCGGTCGCCGCGGGAGCATGGCAGGGCGGTGACCGCGACCCGGACGGGCACGGTGGTCAGCATGACGGCGGTCAGCATGGCAGCGGCCACAGCGACGGGGATCGTGACGAGGGTGCTGGCGGTGAGGCAGCCGCAGCCAGGGGCTCGCAGCAGCTGTGGAACACCGTGCTCACGGTCGCAGGAGCCGTGGGCTGTGCTGGTGCCGGTCTCCTGGAGATGTGGGTGTGGTCGCGCAGCGCCGCCCCGCTGACCCGGTGGGACCTCTTTGCCGCCTATACCGCAGGATCGGTGGCGACTGTCGCAGTGTCCTGCCTCGCTCTGGGCGCTCTGGTCGGCCTGAGTGGCTGGCGGCGATAGGTAGGACGGGGTAGGAGCCGAGCCGGACCGCAGACATCCTCAGCAGCAACAACTACCAAGTCTCATAACGGACCGAATCCTTATAGAGGACTGACCTGCCGGTCGCCCTGTGAGAATCCGGTCACTCTGCGAGGAACCGGTACATCCCGGCGTCGGCTGCGATATCCGTGGCAGCCTTCGCGTTCTTGACAGGACTGGCCGGGCGGTTACCGGACCTCGACGGCAGGCAGACTGATGGCGAAGGTGGTGCCGTGGTGCTCGGGGTCCTCCTGTCGGGTCGCTGACTCCACGGTCAGCGTCCCCTGGTGCGACTGCACGATAGCCAGGGCGATCGACATCCCAAGGCCGGTGGAGCCGGTACGACGCTCACGGGAGGTGTCGCCGCGGGCAAAGCGCTCGAAGAGGCGCTCACGCAGGGCAGGTTCGATACCGGGCCCGTTGTCGGCAATCCGCACCACCAGGTGGTTGTCGTGGCGCAGCAGGGTCGTGGTGACCCGTGTCCCCGGCGGGGTGTGCACGCGGGCGTTGGCCAGGAGGTTGACCAGGACCTGGCGCAGCCGGGGCTCGTCTCCCATTACCAGCGGCGGCTCGGGGACAAACTCCTCCTCGGGCTCGGGCTCCTGGCCCTCACAGCCCTGGGGGATCCCGGAGCCGTTCTGCGCGGCCCGATCACTGTTCCCCGCAGGAGGCTCCAGCGCCTCCAGGACCAGCTCCCAGTCGTGGTCGGGGCCTGCAGCGCGCGCGTCGGCTACGGTGTCCACCAGGAGACCGACCAGGTCCACCTCCGTGAGGACCAGCCCGCGTCCCGCGTCCAGGCTGGCCAGCAGCAGCAGGTCCTCCACCAGGGCCGTCATCCTCAGGGACTCCGAGTGCACCCGCTGCAGGGCGTGCTCAGCCTCCTCGGGCAGGTTCGCGTCAGCGCCCTCGCGCTGGATCAGCTCGGTGTAGCCGCGGATGGAGGCCAGGGGCGTGCGCAGCTCGTGGGAGGCGTCGGCCACGAACTGGCGCACCTGCGTCTCCGAGCGCTGGCGGGCGCCCAGGGCGTCCTCAACCCGGTCCAGCAGCGTGTTCAGGGCGGTCCCCACCTGGCTGACCTCCGTGGAGGAGACCAGGTCCTCAGCGGGCACGCGCTCGTCGATGGAGACCTCACCGCGCTCCAGCGGCTGGGAGGCCACGTGCTGGGCGGTGACAGCCACCCGTTCCAAGGGTGCCAGGGAGGACCTGACCATGCTCCTCCCGGCCAGGGCGATCACAAGGGCACCCACCAGCGCGATCCCGGCCTCGATGAGCAGCTGGGTGCGCACCAGCCTGTTGTCGTCCTCCATGGACAGGCCGGTGACGACGACAGCGCCGGAGTCGTCCTTGCTGGCCACGACCCGGTAGTCACCCAGAGAGGTAATGCTGACCGTCATGGGGTGACCATCGGTACGAACTGGCAGCAGGTCAGCATGGGCTTGTGGGGACAGGCTGACATAGTGGCCCTCGGCATCGATATAGGTGGCGCTGCTCACGGATCCCGAGGTGATAATGACGGTCAGCGTCCCCGTGGACTGGCCTGCGGCGTCCAGTCCCGGGGCCACCTCCTCGGTGCTGCCGACGTCAGGGTACTGGGGCGGGCCCGCCGGTCCCTGTTCCAGGCCGTTGCGGCGGTTCGCGGCCCGCTCGGAGGCGGCAGCCAGCTTGTCGTCGAGGTGTTCGGTCAGTGTGTAGCGCAGGGTCAGCGTGGAGAAGGCGCTCATGAGGGCGGCAGTGACAAGGACAAGGCCGAGCACGCTGAGCACGAGTGTCGTACGCAGGCTGCGCAGCCGTCGTGGGCGCGGCAGAGGTGAGGAAGGGGTCTGGTCGTCCTGCCCGGCAGGGCCAGGTGGCTTGGGCGGTATCCCGGGGGGTGCTGCCGTCACGGGGGTCTCAGAGGCTCCCGCCCGAGGAGCCTGCCGGGCCCTGAGATGCGGCGCCTGCGGCCGTGGCGGGTTCCTGGGAGTGTCTCGCAGCGGCTGGTGCGTCAGCGGCGGGCTTGAGCACGTAACCAACGCCTCGCATCGTGTGGATCATGGGGTCCCTCCCCTTGTCGATCTTGCGTCGCAGGTAGGAGATGTAGAGCTCGACGATGTTTGCCTGCCCGCCGAAGTCGTAGTTCCAGACGCGGTCCAGGATCTGTGGCTTGGACAGGACGCGGCGCGGGTTGCGCATGAGGTAGCGTAGCAGCTCGAACTCGGTGGCAGTGAGGTGGATCTCATCCTCGCCCCGCCAGACCTCGTGGGAGTCCTCGTTCATGCGCAGGTCGCCGACCTCCAGCAGGGAAGCGGGTTTCTCCTCGCTGGCTCCCGACCGGCGCAGCAGGGCGCGCAGCCGTGCCACGACCTCCTCCAGGGAGAAGGGCTTGGTCACGTAGTCGTCACCCCCGGCGGTCAGTCCAGCCACCCGGTCGGAGACGGCGTCCTTGGCCGTCAGGAAGAGAACGGGTACCCCGGGAGTGTGGCCGTGGACGCGGCGCATGACTTCCAGCCCGTCGAAGTCGGGCAGCATGACGTCGAGGACGATGACGTCCGGCTGGATCTCCTGGGCCGTCCTGACCGCCGCCGTCCCCGTGCCGGCTGTGGTGACCTCCCAGCCCTCATAGCGCAGGGCACTCGCCAGCAGGTCGGCCAGCATCTGCTCGTCGTCGACCACGAGGACGCGCACAGGCGACCCGTCCGGGCGCGTGAGGGGCTCAGGGGTGGTGCTCATGCTGCTAATTCCAGCATAAGGCTGCTGGATTCTTTCGAGTTGCCGCCTGGGAGAAGCCTGTGTTATCAGGTTGGGACCACAAACACCCACATGCCTTGGCGGTGTATGAAATGCTGGACCGGTTGCGCCGTGCGACCGATCGTCCTGGTGCCAGAAACCAGGGCACATGTCGAGCGGGGCAGCGTCCGGGTGGCCGCGTCCGCGAGGTGATCCGGTTCTGGTACAAAGAATCAAAGTAGTGTCGGGGCGGAGCCCGTGGTGCGCGCCCCCATACCTGCTTCTGTCGTGCTGGGCCGCCGTGCCAGGCTGTGGTCCTGCTGTTCTATCAGGGCTATGGCAGCGTAGTCTCTTGTACCTGACCGGGTCGCGTCCCGGCTGCGTGGTACGTGAACCAGCGCTACCACCGGCTGCGGCCCGCCATCCTTATAACTACGCTACCAGGAGAGTCATGGAATACGTCGATGGCAACGAGCGCCGCTTCGGTGCCGAGGACCTGTTCTTCTCGACCACGGACGCCAAGGGCGTTATCCGCAGGACAAACCGGGTATTTAACTCGCTGTCCCGCTACAGCTCTGAGGAGCTGGTCGGCGCTCCGCACAACATCATCCGCCATGACGACATGCCCGCAGGCGCCTTCAGGCTGATGTGGGACGAGCTGGAGGCAGGGCGGCCAGCATGCGTCTATGTCCTGAACAGAGCCAAGGACGGGCTAGACTACTGGGTCTTTGCCACGGTCGTCCCCCTTGCCGACGGCTACCTCTCGGTGCGGGTCCGCCCCAGCAACCACGCGCTGTTCACCCCGGTTAGGGAGATGTACGCCCGGGTCCGTGCCGCAGAGCGTGAGTACGCTGACCAGGGGCACAGCCGTCGTGAGGTGGCTGACCGTGGTGCCACCTTGATGTCTGAGGAGCTCAGCCAGGCGCAGTTCCGCGGCCTGTACTCCTTTGCCAGGGCAGCCCTGCCGAGAGAGCTGGCCCTGCTCGTGGTCGAGGGCGTGCGTGTACCCCGCCGCACGGAGTCGGACAGCCCCATGTCCACCATCTTGTCGGCCATGGCGGTCATTGAGCGGGACACCGACGAGCTGATCTACCAGCTCAACGAGTACCAGGACCTCATTAACGGCCTGGGGGCCTGGGCGACGAGTGTCCGCTCGGTCATCGACCGGGCTAACCGCGTGGGGGCGCTGGTAGGGGAGGTGACCAGCCCGGACCAGGACTCCTCCGTGCCGACTGTCTCAGAGCGGGTCAGGGAGCGTAGTGCGCAGGCCGTGGAGGTTCTCCAGCAGCTGAACTCCTCGCTGGTGGCCCTCTACGAGGTCGCCTCCGAGGTGCGCTTCCGCTCCTCGATGATGCGTCTGCACACCTTGATGACGGGGATCTTCGCCGCCGCGGTCCTGGACGAGACGGAGGTCGACTCCGCCGACGCCATCAGTGACCTTGCTGAGGCGCTCCTGGTGGACCTTGAGCCGCTTGCGCCGTCCTGCCAGAACGCGGCCGACCTCGCTGAGCGCCTGGACGCGGACCTGCGGTCGGTGGTCAGCAACCTCGACCGGGTCAAGCGTCCGTTCCAGCGCTGGATCCGGGCGCTCCAGGACGAGGGTGCCCAGGCCCTGGCTGAGGGCGTGGACGCTGCTGCTGTGCTCCAGGAGGCGGTCGAGCTCGGGGAGCAGGGCTTCCCCGAGACTGCCTCCCTGGCCGAGTTGGCAGCGAAGGCGCGCGGGGTCGTCGTGACCCTGGACGAGCCTCTTATCCGTGAGCGTGTCTCCACGGTTCGCCAGGCCCTGGCGCAGATGGGGGGATAGCCGCTGCCGAGGGTGACCGTCAAGGCCGGGGCACGTCATGCAGTGCCGGGGTCCTGGCGGTGCCAGGGCGGGGCGTAGCGGCTCCCCGCTGAGCGTCATGTTCCACTGACCGGAAGAGAGCACCCATGGAATCGCAGATCGGATACGAGCGGCTGTTCGACCCGCAGGACATCTTTTTCTCGACGACGGACCTTAGAGGCGTCATCCAGAACACTAACAGGACCTTTGACGTCCTCTCCCGCTACTCGCGTGAGCGCCTTATCGGGTCACCTCACAATATTGTACGGCACCTGGATATGCCTGCGGGTCTGTTCCGGCTCATGTGGGACGACCTCCAGGCGGGCAGGCCCGTGTGCGCCTATGTCATCAACCGGGCGGTGGACGGCCTGGACTACCGGGTCTTTGCCACAGTAGTTCCCCTGCGTGACGGGTTCCTCTCGGTGCGGATCAAGCCGATGGACGCGAGCACCCGGACCCAGGTGGAGGAGGCCTATCGGCGTGTGCGGGCCAAGGAGCGCGAGCTGGCCGCCCGTGCAGCCTCACGGCGGCAGATCGGCGAGTACGGTGCCCAGGAGCTGTCCACCGAGCTCGCCGCTCTGGGGTTCGGCTCCCTGTACGAGATGACCGAGGCCACTCTCCCCCGCGAGGTGGCGGCGCTGGTGGCTGCGGGGGTACGTGTTCCTGCCGCGGCCCCGGACGTGCTGGGGCCGGTGGCTCGTATCCTCAGCACCGTGGCCGTGATCGAGCGGGAGACCAACGCCCTGGTCTACGAGCTTGACGAGTACATGCGGCTCATTGTCGCCATGGAGGCGGCTCACGACTCCATCTCGGCGGCCCGGGGGCGGATCATGCGTATCGGTCAGCTGGTCTCCCAGGACGGAGGGGGCGGTGCGCGTACCCGGGCTCAGTCCCTGGCTGAGCGGATCAGTGAGCTGTCCGGTACCGCGGGCAGCGAGCTCGGCGGGCTGCCCCGGCGCCTGCGCTCCATGCACGAGGCGGTCACGCAGCTGCGCTTCGCCGTAGCCCTGATGCGGCTGCTGACCCTCATGGTGGGGCGGTTCGCCCAGTCCATCCTGGACGGTTCGGAGGAGGACGCCGTCCGCTCGCTGAGGGACCTGTGCGAGGCCCTGGAGTCGGGGGTCGCGGGCCTGGGGCCTGTTCTGCGCAGCGTGAGCACCCAGGTCGGCGAGCTGGACGACGCCCTGCGCGTGGTTACCTCCAGCCTCGACCGTGCTGCCCGCCGCCTGGGCCAGTGGGTGGACGCCCGTGGCGGCAACGGGGTCTCCGGCTCCCCCGTGGTGGACGAGGTCGCCTCCCTGGCGTCCCAGGGATTCCCTGAGGTGCGGTCTCTCGCCCAGCTTGCCGCGGAGTGCCGGGGACTGGGCCTGCCCTACGACGAGACCGCGACCACACAGAGGCTTGCCACGATCCGTGGCGCGTTGTCGGAGCTGTCCTGACGGCTGGCTGACCTGGTCTGGGCGTGTAGTTCCCGGCGTGGCGGCAGGTGCGGTCCGCAGCAGCCGTGGTTCCCACGGCCTCTCCACGACCCCACGACCTCTCCACAACGACGTGGCTGCTGCGAGGTACCAGCGGCCGCAATACGTTACAGTCAGCTGGGAGGGGGTCGTCCCTGTCGGTTCCCGACCGGCTCCCAGACGTCTGGGACGCGTAGGCGTGCCTGGTTGTGCGGTTGATGCACAACGGGGTACAGGCGTGTCCTGGCTGAGGGCTTGCCAGTCGGCCTGTCTCGCCACCACCCGTCACGCCCGCCTGTGAGGAAGGTCGCCCGTGTCCACCAAGCTCGTCATCGTGGAGTCCCCCAACAAGGTGCGTTCTATCGCCGGGTACCTCGGGGAGGACTTCGACGTCGAGGCCTCCGTGGGTCACATTCGTGATTTGCCGCAGCCCTCCGAGCTGCCCGCCGCTATGAAGAAAGGGCCCTACGGCAAGTTCGCCGTGGACGTGGAGGACGGCTTCACCCCCTACTACGTCGTCAACCCGGACAAGAAAAAGACAGTCGCCCAGCTCCGGAAGGCGCTCAAGGAGGCTGACGAGCTCTACCTGGCCACGGACGACGACCGGGAGGGTGAGGCAATCGCCTGGCACCTCCTGGAGGTGCTCAAGCCCACGATCCCGGTCAGGCGCATGACCTTCACGGAGATCACCCGCGAGGCGGTGGCCCGCGCCCTGGACAGCACGCGTGACCTGGACACCCACCGGGTGGACGCCCAGGAGACCAGGCGCATCCTGGACCGGCTGGTCGGCTATGAGGTCAGCCCGGTCCTGTGGCGCAAGGTCAGGGCGGGCTGTCGGCCGGGCGGGTCCAGTCCGTGGCGACCCGCCTGGTGGTGGAGCGTGAGCGCGAGCGGATGGCCTTTACCTCGGCCTCCTACTGGGGGTGGAAGCTGAGCTGAGCACCGTGCTGCCCGGGAGCCCGGATACCCCCGAGGCGGCTGCGCCGTCCCAGCAGGAGTCCCAGGACCAGCACGACTCCGTCTTCTCTGCCCGTCTGACGACACTGGACGGGCGGAGGGTGGCGACCGGACGCGACTTCAACGACGACGGCCAGCTGCGGCCGGCTGCGCTGAAGGCCTCTGTGGTCCACCTGCACCAGGCGGGAGCGGCTGCTGTCGCCGAGGCGGTCGGTCGCGGGCAGCCGCGGGTAGCCTCTGTCGAGGACAAGCCGTACAAGCGCCGTCCTGCTGCTCCGTTCACCACCTCGACCCTCCAGCAGGAGGCCTCACGCAAGCTGCGGATGAATCCCCGTGAGACGATGCGCGTGGCCCAGGGACTGTATGAGAACGGCTTTATCACCTACATGCGTACTGACTCGACGGTGCTGTCCTCCCAGGCTGTGGAGGCAGCCCGGGCGCAGGTGGCCGAGCTCTACGGCTCCCAGTACCTCCCGCAGCGCCCCAGGGTCTACGCCTCCCGGGCCAAGGGTGCTCAGGAGGCGCACGAGGCGATCCGTCCCGCTGGTGACCACTTCCGCACCCCGGCCCAGGTCAGTGGTGACCTCAGCGGCGCCCAGTTCCGTCTCTACGAGCTGATCTGGAGGCGTACCGTGGCCTCCCAGATGGCTGACGCCGTCGGCTCTACCGCGACGGTGACTGTTGAGGTGCCCCTGACCCCAGCGGCGGGTAGTTCCCGGGACGCCGGGCCGACGTTCTCAGTAGCGGGGCTAAGCGCCTCGGGCACGGTCATTACCTTCCGTGGCTTCTTGGCAGCCTACGAGGAGGGGCGTGACGCTGAGCGCTATGAGGACTCCTCCGGGGCTGGCAAGGCCGATGCGGGCAAGGACGTGCGCTTGCCCGCCATGACGGAGGGACAGGAGCTCGCTGCCCTTAGGGCTGAGGCCTCTGGGCACGAGACCACCCCACCTCCCCGCTACACGGAGGCCTCCCTGGTCAAGGCCCTGGAGGAGCGCGAGATCGGGCGTCCCTCTACCTACGCCTCGATCATGTCGACGATCTCTGACCGCGGCTACGTGGACCACCGCGGTCAGGCCCTGGTGCCCACGTGGCTGGCCTTCTCCGTCACCCGCCTGCTGGAGGAGAACTTTGCCGAGCTCGTCGACTACGACTTCACTGCCTCCATGGAGAGGGACCTGGACCGGATCGCCGCTGGCGAGGAGGACCGGGTGGCCTGGCTGTCCCGCTTCTACAACGGCTCGCAGGGGAACAACGGCGCTGCGGGTGCTGAGGGTACTGCAGGCCCCGGGGGCGATGAGGATGCTGGAGGTACTGAGGACACTGGGAGCACGGAGCTGACGCTCCACGGTCTCAGAGGTCTGGTCGCCGGGCTGGGGGAGATTGACGCGCGGGCGGTGAACTCCATTGACCTCGGTGAGGGTGTCACCTTGCGCGTGGGGCGTTACGGCCCTTACCTGGAGGACGCTGAGGGTAGGCGGGCGAACGTGCCTGCCGATGTCGCCCCCGACGAGCTCAGCCTGGATAAGGCGCGCGAGCTGTTCGCCCGCGCTGCCGACGACGGCCGCGAGCTGGGGGTCGACCCGTCCACAGGCCACATGATCATCGCCAAGGACGGCCGCTACGGACCTTACGTGACCGAGGTCCTGCCTGATCCTAGGGAGGAGGGCGCCGACAGCGCGGTGGCGACGGGCGCGGGCAGCCAGGGCGGTGAGGCTACTGACCCCGCCGGGGCTGCGACGTCGTCTGCTAGGTCGGCCAGGGCGTCCCAGACCTCAAGGAAGGCGAGGACGGCGAGGCCCAAGCCGCGTACGGCGAGCCTGCTGAGGTCGATGGACCTGGCCACGGTCACCCTGGAGCAGGCCCTCGACCTGCTCAGTCTGCCTCGGGTGGTGGGGCAGGACCCGGAGTCCGGGGAGGACATCACTGCGCAGAACGGCCGCTACGGCCCCTACTTGAAGAAGGGCTCGGACTCGCGGTCCCTGGAGACCGAGGAGCAGATCTTCTCCGTCACCCTGGAGCAGGCCCTGGAGCTGTTCTCCCAGCCCAAGCGTCGTCGGGGGCAGTCCGCTGCGCGGCCTCCTCTGCGTGACCTGGGCACGGACCCGGCCACGGGGCGCCCTGTCGTCATCAAGGACGGCCGCTTCGGGCCGTACTTCACCGACGGGGAGACCAACGTGACTCTGCGCCGGGGGGACGACCCGGCCACGGTCATCGCCGAGCGCGCCTACGAGCTGCTGGCTGAGAAGCGGGCCAAGGGGCCTGCCAAGAAGCGCGCCACCCGTAAGACGAGTACCGGCAGGACGGGTGCCAGCAAGGCCAGCGCCCGCAGGACGGCGGGAGGCACGGCTGGGACGCGTAAGGCCGCAGGCGGTGGGACGACGTCAAAGACCGCCAGCAGCAGGGGGACCAGCACCGGGACGGCCAGCACTGACGGAACCGGTCAGAGCTAGGAAGGCTGGTACCGCCTGAGGTGGGGCGGTGCGCCGAAATGTACCAGCTACTGAAAGGTACATGTACCAAATCCTCAGAGAACGACTGGCACGTTGGTCGTCTGTGAGGAATTGGTCGTTTTCGAGGAGTCGGTCCCGGGGAGTGTTTACCTGTCAGGGCTGTTCCAGCCTGTCCTCCAGCCCAGTGGTCGTCGTGGGTGTGGGGCAGGTCGGCCGCACCGAGGCGGCCTCTCTCGGGCACGAGGCCAGCGGTCGGCGTGGGCGTGGGGCAGTTGGCGGCCTCCACACCGTGTAGCGGGCATGTAGCGGTCGTCGTGGGTGTGGGCCAGGTATAGTTGTTATGCCTGTTCCAGGTGGGGTGGAGTGACGGGGGTTTGCCTGGCGCGGTTCAGGCCTGGGTGGAGACCGTCAAGCACAGGTGGAGCGGTGTGAGCCAGGCTCACAGGCCCGGGGCAGGAGCGCTTCGGCAAGGAGTTCCCCCGGAGGGGTGCCAGGCTCACACGCCCGAGGCGGGAGCACTAGCGCGCCTGCGTGCAACTGAGGCGGGTCACGCGTTCAGGGCACGAGGCTACTGGTCGGCCTGCGGCTCGGTCACGACTGGTCGGGCACGACGCTCGGGGTGGGAGACTGTCAGGGTGAACTGGAATGAAATCGGCTCCTGTTGACGTCTTTCGGCCTGGCGAGATTCGTGGCAGCCTACCTTGTACGATTCCCGCTGAAGTGGAATTCACTTAATGGATATCCAGCCTCCACCCAGAAAATGCGACGGAAAGCACAGTATAAGGTCTTCTGGTCGAGGCGTGGTTTCCGGCTGTTGTCCTGTCGCTGATCTGCGACAGGCTCGCGACGCGGCCGCGTCACGCGGTCACTAGGCTTCACAGCGACAGCGCGGTGAGTGTTCCCGCTGCGGTGAGCGTCCCTGGAAAGGAATCCCTGTGCGTGCTTCTTGCTCTTCTCGTGTCTCTCGATACCTGCTGGCCCCTGCCGCAGCTCTTGTGCTGGGGCTGTCCCTGACGGCCTGCTCGGTGTCGGTCGGCGGCTCCGATGGCGGTGGGGCTGACTCTGCAGGTTCTGGTGACGCTACCACCACCGAGGCGGCGCAGGGCCAGGACGGCTCCAGCGGCTCCGACAACGCCAGCAGCTCGGCAGACTCTGAGGGCGACGCTGGCTCGGGCACCTCCGACAGCGACACCTCCGACATCACCGATCCTGGCTGGCAGGACGCCATCAGCAACGGGACCAGGCAGACCGTCTCCGGCTCCTACGCCGTCTCGGGGTCGGGGGAGAGTTTCAACCTCGTGGGTGACCTCGACGGTGAGCTGGGCGTCCTGGGCTCTGAAGTCACGGTTGCTGCGGAGAACGTGGGCACCCTGGCCGTTGCGGGCAGTGACGTCACCGTCTACGTGCGCAGCGTCAGCACGGTCATGATCACTGGCTCTGACGTCAAGGTCTACTGGCTCAGCGGCACTCCGGACGTCACCGACATGGGCTCCGGCAACGTCGCCACCCAGATCGGCTAGGACTGAGGTAGTCCAGCTCCTGCGCTGCCCCTGGCGGCGCTGGCGCCCGGCCTGGTCAACGCCCCCGGTCGCTGCGGTCGGCGTCACGGGGGTGGTGTCAGTGGCTGGGGCTGAGGTTGCCGAGCGCCCCCAGGACTCACCGAGCACCACCGAGGAGGATCGCGCCCATGTCAGCGCCCACCCCTGTCCCGTCCGCTCCGCAGTCGGTTGCGTCCGCGACTTCTGCGGCCCCCACGGCCACCGTCCTGCTCGTCGATGACGAGTCAGCCATCCGCCGCTCGCTGGGCCCCTACCTGGAGCGCAGCGGCTACCGGGTGCTCCTGGCCTCCGACGGGGTAGAGGCGCTGGACCTTCTTGCGGCCCGCGACGTGGATATCGTGGTCTCCGACGTCCTCATGCCCCGTATGGACGGTCGCGAGCTGGTCCGCCGGATCCGGGCGGGCGGGACCTGGACCCCGATCATCCTCCTCACCCAGGTGGACGCCTCCTACGAGCGGGTCTCCGCGCTGGACGACGGTGCCGACGACTACCTGTCCAAGCCCTTCGACCCGGCCGAGCTGGCCTCGCGCATCCGGGCGGTGCTGCGCCGCACCCAGGGGAGCACCCAGCCGCTGACCTCCGCTGCGCGCCTGGTGGCTGGGGACCTGGTGCTGGAGCGAGCCTCCCGGCGGGTGACGCTCGCGGGCAGGGAGCTGTCGCTGACCCCCAAGGCGACCATGCTCCTGGACTACCTCATGAGCCACCCCGGGGAGCTGCACACTCGTGAGGCCCTGCTGGCGGCCCTGTGGGGATCGACTTCGCCGCCTCGACGCGGGCGGTGGATCACCGTGTCCGCGAGATCCGCAAGATCCTGGGGACGCGGCTGGGCAGCCCACCTACATCGAGACCGTTCCCTCGGTGGGGTACCGGTTTCGCGCCAGGGTCCACGCGTGAGGGGCTCCCTGCCCGCGCCTGGGCCTGACGGCTCCCAGGCGGTGGCTGCCGTGCCAGCTGTGTCGACCACGTCGGAGCCGCCGGGTGCGCCAGGTGCCTCCAGGGCCACGGGTGGGAACGCCCCCTCGCGCAGGCCCTGGCTCGTGGCCTGGAGCCTGGCTGTGCTCGTCGTGGTCGTGACGACAGGAGCCGCGTTCCTGACTGTTCCGCACACCACTATGACCCTGACTGCGACGCTGCCGCTGCTGGTGCTCGAGACGGGTACGGTCTTGCTGGCCTCGGCCCTGGTCGTGGTCCTGGTGCGCTGGCGCCTGCGCGTCGCCGGTGAGCGCGCGCGGCGCCAGGCCCAGGAGGAGGCCTGGGCGCAGCACCAGCAGTTCCTGCGGCGCCTGGACCACGAGCTGAAGAACCCCCTGACCGCCGTGCGGGCGGCTGTGGCCGACCTCCCCCAGATCATGCCCGCCGACCTGCCAGCCCGGGCCGACGTGGTGGACGCCCAGGCGCGCCGTATGGGCCGTCTTGTCGCCGACCTGCGCAAGCTGGCCGACCTGGAGACCCTGCCCCTGGCCCTGGAGGACGTGGACCTGGCGGAGACCGTCCAGGACGCTGTCCAGGCCGTCGCCGAGGAGGCCGCCTCCAGGAACCAGGCGGTCCGTATGCGCGTGGACCTGCCCCAGGTCCCCTGGCCCCTGCCCCACGTGCGCGGCGACGGCGACCTGCTCTACTCAGCGATCTACAACGTGGTGTCCAATGCCGCGAAGTACACCTCCTCAGGGGCACCGTTGAGGTCCGAGGCCGGGAGGAGGCGGGCGCGGTAGCGATCGAAGTGGCTGACACCGGTATCGGCGTGCCCCGGCGGACCTGCCCGTGGTGTGGAGCGAGTTGGCGCGCGCGGGCAACGCCCGCGGCCTGCCTGGCTCCGGCCTGGGCCTGCCGCTGGTGGCCACGATCCTGCGACGCCACGGTGGGCAGGCGAGGATGACCTCCCGGCAGGGGTAGGGACCCGGGTGTGGCTCTCCCTCCCGGTAGCGGGGCCGCCACCAGGCTGAGGGTGCGACCGCCTGGCCGCCGCAGGGCCGGGAGCGGGCGGACAAGGCAGCGCTCCCGGCGCGAGGAGAGCGTCCGGTCCCGTCTCCCGGGGCCAGCGGGTGCCGGGCAGGCTGTCGCGAGGCTGCGACAGCACGGAGACGACAGGGCGATAACGGGACCCTAGAGTCCTCCTCATGACACACCACTTCCCGTACGGCGCCCGGCCGCCCTGGTCTGCGCCATCCTTGCTACCGTCTCCCTGGCTGCCTGCTCCCTGGACATCGGCGGGTCCGGCTCCGGTGGCAGCGGCTCCGAGGGCGACACCAGTTCTGGCCCCAGTCGGCGGCCCAGGAGCCGCGGGGCTTGGCAGGCTCATCGGCGTCCTCCCAGGCGTCTGCGGAAGGGTCAGCCTCGCCCGTCCCGGAGGGGAGAATGCGGTACCCGGCTACGCCGTCGGGAGATCCCGCCCGTCCCCATGTTCACGCTGCCCGACCTCAGCCTGCTCACCGAGTCCTCTGACATGTTCACCCCCGACCTGACCCAGGAGGTCGACTCAGTCCCCGGGGTGAGTGTGGGGCCTGCCCGCTGCGAGGAGCCGGGTGTGCTGGCCTCGGGCTCGGGGCACACCGTGCTGGGTGGTGACGGCTCCGCGGTCACTTCCTCCGAGGGCTCCTCCACGACCAACAACGGCGACGGCTCGGGGGCGTACTCTGACCCCACGGTGACGATCACCAACAACGGTGACGGCTCGGGCACGTACTCTGACCCTACGGTGACGATCACCAGCAACGGTGACGGGTCGGGGACCTACTCCGACCCCACCCTGTCCGTGACGGTCAACGGGGACGGGTCAGGAACCTACGCGGACGCCGGGGTGACGATCACCAACAACGGCGACGGGTCGGGCACGTACTCTGATCCCACGGTGACGATCACCAACAACGGGGACGGCTCCGGTACGTACTCCGACGCCACCTTGTCCATCACCAACAGCGGCGACGGGACCGCTCTGGTCGCCAGCCCCACTGCCACCCTCACCGTGGACGCTGACCCGCTGCCGCAGGTGGGCAAGGTCGGCTCCTTCCCCTCGATCGACGCCATCCAGCCGGTGACCTCCTGCGGGACGCTCATCACCCTGGAGGACAGGGTTCTCTTCGACTTTGGCTCCTCCGAGGTCCGCGATGACGCCTCCCAGACCCTGGGCAACCTGGCTGAGGTGCTGACCAGCTCGGGCGCCCCGGCTATCCAGGTCCACGGTCACACTGACTCCGTGTCGGACGAGGCCTTCAACCAGACCCTGTCTGAGGAGCGCGCCCAGGCTGTCGTTGAGGAGCTGGCTAGCCAGGGTGTGACCGCCTCCATGGAGGCCACCGGCTACGGGGAGACCCAGCCGGTCGCGTCCAACGAGAACGAGGACGGCTCCGACAACCCGGCGGGGCGCCAGCTCAACCGCCGCGTGGAGGTCTTCATCCCCGCCTTCTGAGCCTGGCTGGTGGGCTGTCCCTTGCCGTCCCTGATCTGACCTGAACCGGAGTTTGTTGTGAACCTTGTGACCCGTTTCCGTCCTGTCCTGGCTGCTGGCGCTGCTGCGGCCTGCGTGGCCCTGAGCCTGGGAGCCTGCTCGATCTCTGTGTCCTCGCCGGGAGGAGGTGACAGCTCGTCACAGTCCTCCCAGCCGACCCAGGCAGACACCGACGCCAAGGCTACGCAGAGCAGCGAGGCCGCTGAGACCCGTACCGAGGCGTCTCCTCGCTCTGCCGAGGCCGAGGAGTCTCAGCAGGACGAGCCGACGTCCCAGGCCTCTGAGGTCCAGGTGCACAGCAGCGCGGACGCGTCTGAGCAGGAGGGGACTGACGCGGTGCCCGGTGCCCGGGACGAGGAGGAGGCAGAGGTGGACTTGGGCTCCGCCGACCGCCCGGGCGCCTCGGCGACCATTACCGACTCGGACTGGTTGTTTGAGGAGGGGTTTGTTGACAAGACGGTGAGGTGCGACAACGGTCCGCTGTTGCTGAGCCAGCGGTCCGAGGAGGTGCGTGTCACGGGTGACTGCACCACCCTGACGGTTACGGGGGCGTACACGGTGGCGATTGCCGAGTACGCCGACACGGTGGTGATCAACGGTGACGGTATCGAGGTCTACGTGCGCGATGTCAACCGGGTAGTCGTCAGTGGCAGTTACAGCACCGTGGTCTGGGCGGGTCGGACCCCCATCATTGAGGACACCGGCTCCGGCACGGAGGCTCGTCCTGCGGAGAGCGACTGACCTCCTGCCCGGCTGTGCCCTGCCAGCCGGGCAGGTGCGAGCGCCCAGGGCGGCCCTGACTTGACACGCTTCCGTTCATACTGTCTATAGTGTCTATGTACGGAAGGGGGTGTCATGCCGCTGACGGTTGTCCTGTCGAACACGGCGGGGGTTCCGATCTACGAGCAGATCGCCCAGCAGGTACGTGACGCGATCCTGACCGGGCGGGTCGAGGCCGACGAGGCCCTGCCCTCCATCCGGGCGCTGGCCCGGGACCTGCGCGTCAGCGTCATCACCACCACGCGGGCCTACTCCGACCTGGTGGCCGAGGGCTTCCTTGCCAACGTCCCTGGCAAGGGGTACTTCGCCCTGCCTCGTAACTCCGAGCTCGTGCACGAGCAGGTCCTGCGGGAGGTGGAGGAGCACCTCGACCGCGCGGTCGAGCGGGCCCGCCTGGTCGGGCTCAGCAGCGAGGAGCTGCACACCATGCTCGACACCGTCATGACGACATCCCAGGCCCCCGGTGGGGAGCCGGGAGAGAGCACGAAGGAGAGCTAGTGAACCCCATTGAGGTCACTCACCTGACCAAGCACTACCCAGGCTTCAGCCTGGACGACGTCACCTTCTCGGTGCCGCAGGGCTACATCACCGGGTTTGTCGGCGCCAATGGCTCGGGCAAGACCACGACGATCAAGGCTGTCCTGGGCATGGCCCTCCCGGACTCCGGCACGGCTGCCTGCCTGCCGCACGAGCGTGTCGGTGTCGTCTTCGACACCGCGCCGTACCACGCTGAGTGGCGGGTGAGGGATGTCGAGAGCGCCCTGACGCCCTTCTACCCCACCTGGAACCGTGAGGTCTTCGCCCGGGAGCTGGCTGCAGCCCGGCTGGACCCGCTCCGGAAGGTCGGTGCGGGGCACCCC
Organism: Actinomyces lilanjuaniae; assembly: GCF_003606385.1. Lineage (NCBI taxonomy): Bacteria > Bacillati > Actinomycetota > Actinomycetes > Actinomycetales > Actinomycetaceae > Actinomyces > Actinomyces lilanjuaniae. The sequence continues at coordinate 2,810,206 of NZ_CP032514.1, read as the reverse complement.
TGAGCACCTCACCGGTGCCGTGCGGCAGGTGAGCCTGGGCGTGCGCAGCACGTCGCTGGGCTGGGAGGCTCTCATGCCTGCCAGCGAGGCCGAGGCCCTGGCTGACCGGGCGGTCGTCGAGGCCCCCAGCATTGAGGAGCTCGCCGTCTACATCGCCAAGGGGGACCGTCGTGGCTGAGCCAGGAACGGCTAGCACGGGTGATCGCAGCAGCGCGGTCATGAGCACGGTGATGGCGGCGGTCCGCCTTGACCTGCGCCTGGTGCCGACGTGGTACCTGCCTCTGGTAGGGGTGGTGTACCTGCTGTGGGTGTGCGCTGGCTGGCTGGCCCGGCTCCTTGGGGAGGGGAGTTTTTCTTCTGACCAGAACCCGGTGACGAACCCGGTGGTGTGGTGTGCGGTGATGGTCTCCCAGTCTCCACCCAGGTGACCCTATATTGTCGTGATGGGCATGATGTTACTATCTCGGCCGTTTGCGTTCCCACCGGCATGAAAGGAGTGCCATCATGCACACACGTCGTCTGTACACACGCCGTCTCGTGGTCGCGGTAGCCGCCGCCGCCATGCTCCTGCTGGGTCTGGTCCCTGCCAGCGTGGCGCAGGAGCCCTCGCCTCCCTCACCACGTCCCTCGGTGAGTGTCAGTACCCAGGTGACCCAGGTCGGCAGCTACGTGGCCTTCTCCGACAGGCTCTCCTGCGAGCCTGTCCCGACGCCGAGGGGGCCGGTGAGGCCGGTGAGGCTGTCGTCCGCCTCGACGGTGAGGTCGTGGCCACCAGTAGCGTCGGTCAGCTGAGCGGGGGTGGTTCGCCTCGGTCAAGGTTCCTGACCAGCCAGGGACCTACACCTACGAGGCCACCTGCTCCGGCCCCGGGGCACCGTTACCTACGCCCCCAGGAGGTCCGGGTCCTGCCTACCCGCCCCGAGGGCGTGAGTGCTCAGGTCGGAGAGCCTGTTCGCGAGGGTGCACCGTGTCGGTGCCGGTGACCACCACCGGGGCCTACACCTTCCAGGCCAGGGTCTGGGACGACCAGACCCTGTTGGAGGAGACCACCTGGGACACCCAGGACGACACCACGACCCTCATCAGCTGGACCATCACGGGGCGCCCTGACCCCACGTTCCCTGACGACATCTTCTTCAGCGTGCTCGTCAACGGCAGCGTCAACGTCAACGAGGAGGAGCCACGGCGGGCGGGAGCCTCCGTGTCCTACCCGGACGAGGTCGCTGACCAGTGCTCTGCCGCCGTCCCTGTGACCGCCGCCCTGGTCGGGGACCCTGCCAGCCTGGGTGCGGGCCAGACGGTGACGGTCCAGGGGGAGGGGCTCCTCTCCGGCGAGGACGTGGACGTGGTCCTGGAGGAGACCGGCGAGCGTGTTGGTGGTGTCACCACGGGCAGGACCCCGCGCAGCCGCACCGGGCAGGACCCCTACTCGGTCACGGCCACACTGCCTGACGACCTGGCCCCCGGCGACTACGTGCTGGTGGTCCAGGGAAGGACCTCGCAGCGCACGGCCCGGCTCCCCCTCACCGTGTCGTGACGGGGCCTGCTGCCTGCAGCCTCCCAGGCTCCCCGGCTACCCTGAGCGCGTGACCACCTCAGCCGACCGTAGCGTGCACAGTGACCGTGCCGGCTCCCGCCCCGGACTGTTCATCTCCTTCGAGGGGGCCGACGGCGTCGGCAAGACCACCCAGCTGACGCTCTTGGCCGACGCACTGACTGCGGCGGGGGTCGAGGTCGTCGTCACCCGGGAGCCGGGTGGCACCGAGCTCGGCTCCGACGTGCGCCGCCTCCTCCTGCACGGAGGCCACGTCGACCCGCGCGCGGAGGCCCTCCTCTACGCCGCGGACCGGGCGCACCACGTCGCCACGCTCGTGCGCCCCGCGCTGGAGTGCGGCGCCGTGGTGCTGACCGACCGCTATCTCGACTCCTCCGTGGCCTACCAGGGGGCTGCCCGCAGCCTGGGTCCCCACGAGCTGCGTGACCTGTCCCTGTGGGCCACCAGCGGGCTCCTGCCTGACCTGACGATCCTGCTCGACGCCGATCCCGACCTGGCCTCCCGCCGTACGCAGGATCGTGGGGAGGTCGACCGTGTGGAGCGCGAGGGCGCGAAGTTCCGTGCCGCGCTGCGGGAGCAGTTCCTTACCCTGGCCGCCTCCGAGCCCGAGCGCTTCACCATCGTCAACGCCGCCCGCAGCGTGGACGAGGTCGCCGAGGACGTCACCTCTGCCGTGTGGGGGCTGCTGGCCTCCAGCGGTCGCGCCAGCGGGGACGGGGCCGCATGAGCGTGTGGGACGACGTCGTCGGCCAGGAGGAGGTGGTGGGCGTCCTGTCGGCGGCCGCCCGGGCGGCCCGGTCCCTCGCCCACAGGCGCCAGGAGGCGGCTGCTGCGACCACCCCTGGCCGCGACGACGACCCGGATGCCGGAAACGCTGGCAACGCCGGGGACTCAGCCATGGCCCACGCCTGGTTGGTGACCGGGCCTCCCGGCTCGGGGCGCTCCAACGCGGCCAGGGCTTTTGCCGCCTCCCTCCAGTGCACCGGGCCGGTCCCCGGGTGCGGCCGATGCAAGCCCTGCCGTGACGTCATGGCGGGGTCCCACCCGGACGTGGTGCGCGTGGCCACGGAGAGGCTCATCATCACCATGGAGGAGGTTCGGGGCCTGGTCGGGGAGGCGCAGCGCCGTCCCTGGACCGGCCGCTGGCGGGTGGTCCTCGTGGAGGACGCGGACCGCATGGCGGAGCGGACCACCAACGTGCTGCTGAAGTCCGTGGAGGAGCCCCCGCCGCAGACCGTGTGGCTGCTGTGTACGCCCAGCGCCGACGACGTCTTGCCCACTATCCGTTCCCGCTGTCGGCTGGTGACCCTGCGGGTCCCCTCGACGCAGGCGGTCGCCGAGCTCCTCGTGCGCCGTGACGGCGCCGACCCGCAGCTGGCGCAGCAGGCGGCACGGGCCAGCCAGTCCCACATCGGGGTGGCCCGTCACCTGGCCACGGACCCTGGCGCGTGGGAGCGCCGCCACCGGCTGCTCATGTCGCCGGTGTCGCTGCGCAGCGTTGGTGACGCGGTCCTGGCGGCCGCCTCCTTGGTGGAGGCGGCCGAGACGGAGGCCAAGGAGGCTACGGCTGAGCGTGACGCCCGGGAGAGAGCCGAGTTGGCCCGTGCCCTGGGGCTGGAGGAGGGAGGCAAGATTCCTCCAGCCCTGCGTGCCCAGGTGCGCCAGCTGGAGGAGGACCAGAAGCGGCGCGCCCGTCGGGCACGTACCGACGTACTGGACCGGGCCATGACTGACCTGCTGTCCTTCTACCGGGACGTGCTCGCCATCCAGCTGGGTAGCGACGTGGAGCGTGTCAATATCGACCTGGCGGACACGGTGGACCAGGTGGCCCGCACCACCGGTGCCCAGCAGTCCCTGGCGCGGATCGCCGCTATCGAGGAGTGCCGCTCCCGCCTGGGCTCCAGCGCTGCTCCGCTGCTAGCGGTGGAGGCCCTCATGGTCCAGCTGCGCCCCCAGGCCTGAGGGCGCCGTCCTGGTCCAGGATCGCGCTCGAACCGCCTGACCCTGAGGAGATCTGGGAGAGGTCGTGGAGGGGTCGTAGAGAGATCGTGGAGAAGAGGAGAGCACGTGTCAGCGACCAGCCCCGTTCCAGGCCCCGGCTCCTCCTACGGGCCGCCGCGCCTGGTGCGTCGGCCGAACCTGTCTGCCCGCGTGAACGGGGGCCTGATGATCCTGATCGGGCTGGCGATGTGCGCCATTCTGACGCGCATGGTGAGCGCGTTCCAGGAACCCGCAGGGGCCGGGTCGTTCCTGCTGTTGATCGGCCTCATACGCACTGTGGGCCTGGCGATGGGCCTGGGGGCTGTCGTGGCCGGGGTGGTGCCGTTGCGGCAGCGCACGGTCTTTGACGCCACCGGTATCCACTCCCGGGGGCTCCTCCGCACCAGGCACCTGCCGTGGCCCTGCTCGCGGGCCGCCTTCGTCGTCGACGTGTCGGTCCGCCGCGACCACGCCAGCCCGTCGAGAACAGGTGTCTCCCGGCGCGGGGCGGTGACGGTGCTCGGCCGGGTGGAGGTCTCAGCCGGTGGCCGCCGGACCAGGCTGGCCGCCCGCGTGTCTCGGCGGTCGGCAGGGAAGGGGTTCGGGACCGCCTTGAGGCAGAGGTCGACGAGATCTGGGCGTGGGCACGGGCCAACGGGTACGTCTGCGACGTCGGGGCCGTCCCTGGCCCCGACGGGGCGCCCGGCGCTGTGGTTGCCACGGAGACGAGCAGTCCCGGTGGTGTGTCGGCCGACCCGTCCCTGGTAAGCCAGGAACCGCTTGTCCTCAGAAGGAGGCTGACAACCTGGCTGCCGCGCGTGGTCCTTGCCGTCGTCTACGCCGTGCTGGGATGGCTCGCCTCCAGCGTCATCCTCCCCCGGATTCAGGAGGCACACAGCGTGTCTGCCGACCCTTCCGTCGGCTCCGTCCGGCCGCAGGGCTACCTCCTTGCGACCCTTCTTGTCGCGGTGCCACTTCTGCTTGCTGCTGTCCAGCTGTTCCACGCTTACAGGAGCGCGTGCACGCGTCTGACGGTCACCCGGGAGGGTCTGTCCCACGTCGACGGGCTGCGGGCCAGGTGGCTGGACTGGCCGAGGTCGCGGTCCTCCATCTTCGTCACACTGCGCGCCTCCGGCGGGCGCACCACTGCGGCGGTCGTCGTGGTTGCTGCTGATGGCTCCGGTGCCCTGCTGCCCGCGCTGACCTGGAGGTCCAGGGATGAGCGTCAGGCGATCTTGTGCGCCCTGGAGGCGGTAGAGACGATCTGGATGTGGGGTGTCTCTCGCGGTGTGGTCCATGATGACGGCGTCTACCAGCCTCTGGCCGACCTGGAGGCGGAGCAGGCGCGGGTGAGAAGCGCGCAGCGAGCTGACTACCTCCTGCGAGGGACGCGGTGAGCGAGCCGTCAGCCTGCTGAGTCGGCACCTCGACCCGCCCCCAAGCAAGGTTTGTGACGTCAGCTGGCTATGTGCGTGTCCCTGGCCGGCTGCGTGGCAGAGGCGACCTCGCTGGCGGCCCAGGAGGCCAGCAGCCGCATGGCGTCGGCGCTGGGGCTGCCTGGCTCCACCCCGTAGACCACCATGGTCAGGCCCGGGCTGCTGGTCATCGCGGTGGACTCGCAGACCAGGTGCATCTGCCCGACCACCGGGTGGTGCACCAGCTTGTCCGCCCGACACACGTAGCGCACGTCGTGGCGTGCCCACATGACGGAGAACTCGCGGCTGTGAGTGGACAGCTCACCGACGAGCGCCGTTAGCTCCGGGTCGCCGGGGTTCGAGCCTGCCGCCAGCCGCAGCATGGCCACCAGGTCCTCAGCCCCCTGCTCCCAGCGGGGGAAGAAGGAGCGCGAGCGCTCGTCCAGGAACATGAACCGGGGCATGCTCGGTCTCGCGCTGCCCCTGCCACTACCGTTCCTGGCTAGCCCGGGGGCGGGGTCAACGAACAGCGGGGAGTAGAGCGCCCGGGCCATAAGGTTGGTGGCCAGGTAGCTGCCGGTGGCGTCGTGGACGGCTGCGGGCATCGGCATGGAGTCCAGGATCCACTGCACCCCGGGACGTAGGGTGCTGTCGGCCTGGTGGGAGCGGTGGCTCCGTACCTGCCCGCTGGGGCTGGCCGAGCGGGCCAGGTCGTGCAGGTGCTGGGTCTCCGCGTCGTCCAGGAGGAGTGCCTGGCTCAAGGCGTCCAGGACCTCCCGGGAGGCTCCTGACAGGTTCCCGCGCTCCAGGCGGGTGTAGTAGTCCACGCTCACGCCGGCCAGAAGGGCTACCTCCTCGCGGCGAAGCCCCGGCACGCGCCGGTTCCCGGCAGTGACAGGAAGCCCGGCCATCTGCGGTGTCACCCTGGCGCGGCGCGTGGTGAGGAACCTCTTGATCTCCTGGCGGATGTCCATAGGAGCCAGGCTACGTGGTGGTGCCCCCTGCCGGGAGGTTCCCTCGGGTCCCCCCAGGGGCACGGGACACAGGTACGGATGGCTCCGCCCTGGGAAGGAGAGACGCGAGCCTAGCGTGCTCGTAGGCTCGCCTTGTGAACACCTCTACGACCAGACGCCGTGTTCGTCGGCCCTCGCCGTATCGTGCGCCCTGCTGCTCGCGTGCACGGGCCTGACTGCCTGCCAGGGGGTGAGCCTGTCGCGGCGACCCCTGCCTCTGCCGAGGTCTCTCCGCAGGTCCCGGTCGGCCTGGAGACCTACTACTCCCAGGAGGCCGACTGGTACCCGTGCAGCGACGGCATGGACAAGACGCAGGAGGACACCGGCTACACCTGTGCCACCGTCTCTGTCCCTTGGACTATGACGACCCGGAGGGGAGACCATTGACATCGCGATGAAGAGGCGCGCCGCCGACGGGGAGTCGGCGGGCGTGCTGCTGGTCAACCCCGGTGGCCCTGGCGGCTCGGGGGTCACTATTGTCGAGAACGTGAGGGAGCGGTTCTCCCGGGACGTAACGGACAGTTACGATGTCGTCGGCTTTGACCCGCGTGGCGTGGGGCAGTCCACCGCCGTGGACTGCTGGACCGACGCCGAGCTCGATGAGCGGCGCAGTGGCACCGACGGGCAGGAGGAGAACGCCTCCCCCCAGCAGGCCGCTGCCGCTGCCCAGGAGGACGAGGCCGCCTGCCAGGAGGCCACCGAGGTCCCCGGGCTCCTGGACCATGTCTCAACCGAGAGCGCCGCCCGCGACCTTGACGTCCTGCGCGCTGTCAACGGCCAGGACGTGCTGACCTACCTGGGCTACTCCTACGGGACCTACCTGGGGGCGACCTACGCCGACCTGTTCCCTGACAACGTGGGTCGCATGGTCCTGGACGGTGGCCTTGACCCCGCCCTCAGCCTGGACGAGGTCGCCCAGGGCCAGGCTGAGGGCTTTGAGCGGGCGCTGCGCGTCTATGTCGAGGACTGCCAGTCCGGGCCGTCCTGCCCTCTTAGCGGGGACGTCGACTCCGGGGTCGAGCAGGTCCGCCAGCTCCTGGACTCCATCGCCACCTCCGCGATCCCCACCAGTGACTCCAGCAGGCCGCTGACCCGCCCCCTGGCGCGCTCCGCTGTCCTGGGATCCCTCTATGACCCCGACACCTGGGGGGACGTGCTGACGACGGGGCTGGGCCAGGCCATGGGGGACAACCCGGACGGCTCGACGCTGCTTGCTGTGGCTGACGCCTTCGCTCAGCGGGACAGTCAGGGCGCTTACCGGGGCAACAGCTCGGAAGCCATCACCGCTGTCAACTGCCAGGACTACCCTGTCGAGGGTGACGAGGCGGCCTGGAAGCAGCAGGCGCAGGCCGTGAGGCAGGCCTCGCCTACCTTTGGCGAGGAGCTGACCTACGCCCACGCCTACTGTCAGGGCTGGGACCACTTCTCCGGCAACGAGAACAGCGAGGTCACGGCCAGCGGCGCCGCCCCGATCCTGGTCGTCGGCACCACGGGCGACCCGGCGACCCCCTACGAGTGGTCGGTCTCCCTGGCCGACCAGCTGGAGTCTGGTCGGCTTCTCACCTGGGAGGGTGAGGGGCACACGGCCTACGGCCGTGCTGGCGAGTGTGTGGGTGACGTTGTTGACGCCTACCTGCTGAGGGGGGACCTGCCGCAGGATGACCTGACCTGCTCCGGCGACTGAGCCCGTGTCGGCGCCCGTGTGCTCCCTGCCCCCGCCGAGGCGCTCGGGCTAGCCGGGCTGCTGGGCCTGCTCGGTCAGTTCTCCGGCAACTGAGCGCCCCACGGCGGCGGCCAGGTCGGCTCCGCGCAGACCCTGGCTGAGCAGGAACTGGACCTTGGCGTAGGTGGCCTCCAGGGTCATGTCTGCACTGCCGACCGCTCCGGCGCGGGCCAGCGCGTCACCGGCCTCGTAGTGGCCCAGGAGGACCTCAGCCTCCTGGCACTGGGAAGCGACGACGACCGCCGTACCTGCTGCGACGGTCTCCTTGATCACGGTGGTCAGGCCGGGCTCCTGGCTGGGGACGTTGCCCACGCCGAATGCCCGTAGCACGACGGCCTCCGGCTGGGGGGTCAGCATGGCCTCCAGCCGCTGGGCGGTGATACCGGGAGCCAGGTCCGCCACGACCACGTCGTGGCGGGTGTAGGGCAACGCCCTGGGCCAGCCTGATCCCTGGGCCTGCGGGGGCGACCACTGCCAGGGTGCTCCTGTCATGGCCAGGGGCGCGGCGTTGGGGGAGGTGAAGCCCTTGAAGGCCCACGACGAGCTCTTGGTGGCACGGTTGCCGGCCAGGAGGCGGTGGCCGAAGAACAGGGCCACTGTCTCCAGGCGTCCGCTCGTGGCCGCTCGCAGTGCCCCGGTGACGTTGGGGGCGGCGTCCGAGCCCACGACGCCCAGCGGCAGCTGGGAGCCGGTGATGACCACGGGGCAGGGGAAGTCGGTGAGGGCGTAGGACAGGGCAGCGGAGGTGTAGGCCATGGTGTCGGTGCCGTGCAGGACCACGAAGGCCTGGTGCGGGTCCGAGGCGGCGTGGGCGCGCAGGTCCTCCACGACAGCCTGCCAGGACAACGGCGTCGCGTTGGAGGAGTCGATGAGCGGGTCCAGGGCTGTCATCGTCACGTTCTGGGCGAGGTCGGTGCCGTCCAGGAGGGTGGCGAGCCACCCCTCTAGGTCTGCGCCCGGGACCAGCCCACGAGGGGAGTCCACCATCCCGATGGTCCCCCCGGTGTAGGTGATGTGGACGCGCATGTCAGTCCTCCCGGGCTGGGGCGGCCGGGCGCGGCCCGGAGCCTGGGCCGCAGGAGGCGGCAGGACCGTCAGTACCGCCGGGGTCAGCGGAGGCTGTGGTGTCCTCAGCCAGGACCTCGTCGAGGAGGTCCCCACGGATGCGGCCGCGCACCGCGTACCAGCCAGCCACCATCATGACGACGATGGCGGCGAACAGCGCCAGCGTCCAGCGTCCGGCAGGGCTGGTGAGGTTGGAGGCCACCACGACGGTGAAGAAGAGGAGGGCGGCGTAGGTGGACCAAGGTGCCCAGGGCATCTTGTAGTCGGGCCGGGTCTCCTCCCCTGCTCTGACTTTTCGCAGGTAGGCGAGGTGGGTGACCAGAATGGCCGCCCAGGTGCCTGCGATACCGATTCCGGCAAGGTTCATGACGATCTCGAAGGCGTCCTCGGGCAGGTGGGCGTTGAGCACGACCCCCAGCAGCCCCAGCGCGGAGGTGAGGGTGATGCCCCCGGCAGGTACCTGGTTCCTGTTGAGCCCCGCCGCGACCCTGGGTGCCTCTCCCGCCACGGCCATTGACCGCAGGGTGCGTCCGGTGGCGTACAGGCCGGCGTTGAGGGAGGACATGGCTGCGGTGAGGACGACAACCTGGATGATGTCTCCGGCGTGGGGGATGCCCAGGCCGGAGAAGAAGGTGACAAAAGGTGACTCGTTGGCGGAGTAGGCCGTGTAGGGCAGGACCAGCGCCATGAGGGCTACCGACCCTACGTAGAAGACGAAGATGCGCAGGATCATGGAGTTGATGGCCTTGGGAAGCACGCGTTCCGCGTCCTTGGCCTCCCCAGCGGCCACACCTACCATCTCGGTGCCCCCGAAGGCGAACACCACACCGAGCGTCAGCGCGAAGACGATTGGCAGGCCCTCGGGAAAGATGCCGGAGTTGTCGGTGATGTTGTGGATGCCTGCGGTGGACTCGCCGACCGGAGCCCCCACGAGGATAGCCCAGATGGCGGCCACCATGAATGCGACGATGGCGGCGACCTTGATGAGGGCGAACCAGAACTCAGCCTCGCCGAACATCTTGACATTCATCATGTTGAGGGCGAACACGAGAGCTAGGGCGACCAGCGCGAGAACCCACTGGGGTATCACGTGGAAGGCGCTCCAGTAGCGCAGGTAGAGGGCGACGGCGGTGATGTCGGCCATGACGGTGACCGACCAGTCCAGGAAGAACAGCCAGCCGGTGACGAAGGCGCCCTTCTCCCCCAGGAACTCCCGTGCGTAGGAGACAAAAGCCCCGGAGGAGGGCCTGCGGATCGCCAGCTCGCCTAGTGCTCGTACCATGAGGAAGGCGAACAGGCCGCACACGGCGTAGGCGATGGCCAGGCCGGGGCCGCCCTGGGCAAGACGTCCACCGGCGCCGAGGAACAGGCCGGTGCCGATGGACCCGCCGATGGCGATCATCTGGAGGTGACGGTTCTTGAGGGACTTGTTGTAGCCGGTGTCCCCTCTGTCTTGGACACAGGGCTCCTGCCCTGGTGCAGAGCCCCCTCCGGGTGAGGTACGAGGCGGGTGGGAGGTCTGTGCCATGGCTGTCCTTCCGGGTCGGAGGTCATGCGGCGCGTGTGCTGGTAGCCGCTGTGCGCCTGTCTCGTGGAGGGTGGGCGGACACCGCGGCGTCCTGGCAGCCCGCTCCCCGGTGCTCCGCTGGGAGCGCAGACAGCTGCGGTGCCGTCGGCGCCGACCAGGGCGGGGGCGGGCCTGCTGGAACCAGGCTAGCGTTTTTCCCTAGGTGCGGCTGTGCGCCGGGCGGTCGCGGCTGGCTGTGCGCTCCCTCAGGTGGGCAGAAACAGCGGCTCTGCCGTGAGGCCGCAGACGGCCCTGTCTGGTGGTCGAGGTGTTCCTGCTGTGTCCAGAAACACCGTCTGCTCGTCCGGGTGCAGATTGCACGCAGGGCTCTCGGACCGGTATGTTCGGCACGCCCGCATCCAGCGGTGCGCCGCCTTAGCTCAGTCGGCAGAGCGATTCACTCGTAATGAATAGGTCGTGGGTTCGATTCCCACAGGCGGCTCGACCGGCAGCCTGGCACCATGTGCCAGGCTGCCGTCGTCTGTAGTGCCTGTGCCTGCGGGACAGGGCAGCACGCTGCGACATTACTCGGGCCCAGGAGGGAACGACAGGAGAGGTCGGGGCGGTGCAGCCTGCACGCGTCGGCCTGTAGAACCTCGCGACGACTGGCCGTCGGCTGTCGGTACCCATCCTGGGAGGATTCTGAGAAAATAGGTGGCTGATATTGAAAAGCCCTCCTGCTGCGCTCCTGCCGGGACGCGGCTGACCCATGGTCCCGTCATGTTCTTCCCTGCTGGTGCCGTGAGCACGTCCTTGTCGGCTACGCCTGCTTTCCCTCCGAGGCTGCTATCCGGATAACCCTGTGGAGTCGGCGAGGTTAGAGGGCGTCGTCTGATGACGAGTGTTGCATCAATTCTGGAAGACGTTTAGTCTAGATGCCGTCCGGAGCGGGATTCGCTCAGGTAATCCCGCACCCGTATCTGATTGAGGGACCATGGCACAGAAGACGCAAGTCATCCTTGTCGACGACGTCGACGGCTCCGAGGCGACCCAGACCATCACCTTCGCGCTTGACGGCGTTACCTACGAGATTGACGTAAACGACGAGCACGCGGCCGCTCTTCGTGAGTCTCTTGAGGAGTGGGTGGCAAAGGCTCGTCGAGTCGGCGGGCGGCGTAACACCCGGCGCCGCTCCTCTGGGTCGTCGGACACGCAGAAGATCCGCGAGTGGGCGCGGGAGCAGGGTATGGAGGTCTCCGACCGCGGGCGTGTCTCGGCGGAGATCCGCGACGCCTACTACAAGGCCCACTGAGAGGCGCGGCGCGAGGCTGCGTCGGCCGCGCAGCCCGTGTGCTGACGCCCAGGTCGTGGACGTGTGCCGTAGCCAGGGCGTACTGCCCTGTGACTCGGGTCCTCGGCGCCCTGGGACCTCTGGGGTCTCGCGTCGCGGAGCGCGGCCTGGCAGGATAGGCCTATGGCTTACACCCTCGTGCTGCTCCGCCACGGCGAGAGCGAATGGAACGCAAAGAACCTCTTTACCGGCTGGGTCGATGTGCCGCTGTCAGACAAGGGGCGTGCAGAGGCTGTCCGCGGCGGCGAGCTTCTCAAGGAGGCGGGAGTCCTGCCCGAGAAGCTCTTCACCTCCGTGCTGCGCCGTGCCATCATGACCGCTAACCTGGCTCTGGATGCTGCGGACCGCCACTGGATTCCTGTGGAGCGGCACTGGCGTCTCAACGAACGTCACTACGGCGCCCTGCAGGGTAAGAACAAGAAGGAGATCCGGGACGAGTACGGAGAGGAGCAGTTCATGCTCTGGCGTCGCTCCTACGACGTCCCTCCCCCGGAGATCGAGTTAGGCTCGGAGTTCTCCCAGGACTCGGATCCCCGTTACGCCGGGGAGCCCATTCCTGCCACGGAGTGCCTGAAGGACGTGCTGGAGCGTCTGCTGCCCTACTGGGAGGGCACGGTCGTCCCGGAGATCCGGACGGGCAGGACCGTCATGATCGCCGCCCACGGCAACTCGCTGCGGGCAATCGTCAAGCATCTTGACGAGATCTCCGACGAGGACATTGCCGGTGTCAACATTCCGACCGGTATCCCGCTCGTCTACGAGCTCGACGAGGAGACTCTCAGGCCACTGACCAAGGGTGGCCGCTACCTTGACCCTGAGGCCGAGGCCAAGATCGCCGCAGTGGCTAACCAGGGCAGGTGAGTCGGTGCGAGACGGCGGCTGCTGAGGCTGTCGCCGCTCGCTTCTCCGGCTGTCTGGGACCCTACTGGGACTGAGACGTGGGCCGTGCACCCCTGCAGCCGGGTGCACGGCCCACGTGGCGTGTGGTGGTGGGTCAGCGCCGGTGCAGGGCGTCGGCGTCCTCGTTGTCGTGGGTCTCCGGCAGCGACGCCCCTGAGACCAGGTAGGCGACTCGGCGGGCTACGGAGGTGGAGTGGTCCCCGAACCGCTCCAGGAAGCGGCCCAGCAGGACCGCGTCGATAACCTGCTGGCGGCTCAGTTCGTGAGCTGGGTCCAGGATCATCTGGAAGGACCTGCGGTGCAGGGCGTCCAGCTTGCTGTCCCCGGCCTCGATCGTCTTGGCCAGGCCCAGGTCCCTGGTCTCGATCAGGCGGGCCACGTCCCTGCCCGCGCGGACAGCCAGGTCCGCCATCTGCAGGAGGAGGCCGAGGACCGGCTCAGGGGCGGGGGGCTCGGGGTAGCGTCCCCGGGCGATTGCCGCGACATGGCGGGCCAGGTCTCCCTGGCGCTCCAGGGTCTGGGCTACCCGCAGGGCGGACAGGACGTGGCGGAGGTCGCCGGCAACCGGTTGCTGGCGGGCCAGCAGCATGACGCACAGGTCGTCGATGTCACGCTGGAGGTCGTTGATGCGCTCGTCGGCGTCAATGACCTGCTCGGCGACAATGATGTCGCCGTGACGCAGGGACTCCGCGGCGCGCTCGACAGCGGTGGCGACCTGGTGCGCCATGGACTCAAGGTCAGCGCCCAGCTGGCTGAGCTCCTGGTGGAAGATCTCACGCACGACATGCTCCTTGTCCTTGATTGTTCCTCGGCTGTTCCTTTGCTGTTCCTCAGCCTCGTAGGGGGCGTGGGAGGCCTGCGAGGACGGCCTCGGCTTCTAACCTAGAGGACGTGGAAGCTGTCTGGTTGCTCATCGCTGCTGTCGTTGGGGCGGCAGCAGGGGTGGTCGCTGTCCTGGCCGTGGGCGGGGCGCGCGGCAGGAGGCGCGGCCAGTCCTCCCCGCAGCCGGGAGGACTGGCCGGGACCGATACGGTCGTCTCCGTCCTGGCGGCCCTGAGCTCCACTGTCGTCGTCCTGGACGAGGACGACGAGGTCCTGCGAGCCTCAGCCAGCGCCTACACCTACAACATCGTGCGCGACGACGCTGTGGCCGAGCCTGCCGTGGCCGCGATGGTGGCAGCGGTGCGGGCCACGGGATTGCCTCAGGAGGCTCCCGTGACGGTGGCTCGGGGGCCCGTCAGCGGTGCGGGGCAGTTCTACCTCCAGGTGCGGGTGGCTGGGCTGGGGCAGGGGCGCGTGCTCGTCCTTGCGGAGGACCGTACAGCAGCACGGAGGGTGGAGGAGATGCGCCGGGACTTTGTCGCCAACGTCTCCCACGAGCTCAAGACTCCTGTCGGTGCGATAGCGCTGCTGGCCGAGACCGTGGAGGAAGGCGCTCGTGACCCTGCCCTGGATCCGGGTTTCGTGAGCGACTACGCGGGGCGCATACGCAAGGAGGCGCGTCGCCTGGAGGTGCTTGTCCACGAGATTATCGAGCTGACGCGGCTCCAGGAGGGTGACGCCCTGGAGGAGCCCGAGGAGGTCGACCTCGACGAGGTGGTCGCCGAGGCTCTGGACCGTGTCAGGGTGGAGGCGGAGGCCTGCCAGGTCGAGCTGGTCTCCGGGGGTGTGCCGGGACTGCGGGTCCGTGGCGACGCCGCTCTTATCACCACGGCTGTACGCAACCTCCTGGACAACGCGGTGCGTTACTCCGGCCCCCGTAGCCGGGTGGCTGTGGGCACCTCCCTGGACGAGCGTGACGACGGCCTGGTGCGCGTCGCGGTCGTGGACCAGGGCGTCGGGATCAGCAAGGACGAGCAGGACCGGGTCTTCGAGCGGTTCTACCGGGTGGACAGGGCACGTTCGCGCTCCACTGGCGGCACGGGGCTGGGGCTGAGCATCGTCAAGCACGTCGCTGCCGACCACGGAGGTGCTGTCGAGGTGTGGTCCGCCCCGGGGCGGGGCTCGACCTTCACCCTGGTCCTGCCCCGACTGCGCGGGCGGGAGACTGGGCTGCTCCAGGGGCCGGCAGCGGGAGGGCAGTGACGTGACGCGTATCCTCCTGGTTGAGGACGAGGAGAACTTTCGTGAGCCGCTGACGCTAAGTCTGAGGCGCGACGGGTTTGAGGTGGTCCAGGCCGTGGACGGGGTCGCTGCGGTGGAGATCTTTGAGGCCGCCTCCGCCCCCGGTGGCTGCGGGCCGATAGACCTGGTCCTGCTGGACCTGATGCTGCCACGCCTGAGCGGGACCGAGGTCTGCCGCCGGATCCGGCGCGGCTCCGCAGTGCCCATCATCGTGCTCAGCGCCAAGGACTCCGAGGTGGACAAGATCGTGGGGCTGGAATTGGGTGCCGACGACTACGTCACCAAGCCTTACTCCTACCGGGAGCTGGCTGCCCGGGTCAACGCGGTGCTACGACGCAGCCGGGTGGCCAGCCTGCGGCAGGAGGAAGGGCTGGTGCTGGAGGCGGGACGCGTCGTCATGGACCTGGGGCGTCACGAGGTGCGGGTTGACGCAGAGGTGGTAGCGATGCCGCTGCGTGAGTTCGAGCTCTTGGAGCTGTTCCTGCGTCACCAGGACCGGGTTCTCACCCGCCGCCAGATTATCGACGAGGTATGGGGTACTGACTACGTAGGTGACACCAGGACTCTCGACGTCCACGTCAAGCGGCTGCGTGCCAAGATCGAGGCGGACCCCTCTCGTCCCACGATGCTGGTCACTGTGCGCGGCCTGGGCTACCGGCTTGTCCCCGCCCCTGGTACCTGACCTCTGTGTTGCGGCGCGGGAGGGTAGGACTCCTGTGAGATACGTCCCCGACGTTACGGCAGAGTTCCCTGATAAACTAGGGCTCCACAAACAACCTGGAGAGTCATCCCTATGACCTTTGAGATCGGCGAGACCGTTGTCTACCCCCACCACGGCGCAGCTCGGATTATTGATATTCGACAGCGCAAAGTGCGGGGAGAGTCCAAGACCTACCTGCAGCTTGAGGTGGCTCAGGGGGATCTGACAATTCTTGTCCCTGCGGAGAGCGTCGAGCTGATCGGGGTTCGTGACGTCGTCGATGAGACCGGTCTGGAGAGAGTTTTTGACGTTCTGCGGGCCCCGCTGACAGAGGAACCCACCAACTGGTCGCGGCGTTTCAAGGCCAACCAGGAGAAGATCGCCTCCGGTGACGTCATCAAGGTGGCTGAGGTGGTTCGTGACCTGTCCCGCCGCGACACGGACCGGGGACTGTCTGCCGGAGAGAAGCGGATGCTCGCCAAGGCCAGGCAGATCCTGGTCTCTGAGCTGGCTCTGGCCCAGAAGACCCCGGAGGAGGTTGCCGAGTCCCGGCTGGACGAGGCGCTGGCATCCTGATCTCGGCGGGCACGACGGTTCCACGCTACTGTCCCCTGTGTGAGCCCCACCCGCCCTTCCAGCTCTCCTGCCATGTCACTTGCCCCTCCCGCGCAGGGCGTGGTGGCTGTCTTGACCGCAGCCGGCTCAGGCCGTCGGCTGGGGGCGGGAGGCCCCAAGGCCTTGGTGAGGGTGGGAGGGCTGTCCCTGCTACGTCGTGCTGCCCAGGGGCTTGTTGACTCCGGTGTGGTGGACCATGTCGTAGTGACCGCGCCAGCCGCAGAGCTGGACCGCTTCCGCGTCGAGGTAGACGCGGTGGCGGCCGAGGCTGTCGAGGTCGTGGCGGGCTCGCCCGTCTCTCGGCAGGCCTCGGTCCGTCTGGGTCTGGAGGCTGCGCTGGACAGGATGCCGGGTGCCGAGGTGGTGCTGGTTCACGACGCGGCCCGGGCGCTGACCCCGCCGGAGGTGACGCGTCGGGTCGTGGCTGCGGTGCGCGCGGGCCACGGTGCGGTGGTCCCCGCCCTGGCCGTTGCCGACACGGTCAAGGAGGTGGCCCCCGGGCTCGTCGCGGCCCAGCCCGGGCCGGCGTACCTGTCGGCGGTGCCGGACCGTCCTGGGTGCCTGGAGTCGGGAGGTGAGGAGCCGCCCGGGCCCTGGGCCGAGGCCGTCGTCGGCACGCCCGAGCGTGCGCGGCTGCGCGCCGTGCAGACCCCGCAGGGCTTCTCAGCCGGTGTCCTGGTGTCGGCCCACCGGGCCGGCGCCGCCAGAGAGGTGGACGAGGCCCTGGCGGCCTCGGACGATGCCGGGCTGGTCGAGGCCCAGGGCGGGCGGGTCGTCGTCGTGGCCGGGCATGAGCAGGCCTTCAAGATCACCACGCCCCTGGACCTGGCCCTGGCTGAGGCTGTCCTGCGCGACGAGGATTCCCGTACGCGCCCGCCCTCGTCCGGGGAGCAGTAGTGTTCCTACCATGACAAAGCCTGCCCCGCCCTCCTCACGACTCCCGGCAGACGCAGGCGCGCCGCGTGCCTGCCCCTGGGCCTCCTCCCCGCGCCGCTCGTCGCTGCTGACCTGGCCCGTCCTCGCCTGGGGGCTGTGGGACTGGGGGTCGGCGGCTTTCAACGCCGTCATCACGACCTTTGTCTTCACCGTCTACCTCACCAGCGAGGCCTTTGGTCCCGAGGCCTCCACCCAGTCCGCGCTCAGTACCGGGCTGGCTGTGGCGGGCGTGTGCATCGCACTCCTGGCACCGGTCACCGGCCAGCGCGCGGACCGGGCCGGACGCACCGTGTTCTGGCTGGCTGCCTACACGGCTGTCGTGGTGGCTGTGTCCGCGGCGATGTTCCTGGTTCTGCCCCGGCCGGGCTACCTGTGGCTGGGGATCGTCCTGCTGGGGGTGGGCAACGTCTTCTTTGAGCTGGCCACCGTCAACTACAACGGCATGCTGGGTCACCTGGCTACCAGGGACAGGATCGGGGCCGTCTCCGGCCTGGGGTGGGGCATGGGCTATATCGGGGGCATCGTCCTGCTGCTCATCGTCTACGTCGGCTTCATACAGCCGCAGGTGGGGTGGTTCGGCGTCACTGGCGAGGACGGCCTGGACGTCCGGGTGTCGGTGCTGCTGTCGGCCCTGTGGTTTGGAGTGTTCGCCCTACCGGTCGTGGTGACGCAGTCCGGGCGGGGCGCCAGACGCCGCCGTGCTCGGGTCGCCGTGGCCAACCAGGAGGAGGCCAGCCGGGGTCAGGAGCGACAGGCAGCCACCATGGAGACTGGACCTGACGACCAGCAGGAGCAGGTGCCCAGACGCCGTGAGTCACTGGTCGCCTCCTACGTGGGCCTGTGGCGCACCCTTGCGCGTCTGCGCCATGACCACCCGGAGGTCTTGTGGTTCCTCCTGGCCTCCGCCGTGTTCCGTGACGGGCTGGCGGGCGTGTTCACCTACGGCGGCGTCATCGCCCAGGCGACCTTCGGCTTCTCTGCCGGGGACGTTGTCGTCTTCGCCGTCGCCGCGAACCTGGTGGCCGGGGTGACCACAATTGCTGCCGGACGTCTGGACGACGCCGTCGGAGCCCGTCGGGTCATCCTGGGCAGCCTTGCCGTCCTGGTGGTAGCAGGGGTCCTGGTCTTCGTCCTGCACGACGCGGGAGCCGGCGTCTTCTGGGCGCTGGGACTGGTCCTGTCCGGCTGCGTGGGGCCGGCCCAGTCGGCGTCGCGCTCGTTCCTGGCGCGGCTTATCCCGCCGGGCCGGGAGGGGGAGGTCTTCGGGCTCTACGCCACCACCGGGCGGGCGGTGTCCTTCCTGGCACCCATGATGTACGGGGCGTTCCTAGGGGTGGGCGCCTCGGTCGAGGGCGCGAGTGCCACCCACTGGGGGGTCCTGGGAGTAGTCGCGGTCGTGCTGGCGGGCCTGCTGCTCATGCTGCGGGTCAGGGACACCGACGGGCAGGTCGCCCTCGGTGGCGCCGGGGCGTGACGCTGGGCCGAGGGCAGGCTGTACGCCGGGCGTGCGGGTCAGAGCGTGCCTGGAGCCGCTCAGCCTGCTTGCGGCGGGGTGCTGGCTTGCCTGGCGCGCTCCTGTGTCCAGCCGGAGGCGCTGGCCTGCCTGGTCTGGCGGGCAGCGTGCTCCTAGCGTCTGCGGCTCAGGCGTTCCACGTCCTCCTCGGACAGAGGGCCCTGAGTGGTCCCGGCTGAGCCGTCCTGCCGTGTCCAGGAGACAGCCAGGCCGTCGCGATAGCCAAAACGGGCCAGGTGGGAGCCGACCACCTGCTCCAGACGCTCCTGCTCGTCCTTGGCGGCCGACAGCGCCATGACCAGGGTGTCAGCCTCGCAGGTGAGGTCGACGACACCGGTCACCGGGCCGTCGAGATCGAAGGCCAGCCGTCCGGTGGACGTGGTGTCGTTCCACTCGGCCTGGATCTTGCGGGTCATGTGGTCCACGAGCTGCCG
Organism: Actinomyces lilanjuaniae; assembly: GCF_003606385.1. Lineage (NCBI taxonomy): Bacteria > Bacillati > Actinomycetota > Actinomycetes > Actinomycetales > Actinomycetaceae > Actinomyces > Actinomyces lilanjuaniae. The sequence continues at coordinate 2,791,375 of NZ_CP032514.1, read as the reverse complement.
CCCGTAGCGTGACGGGCTGCTCGTGGCGACGCGGGCGGTCGAGTGGTGGTCGAGGACAGGGTGATCCGTGCTGTGGTGTGGTGGGCTAGTACTCATAAGGGAAGAATAACCTGTGTGGTGCGGAGGTCGCCAGCAACGTGCAGCGGGGCTGGCGCCGCTGACCGGGGTGGCGCGGAAGTGGGTATCGAGGTCGCCCTGGCTCGGCCCGGTGAAGACGAGGTCCCCGCCCCGTCGCCCCGGGGCCTTGACTGGCAGCAGGCGGCTGCCTGATACATCCGTCAGGCTGCTACGTACTGGACGATCGAGGGCTCCCCCTCGGCAAGCAGCAGCAGGCGGGAGATGATCGTGGTGAAGTGCTGCGAGGCGCTGTGTGCCTGGAGCGCGGCGTCGTCCCTCCAGGTCTCCAGGAAGGTCAGGCGGGTGGGCTCCTCACGCGAGCGCAGCAGCTCGTAGGAGATGTTGCCGTTCTCGGCGCGCGAGGCTGACACGAGGGGCTGAGCCGTCTCGATGAACCTGTCGACCTGGTCGGAACTGACCGCAAAGGTGGCGATGACGTGGATCATAGGTGTCCTTCCTGCGATGTGGGACGGGTGGGTGCGCGGTGCGCGTGGAGGCGGTGGTCACGTACCCGGAGGAACGACGGCACCGGGGCATTCTGCAAGGTGCCCGCACAGGTGCGATGCGCCACTGTGATGCCGGGCGGGCCTGGTCCTCAGGCTTCTTGCAGCCAGGTCCGGGGCCGCCGCCTACCTCAGGTCCTTGACCGCGTCCTCAAGGATCCGCAGCTGGGCCAGGGTCTCCTCGGGCCGCACCAGCGGCGGGGCGCCGTGGGCCACGGTCTCGTACAGGGCGTCGTAGAACATGGAGTAGGACGACCGCACGGTCTCCACCCGCTCCTGGTGCATGCGGCTGTCGTCGTCGTAGTAGCGCAGCGTGCCCCACTGCTCGGGCGTGTCGAGGCCGAAGTCGTCGTGGCCGGCCGGAAGGTAGAAGTGCTTGAGGTCGCGCTCCTGCTGGTCTTTCTCCACCTTGATGAAGGTACCGCGGTCGCCGTACACCTCAAAGCTCGGGCGCTGGATAGCGGCCGTGTAGCTTGCTGCCGCGGTCGCCTTGATCCCCAGGTCGTCGTAGTAGAGGTCGAAGTCGAAGTACAGGTCGGGACGTCCTGGTCCGTAGAGCTGGCGGGCCTCGGCGTGCCAGCGGTCGGGCACGCCGAGCCAGTCGATGAGCTGGTCGACGCAGTGGCAGGAGTGGCCGTACACGATACCTGAGAGGCGGTCGTAGACGCCCGTCCTCCCGTGCTCAACGAACTCCTCGCGCCAGTAGTCGTAGTGCGTGACGATCTCGAACACCTTGCCCAGCTTGCCCGACTCCATGACCTTACGCGCCGTGAGATAGTCCGAGTCGAATCGGCGGTTCTGGTAGCACTGGACGGTGACACCCTGGGCGTCGGCGAGCGCGTAGAGCTCCTCGGCCTGTGCCACGGTGCCGACGAAGGCCTTGTCGCACACCACGTGCTTGCCCGCCTTGAGCGCCTGCCGACTGAGCTCGTAGTGGGTGGAGTGCGGCGTGCTAATCTCCACCACGTCGATCTCGGGGTCGGTGAGCACGGCCTCCAGGTCACAGGTGTAGGTCACGTTGGGCAGTGCTGGCCACACGTCGTGCCTGATGTGGCGTGCGTGCACGGTCTTGACGCGGAACTTCTCAGGTAGCACCTGCGAGAAGGGGATGTGGTACCGGTTGGTCCCCTTCCCGTTGCCGATGAACCCGATGCTCAGGATGCGCCTTGCCATGCGGTTGTCTCCTGCCGTTGTGGTGCTCACGACACTAGCACTCCCCTGGGGGCAGGAGACGGCCCGGCGTGGGACTGACCTTCGTGTGCTCCAAGCAGATCTTCCCTGTCTTGCCTCGTGGCGGCTGGTACCGCTCACCGCAGCCTCACACGTCCTGGCGACGCTGCTCGACCAGCTCGCGCATTCGGCACCTTCTCCCGCCCGGGTCTCCGACCTGGATGTGGGCGATCTCCCGGGGGCTGGCCCCAGCCCCTCGGTGCACCTGCCCCCGGAGGCGATGCCCATGCCCAGCCCCAGGTTGAGCCGGACGTAGCTCTCCTTATCCCTTTGCCGAGTTCGGCTCCCAGGACCACCGTCGGCTCCTGGTTCCTCATCTTCTACACCGATGTCGCTCTGATCACCCCTGCCACCGCAGCCACGATCATGCTCGTGGCCTGCATCCTGGACGGAGTCCAGGACCTGGGACTCGGCTATCTCGCCGAGCGCACCAGATCCCGGTGGGGGGCCGCTTCCGTCCCTACATCATCTTCGACGCGCCCCTGCTCGCCGTCTCCTTTGTCCTCGCCTTCACATCGCCCAGCGCCGGGTCCACCGCCAAGGTCTGGTACGCGGGCGTCGCCTACGTGGTGCTGTGCTTTCTCTACGGCTTTCTCAACACCGTGGTCAACATTCCCTACTGGGCCATAGCCGGGGTCATGACGACCGCCACGGGACCCGTCTTGACCTCGACTGGCTGCGCTCGGTGGGGGCGCGGCCTGTCCCAGATCCTCCTGAGGGCGGTTGTCATGCCGCTGCCGCTCCTCTTTTCTGGCGCGGGTGACGACGAAAACAGTGCCAGGGGCTTCGTGCCGACCATGGGCCTTCTCGCGGTTCTGGCTGTGCCCCTCTTCTGGGTCACGGCCTTGAGGGCCAGGGAGGTCATCACCCTGACGCCGGAGCAGCCCAGGGTTCCTTTCGGGCGCACGGTTAGGGCGGTCCTGGATAACGGGCAGTTGATTGATCGTCTTCGCCTTGCTCCTTATCAACCTCGTCAGGCTGTTCGGGAGGCTCGGTCTGCTTATCATGGGCGCCTTCGGCTACGTGGGTGGGGCCAGAGTCCAGACCGACCAGGCGCTGATCGGAATCAACGTCGTAGCCAACCTGGTCCCGTCCGTCCTGGCTGCTGTCGCCATTATTCCGCTGCTGTTCTGCAGGCTGGACCGGCCGATGGCGGAACGGATCACCGCCGACCTGGAGGCGCGTCGCGCGGCCGCGGAGCAGGGTGAGGACTCCGGTGGTGCCAAGGACGGGCGCGACTTTAATACGGTGAGCATGTCCGCACAGAGGCTGCAAGGCGTCGTGGTCGGAGATACCTCCGGGGTGGAGAACCTCCTGGCGCGCCGTGTGGCCTCGGCTGACCTGGTGGTCCTCGCTCTTGAGGAACCTAGCCACCTCACCGAGGAGGCGGTGTCTCGCGCCGACCTCCGTCTTCCAGGCAACCAGGTCGCGCTTGTCCATGCGGTTGCCGCCACCGGTACGCCCCTGGCGGTCGTGCTCGTGTCCGGGCGCCCGCTGGTCGTCGAGAAGCGGGTTGACCTGACCGGTGCTGTCCTCCAGGCCTGGCACTTGGGTACCACCGCCCCGGAGGTCATTGCCGATATCCTCACTGGTACCGTCACCCCATCGGGAAGGCTGTCTACCGGGTTCCCACGATACGAGGGCCAGGTGCCTGCCGCATACGATGCCCACGAGACCACCGGTCGTCCTGCCGCCACCAGCGGGTCATGGTCAGGCTCGCCTGTGACGTCGGCCAGGACGGGCCGCCTAGCCTGCAGAGCCTTCACCTCCAAGTATCAGGACCTGGAGCCCAGAGCCCAGTTCCTACTTTGAGGTCAGGCTCGGCCCGGACTCCGGGACTGAGCTCCTGGTCCTCACTGTCGCCGCCTGACCGGCCTCTCGCGCACCTTCAGGGCCATGACCCGTGAGGAGACGGCCGTGAGCCCCGGTCCCGATGGCTGAGTTGGTGGAGGAGCTGCGCGCCGTCGCCGCAGCGGGGTTCGGCGAGGTCGAGATTGCCTTCTCACCTGGTTTCTGGGCTGATGACACCCAGCGGTGGGCCCTGGTCCCGCCGCCTTGAGGGCGCCGGGCTCCACGGGCACCGAAAGGGCTGCACCCGGGTCACATTCACCTTGGACCCGCTGGCCCCGGTGGTCCTGCGACGGGTGCCGCGTGACCCGGGTGGTACAGGTCTGTCGGGCGCAGCAGGTGTGACAGGTTCGGCGGACAGGCGGACTGTCTGTGGGCCAGTGGTGCTGGCTCCCAGGCGCAGCGGGTACGGCCGGGTGCCCGGGGAGTTTCCGGTCCGCCTGTACGCGGGCGGGTGAGGACGGCGGTGGCCTACCCGTAGGACCGAGGACCAGAAGCTCGGCCATGAGCTTATCATGTGGGATCGGCGGCTCGCTCTCCGCTCGTGCAGCGGTGGCTGCGGCGACGTCCTCGGCGTTCTCCTAACGTAGCGGGTCACTGGGGCCTGACCTGATGTCTGCCTCCTCCCTGGTGCACCTAGATGCACCGGATCCTCACGGAAGACTGACGTGCCGACTCATCTATGAGGATGCTGCGACGAGCTGTGTCAGTTCTTGAGGTCTACCAGCCTGAGGCTGTGCAGCAGGTGAGGCATCGTGGTGGCGGAGCGGCTCGGCTGGGTGTCGAGACCCGGCAGCCCGTCAGAGGGCAGGAAGCACCGCTGAGCCGCAGCCTGTGCCTCCGCCCACGGGAAGTCGCGAGGTACTAGTTTCTCCTGCCTGGCTGACAGGCCGGTGAGTTCACGGTAGTGGTACTGCGCGTCAGCCTGGTTCTGGTAGTTGCGGACGGGGCCGTAGTGGGCGTTGAGCCACACCTCGAAGCAGGGGACGGAGATGACGCCGTGGACCTTCCTGGTACGGGTGCTCAGGCTCCGGCAGTCTCTTAGGAACTTCGAGCAGTCCTGCCCGTCCTGGTCCACGACAATCCAGACTTCCCGGTATGCGGACAGGTCGGCGCGAGGTCTTTTGAGTTCCTTGATGAGTGTTAGGGGGTCACCGTTGATGAACTGGGTCTTGACGGACACGTCCCGTCTGATGACCTGCTGCTTGATGTGGTCAAGGTACATCTTCTCGGTCTGGCGGCCGTTGGTGACAATGAGGACTGTCCTACGTTGTTGGCGGTCTGTGCGTCCCCTGTGCGGTCTGGGCTGTCTGGGACCCATGTCAGCCCTCGACCTCCCGGTAGAGCGAGGGCGCTGTGAGGGCATGTCGAAGGCTGGAGGTGTCTACTCGAGGCACGGCGCCAAAGGCGCCAGCTAGGTACTGTCGTTCCTTGTTGGTGCCTTGGCGGGGACCGGTGAAGTCGGCGACGGAGTACAGGTCAGCGCTGCCGTCATCGTCCTTCTCGCACAGCCACACCTCACCGCGCTCCAGCGGTTGTGTGGGGGAGTTGCCCAGCAGGCTGGCGTCATGGGTGGTGAACACCAGTTGGGCGCCGTGGCGGTTGAGGTCGGTGTCCTTGAACAGCTCGACGAGGGACGCGACGGCCGTCGGGTGCAGGCTTGCGTCCAGCTCATCGACGAGGAGAAGGTGGCCGTGGCTCAGGGCGTCGGCGGCCGGCCCCATAGTGGCCAGCCAGGTGAGCGTGCCCTGGCTCTGGGCCTCCAGGGGCAGCCTGTACTCCTTGCCATCGGTACCACGGTGCACGAAGACGAGGGAGTGCTGGAGTTGGCGCAGCAGCTCGTCGGGGATCTCCGGTGGCTCCTCGTCGTCAGAGGTGAACAGGAGCCTGATCCTTGCGAGCAGCTCGTGAGGGATGTCCCGCTCCTCCAGTTCGACGCGCAGGATGCCCAGGTCTGCGCTGTGGGCGACAGCATCAACAACGTCGTGCCACTGTGTGGCGCCCGCCGTCTCCTCGGCCAGGTGCTCTGTCAGCCAGCTGAGGCGTGCGTCGCGCTCGATGTCGGTGTGCTGGATGGGGCGTATGGACCTCAGGGAGCGGGCGACCGGCGCCAGGGAGGCGTGGCGGTAGCGCAGCGCGAGCGCCAGGAACAGGTCCTTAGACGTGGTGATACGGCGGACCTCGGCCGTGGCCCCCCTCAGGGACGGCCCGGGGACAACTGTGGGCTCTGGGTCGTCACGGTCCTGGGTGCGCAGGAAGAGTCTCTTCCATCGCCTCTCAGCCTCCCACAGCTCCTCGTGGGCGATGCCCCAGCCGTGGGCCTCTACGAAGTACCTGTAGCGCTGGGACCCTCGGGTGAAGTCGAGGGTGTAGGTGGTCGGGGCAACGGGGTGCTGCTCGTCCAGCAGGTAGGGCTGGTGGAGGACACCGCGGCTCCCCTCAACCGCCAGGTAGAGGGAGCGGAGCGCATCCAACAGGGTGGACTTGCCCGAGGCGTTGGCGCCGTAGACGGCCGCGACCCGCCAGGTCAGCTCCTCCCACGTCTCCCCGTCCCTGGGAGTGAGCGTGCGCAGGCTGCGACGGGTGAGGTCGAGGGTGACCTCGTCACGGAAGGTTCGGTAGTTAGCAACCGAGAAGGCGAGCAGCATAGGACCCATAATAGCGCTAGTTCCTTGTATGGGAAGTTCCTTCCCGATTCGGGGTGCTCGTAGGGTGGTGCGGGGGTGGCCGGAGCGGTGGAAGGTGGTGCTCGCACGAGCCGAGGCTCCTGGCGTGGTGGACCGGTTAGACTGTGGCCCGGTACCCGATAACGAAAGGACCTGCATGAAAACCCGGTTCCTGGTGCTCACGGCTGTTCTGCTCCTGCCGCTGACGGCCTGTGCCTCCACTGCGGAGGACTCGGCAGGCGCAGACCCCTCCGTTCCGGGCGCCTCGGCCGAGGTGTCATCCTCGGAAGGCGCCGCTGCGGACGTCGCCCTGGAGGACCTGGTCAGTCTCACCCAGCCCGAGGGGACGCAGGACAACTCCCAGGAGGGCTACAGCATCATCTTCGTGGACCCGGACGACGACCTGGCTGGCAGCGGCGTCATCGACCTGGGGGCCGGTGAGCCGAGCGAGGACCAGGCTGTCTCTGAGATCGCTGCCGCCACGGACCTCGGGGAGTCGGACGTCACGAGCTCGGGCGCAGTGGACGTCGATGGCGAGGACGCCCAGGTCTACACCGGCACCACGCAGACCGATGGCCAGCACGTCGCGGTACGGGCAGCCATGGCTACACGCGAGGGCCGCAGCGTCGTCGTCTTGGTCCAGCGCACCGGGACCTCAGCCGACGCCGCTGCCTCCGCTGCCGAGAAGGACTTCCTCACCTTCGTCAGCGGCATCTCCTGGAAGGTCTGAGACGAGGTTGCCGACTCAGAGGGTCGGTACAGCAGCAAGGTCTGTGACCCTGCTGCCAGTGGTTGCCAGTGCTGCTGCCGTGGTCCGTGGCTCGCCAGGACCTGCGCTAAAGGACGTGCGCTAGGCGCTTGCGCTGGAAGGGCTCCAGCCTGTGGCGCAGCTGTGTCTGCCGGTGCCTCCACCGTAGCGGTACAAAGTTCCCGGTTCCCGGCCCGTCGGGGTAGGACATGTATGGCCGTTATGGGCAGGTCGGCTGTCTTTACGCAACGGTGCGCATGCACAAGTTTTATCGGCTGGTCTGGTTTTATCGGCTGGTCTGGCTGGGACGGGACCTTACGTGCTGGGTTGAGGTTCGGGGCGAGGAGGACGTGCTGTCTGCCTCTGTCCGCGCCCTGGGAGATACGGCTCTGCCTCTAAGCTGGGCTGTGCCGACACGCATGCTCCGAGGGGCCGCGAATCCGTCGGTTCGTCTTCCCCGCGCAGAACATGACTTGGCCCGTGTGCCCGGCACCGAAGGGCGCCGGGCACACGGGCCCAAGCCTCACGAGGGGCCTTCCCGCTCCCGGGCTCCCATGCACCCGGGGAGGTGGCCGCCTCCTTCGCCAGAGCGGCGTCACGCGGGCTCCCTAAGACCCGGCAACTCCTCGGAAGACGACCCGTCTCAGGGCTCCCCAACCCTCGGGGCCGGTTCCGTCCGGCGGCAAGAACTATGTAACCCTGCCACCCTGAAAGGAGCCACGACCGCTGTCTGAAAAACTCCTGGGAAGTACGGCTGGCTAGGGAGCCAGGCCCTCCACGACCTCGGACAGGGCCTTCCTCGTGGCCTCCATACCGGGGACGAAGCCGTACACGGTGGCGGCCTGCGCCACCACCGACACCGGCCGGTCCAGCTCGCGCCTGAGCAGGGAGGCGAGCTGGACCGGCGCGTCCTGGGCGTACATCGGGTGCCCCGCCTGCGTGGCCGCGTCGGCAAGACGCTGCCAGGCACGGGGGTCGTCCACGAGGTCACGGACCGTCCGGACGGCCCGGCTCGCGGCGTCGGAGCCAGCGTGGCTCGCGGGCAGCGTGACCACACGCTCGTGCAGGCCGTGCCCCACGGTCTCAGCCTCGGCTCCCGGCAGCACCAGCTCGGCCTGCGCTCCGACCGGAACCTGGACGCGTACGTGCAGCCGTCCGGCGTCGCTCCGCCAGGAGGCGCGCGCCGTCCCGCCTGGGAGGCGACGGACCACGCTCGCCGAGGAGAACCCGTGACCGACCTTCGGGGCCACCCGAAGCCGCCCGCCCCCGGGCGCGACTACCTCCAGACCCGCCAGGTCGCTCACCAGCCACTGGGTCACGGCCCCCAGGGCGTAGTGGTTGAAGCTGGTCATCTCCCCGGGGTTGACCGAGCCGTCGGGCAGCATGGAGTCCCAGCGCTCCCAGGTGGTTGTGGCCCCCATGGTCACTGGGTAGAGCCATGAGGGGCACCCTGTCTCCAGGATCAGGCGTGCCGCCACGCCGGGGTGCCCGCCCTGCACCAGAGCCGCAGGTACCAGCGGGGTCCCTACGAAGCCGGTCGAGATCCTGAAAGCCCGGGCGCGGACCAGGTCGGCCAGGCGGTCGCCAGCACCCTGGACGCGCTCAGGTGTGTCCAGCAGCCCCCATGCCAGGGCCTGGGCATAGACAGTGGCGCAGTCGGAGACGATAAGCCCGTTCGCGGTGACGTAGGCGTCCAGGTAGGCCTGGCGCACCTCGGCGGCCAGGGCACCCAGGCGCTGGGCGTCCTCGGGACGCCCCAGGGCCTCGTAGGCGTGGGCGACGACCTGGGCGGAGCGGGCGAAGTAGGCGGTGGCCACCACGTCGGGATCGGCCTTGGCAGCCGCAGGCTCCTGCGGCGGGGCGTCGGGGTCGAGCCAGTCGCCGAACTGGAAGCCGCCGCGCCACAGGCGTGAGGGGCCTGCGGCGGCAGCCACGCCCGCGACAAAGCGCTCCATCGCCTCGATACCAGCCTTCAGAACGCCCGTGTCGCCCGTGGCCTCGTAGATGGCCCAGGGCACCAGGGTGACGGCGTCGCCCCAGGCGCAGGTGAGCTGAGGGCTGTCCAGTACGTCGGGGACGACGACGGGCACAGCGCCGTCCGGAGCCTGGGCCGATACCAGGTCGCGGCACCAGGACGCCAGGAAGGCGCCCGCGTCATAGAGGGACAGGGCGGTGGGCGCGAAGACGGCGATGTCACCCGTCCACCCCAGGCGCTCGTCGCGCTGCGGGCAGTCAGTAGGCACGGTAATGAAGTTGCCGATGGTGGACCAGCGCGTGTTCTCCACCAGACGGTTGACCAGCTCCTGGTCGCAGGAGAACCAGGCGGAGCGCTCCATACCTGCTGAGACCACGCGGGCCGTGGCAGCCTCCATGAGCACCATGTCCGTACGGTCTGTGCTGGTAGCGGCCCCTTGACGGCCCGAGGTGCCTTCCTGGCCCGGGATGCCTGCGCGGTCTGCGCTGCCGGTGTCCTCACGCCTTGTCGGCTCCAGGCCCTCTACCTCGACGTAGCGGAAGCCGTGCTGGGTCAGGGTCGGGGCGAAGACCTCGGGGGTCTCAGGGGTGGCGGTACCCGCGAGGACGACCCGGTCGGTGCACTGGGCCCGCCTCAGCGGGCGGGTGCCGAGCTCGCCGTCCTCCATGACCTCGGCGTGGCGCAGGGTGATGGTGGTCCCGGGCTCACCCGAGGTAACGGTGAGGCGGACGTGTCCGGTGAGGTTCTGGCCGAAGTCCAGGACCTTCCTGCCCGACGGCGTGGTGATCACCTGCTGAGGCCTGAGCTCGCCGACCACGGTGGGCAGCGGCAGGATGGTGGGCTCCAGGTCTGCCTCGGGCAGGTCCAGAACCTCCACCGGGGCCTCGGCGGCGACCTCCCCCAGGGCGGGCAGGCGCAGGTCGGTGGTCTGGCCGTTGTAGAGGTCGTTGGCGGTGACGTTGGAGGGGCGCCAGGTCCAGGCCGCGTCGGTGCCCACGACGGTAGTGGAGGTGCCGTCGCTGATCTCCAGCTGGGCCAGCAGCCACAGGGCCTCCCCGTAGACGCGGTCGCGCATGTACCAGGTCAGGTGCCCGCGGTACCAGCCGTTGCCCAGGACGACGGCGATCTCGTGCTCTCCGGGGGGCAGCAGCCCGGTGACGTCGTAGGTCTGGACCAGGAGTCGGTCCCGGTACTCCGTCCACCCGGGGGCGAGCTCGTGGGCGCCGACCCGAGTCCCGTCGACAAAGACCTCGTAGACCCCGCCTGCGGTGACGTGGAGGCGGGCTGAGGCAGGGGCACCGGTGGTGGTGCCGGTGGTACCGGGCCGCTGCGGCACCACGAGGCGGCGCACTAGGACGGGGGCGGCGTCCTCGCGCCGGTTGCCGGGCGCGCTGACGGGGCGGGCTGTCCAGTCACCTCGGTCGAGCAGGCCGGTCTCGACGACGGCAGGCTCGGACCACGCAGAGAAGGCGCCATCGGCTCCGGCGACGCGAACCCGCCATGTGGCGCGCTCGCGGGAGGACAGGGGAGCGGCGGGCCAGGGGACAAAAGTGGAGGTCGGGCCGTGCAGCGTGAAGGTAGAGATCGGGGAGGCTGGGTCTTCTGGGCTGGCTGGCTCAAGCGGGTCGGCTGAGTCAACCGGGGCAGCGGAGGTCTGGGACGGGGCTGTCTTGGGCACCGGGACCGTGAGCGGGGACGTACGGGTCACCTCGACCTCGGCCACGGCCTGCGTCCAGCCGGAGGGGGCGGTGGGGACCTCCCAGGACAGGGACGGAGACGGTCCGGTTCCGCCGAGGACCTCGTAGTCCGGGCGGTGGTGGTCGACCCGTAGCCTGATGGGCGCGGCCAGGTCGCCCACGGGGTCGGTGAGTCGGGGGGCGCCCTCGTCCAGCAGGGTCACCTTCTGTGGTGCGCGGGCCGGGCCGGTGTGGTGGGGGTGGTGGAGGTCGTCGTGCGCGGGTATGTGATCAGTGGACATCAGGATCTCCAGGGTCATCGTTGAACCGTTTCATGACTGTAGGTGCTCCCGGCTTCCACGTCAACAGCCGACTAGGAAGGGCTTGCTGCTCCGGAGGAGCGGGTAGACGATGCGGGTAGACGGTGCGGGTAGACAGAGAGAAACAGAGGGAAGGCGCGCAGAAGCGGCCAGGGTCGTGCAGGGCACAGCTACCCTGGTCCATACCCTGCCCAGTGGTGCTGGGCGTGACAGTCCCCGCCCTGGCTGTCACCTTGTCCTCCGTTCCCGGCTGCTCCCCGTCCTCTTCCTCACCTGACCCGGTCCTCACCACAGGAGACACTCCATGATTGACACCGACCCCTTTGCTACCTCCTCAGCACCCAGCCTGCCGCTGTCCGTGCCCGGCATCTCGTCAGCCACCCCGTTCCCCGAGGGCTTCCTCTGGGGCGCCGCCACCGCCTCCCACCAGGTGGAGGGCGGCAACACCAACAACGACGTCTGGCTCTACGAGCACGTGCCGGGCACCATGTACACCGAGTCCTCCGGCGACGCCTGCGACCACTTCACCCGTTACCGCCAGGACATCGCCCTGCTGGCCTCCCTGGGGCTCAACGCTTACCGCTTCTCCCTGGAGTGGAGCCGTATTGAGCCCGCTCCCGGGGAGTTCTCGGCGGTGGCCGTGGAGCACTATCGGGACGTGCTGCGCGCCTGCCACGAGCACGGGCTCACCCCGCTGGTGACCTACCACCACTTCACCTCCCCCCAGTGGCTCATCGCCCGCGGCGGCTGGGAGGACACCGGCACTCCCGCCCTGTTCGCCCGCTACTGCCGCCACGTCACCGAGGAGCTCGGGGACCTGTTCGACATCGTCTGCACCATGAACGAGCCCAACCTCGCCGTCCTCCTGGCGGAGATGGGCATGTGCGAGACCGAGCCCTCCCAGCGGCTCGGAAACCCCACCTGGGAGGGGGCTGCGGCGGCCCTGGGGACGACGCCGGACAGGGTGGCGGGATTCCAGCTCAGTGCCACCAAGGAGGCCTACGAGGTCAAGCTCGCGGCCCACCGCGCCGCCGTCGAGGCGATCAAGGCCGTCAGGCCCGCGATGCAGGTGGGGTGGACCCTGGCCAACTCCGACTTCCACGCCGCACCCGGCGGTGAGGAGCAGGTGGCGCGCGTGACCGAGGAGAACAACCTGCGCTACCTGCGTGCCAGCCAGGGCGACGACTTCGTAGGCCTCCAGACCTACAACCGCACCGTGCTCGGCCCCGAGGGTCCGGTACCACCGGAGCCGGGGGCCACCCTCAACCAGGGTGGTGAGGAGATCTGGCCCTGGGCCGTCGGGGCGGTGGTGCGTCAGGCCTGGGATGCGCTCCAGATGCCGATCTACGTAACCGAGAACGGGTTGAACACGGAGGACGACACCCAGCGGGTCGACTTCCTGCGCACCGCGATCGGCGAGGTCGGCTCCGCGATTGCCGAGGGGGTAGACGTGCGCGGCTACATGTGCTGGTCGGCCATGGACAACTTCGAGTGGGTCCTTGGCTACGGCCCCAGGTTCGGCATCATTGCGGTGGACCGCTCTACCCAGGAGCGCACGCCCAAGCCCAGTGCCTACGTGCTCGGCGAGATCGCCCGTACAAACGGGGCGTGCCTGGGCGGGGACTGAGCCTGCCGGGGCCTGGCGAATCCTCACCGCAAGCCGATTCCGCTGGCATTCCTCATGGCCGGAGAGGCCATTATCCAGGTCGGCCGGGCCCTGGCGTGGTCGAGCTCCTTCCCAGCGGCTCCTTCGGTGCTGGTCAGGCCCGGGCGGGTCACGGCCACTCCCGTGGAGGCGTGCTGGTGGCCCACGGTCACTCGGGTGGGCGCGGGGGCGCTGGTCTCGGTAGCCGGGGAATCGGTGGTCGGGGGGTGCAGGCACTGGTTCTACGGTTTCTACGGTGCGCACGACGGCTTCTTTCAGCGTCTGGGCTCAGCAGGTACGGTGAAGTCGAGACCGGCCTCCTCCCCGGCGGCGACGTCGGCCTCGGCGTGGGCCTCGACGGCGAACTCGTTGCGCTGCGGCCCGTGGAAGGCCCACACGGCGACGGCGTAGCCGGTGGCGGCGATACCCAGCAGCCCCAGGTAGAAGAGCCTGGGCTCGGAGCGCAGGAGCACCGGTGTGACCGAGGCCGCCAGGGCCGCGACCACGCGGGCGACGGCGATGACGGTGCCCTGGGCGGTGGTGCGCAGCAGCGTGGGGAAGCGCTCGTTGGCCCAGACCTTCATGATCCCCTCAAAGGCGAAGGCGCTGCCCGCCATGTTGACCAGCTGGTAGGCCACGAGGGTGGCCAGTGAGAATCCGAAGACGGGATAGATGAGCAGCGACGTGAGGAACAGTGCCGCCCCGGCGTAGAAGAAGGGCATGCGCCTGGGGGTGTCGATGACCCGCATGGACCAGATCGCGAGCAGGATGATCGCCGGCATGGTCAGCAGGGCGATCCGGGAGTTGAGGGCGACGTCGACGTCAGCGAGGTTGACGGCGATCCAGGTGGTGAACTGCCCCCCGGTATTGGCCGGGATGTTGATAAGGGAGTAGAAGATGATGAGCGCGTAGAAGGGCTTGGCGTAGGGGCCGGTAAGCAGGGAGGTCAGTGAGGACCGCTGCGCCCGGACGGTGGCCTGGCCTGCCCGGCGCTCGGCCCGGGCCTCCAGCCAGGTGGTGGACTCCGGGAGGGACAGGCGTCCCAGGAGGGTGACGGCAGCGACCACGCCGACGTGGGCGAACATGACCTGGGCGCCCGTACGGCCCCAGTTGCCCACCACGGAGGAGGTGGTGATGGCCCCGATGATGCCCACTGTCCACAGGATGTTGGACAGGAGGATGATCTTGCCGCGGTTGTCGTCAGTGGCGGACTCGGCGATGGTGGCCAGAGACACCGGCAGGTCCGCCCCGGTCCCCAGCCCGGCCAGGACGGTCCCAACCAGCAGCAGGCTGAAGCCGGGGGCCACGACGAGGAGGACCGCACCGACCACGATCATCACCATGGTGACGGAGAAGACGTGCTTGCGCCCGAAGCGGTCCCCCAGCCAGCCTCCACTGAGGGCTCCCAGGGCGATGGAGAAGGTCAGGGTGCCGGAGAGCACACCAACCTGCTGGTCGGACAGGCCCAGCGCCATCTGGTAGATGGCAAAGGCGATACCTGCTGAGACGATCGTGCAGGCGTCGATGTAGGAGGCCATGCCGGAGACGATCCCCACCCACCAGGGGTTAGGGCCGGTTCGGGTAGCAGAAGTCGTGGTGGTAGTCATAGGTGTTCTCCTTTGAACGGGATGGGACCGGGCGGGTGTGGTCGTGTCGGGGGAGCTCACAGGCGGTGCGGGTCGTAGACGATGTTGGGGGCGTCGTCGGCAGGCGGGCCGGGGTCGCCGTGAGACCGTGTGACGGCACGGGCTACCAGGCCCCCCATGTCCTCGAAGCGGAAAGGGACCGCGTCGTCGTCACCTGCCAGGACCCGCTCGCACAGGGTGCGCAGGTCCTCCAGGACGGTCGGGGTGATCTCACCGCTGCCGTGGGAGACCAGGACCCGGTCGTAGCGTCTGGCAGCCCGGGCCGTGAGGCGCTCCAGCATGGCTGCATAGCTGGTGAGCGTGGAGCTCTCCGGTAGGAAGAGGAAGGTGAGCTGGTTGGCCGCGTCGCCGGTGATGAGGACTCGCTCCTCCTCCACCAGGAGGGCCACTGAGCCGGGGGTGTGCCCCGGTGCCTCCAGGACCTCGACGGTGAGGCCTCCCAGCCCGATGCGTTCGCCATCGTGCAGCGGTACCAGCCGGGTGGGGTCCACCTCCGGTGCCAGGACCGGGGCGGGAGCGTCGCCGGGTGTGCCGGCGTGGGCGGAGCGCACCGCGTTGTGGAGCCGACGGGAGGCAACCTGGTGCCGGGCCAGCACAGGCAGGTCGGCGGGGTGCATGTGCACGTCGGTAAGCCCAGAGGCGCCGAAGGCGTGGTCGATGTGGCCGTGGGTAAGGACCACGGTCAGGGGAAGGTCTGTCAGCGAGGTGACGAAGGCGGCCAGGTCACCTACCCCGTAGCCGGTGTCCACGAGCAGGGCGCGCTCGCGACCGGTGACCAGGTACATGTGGACGTCGCGCGGGTCGTGGATGCGTGTGATGTGGCGGTTCACCCGTGTGTCGGTGAATCCGGGGGCGAGGAGCTGCCGGGAGTCGGCTGGTGGTCTGCTCATGGGCACGTGAGTCCTCACAGCAGCGGGGTGCGCACGCCGAAGGCCTCGACGACAGCACGCAGCTCGGTGTCAGTGACACCCTCGCCCAGGTTGCCGCTGGCCATGTTGCGCACCTCGTACATGGCCCCGGTCTCGACGTACTCCACCGTGTCGACGGCGGCCAGAGGGGAGGTGTCGGAGCGCACCATGACGCCGTGCTTGGACCACACGACGATGACGTGGTCTCGCAGCGCCCTCACAGTGTTCTCCATGAGCTCCTGGCTGCCAGGCACCATGAAGTCCAGCACCTCCGCACCTGCGGGGACCTGCACGATGGTCTCCGGCTCCCACCGCAGGATGCGGCGGTTGAACTCGCGGGTGCTGCGGATGTCCTTGATGTGGGAGAGCTGGACCAGGTGGGGCGGCTGGGCGTGGACCACCGCCTGGAATCCCAGCCCGCGCTGCTCCGCCTGGTCGTTGTGGATCGCCAGGTGGGAGTTGAACTCGCTGGTAGGGCGCTCGTAGGCCCGGTCGGGGTGGGTGTACCAGGTGGCGGTGGTGCCGCCGTCGTCCACGACGAAGGCCGAGATGGTGGCCTCAGGGGAGTCGGCGACGTCTCGTAGACGGCAGCCTGAGCCGGTGACCAGGACGGTGCGCCCAGCCAGGGCCGGGGCAGGCAGAGGCAGCCCGGTGGCCGGACGCACCTGCGGGAAGCGGCGCTCCAGCCCGAGGTCCTGCGCTCCGGCGTCGACGTAGACGGAGAGGTTACCGGCTCCGGCCTCCACGGCCGCCATGTGGTCCAGGCGGCCTCCGGCGGCGCCCATCTGGGTGAGGATCTCGTTGAGTGTGGGGTCCGTGGCTGTCGTGGTCATGAGGTGCTCCTTGGCATCTGGGTGGTTGGGGTAGGCGGGGTGGTTCATGGTGGTCGGGGCGGTCCGGGCTGCCGTGGACAGGAGCGGGTAGGCCGTGCCGAGGGGTCAGGCAGTGGGGGCCTGTCGTCCGAGGAGCCGCTGCTCGGCCTCCTCCCAGGCGCTGGAGGCAGCGGCTGCGGGCTCGTAGCGGGTCAGTGTGCTGGAGGCCCGGACGAGGTTGCGCAGGTCGCTCAGGTCGCCCTGGACCAGCCCAGCCCCGCGCGCGGCAACCACGATGTTGCCCAGGGCGGTCCCCTCTGCGGGCCCGGCGACCACGGGCAGCCCGGTGGCGTCTGCGCACAGCTGGCACAGGAGTCGGCTACGGGTGCCTCCGCCGACCATGTGCACCACGTCCACCGACGTGCCCGACAGGGCGGTGGCCTCGCGCACGGCCCGGCGGTAGGCCAGGGCCAGGGAGTCGTCGATGCAGCGCACGTACTCGCCCACCGAGCGGGGCACCGGCTGGCCGGTGGCGCGGGCGGCGGCGGCGATGCGAGCCACCATGTCCCCAGGGGCGAAGAAGACCGTGTCGTTGACGTCGACCACCGTGCGCAGCGGGGCGGCCGCTGCTGCCGCCGCGTCCAGGTCCTGGTAGGAGGTCTCCAGGCCCTGTGCCCTCCACGTGCGCACCGCCTCGTTAAGGACCCACAGCCCCATAATGTTCTTGAGGTAGCGCACCGTGGCGTCCACGCCGAGCTCGTTGGTGAAGTTGGCCTGCCGGGAGGCCTCGGAGAGGACCGGGGCGTCCAGCTCCAGGCCGACCAGCGACCAGGTGCCGCAGGACACGTAGGCGAAGCCGCCTGGATCTCCCTCCCGGGCTCCTGCGCTGTCCACGGTCCTCCCGCTGCCTGGTGAGGTCGAGGCCGGTACGGCCACCACCGCGCTGGCCGTGTCGTGGGAGCCCACAGCGATGACGGGTACGGGAGAGCCTCCCGGTCCGAGCACGTCCAGGACCTCTCGGTCGATCGTGCCCACCACGGTGCCCGGCTCCACCAGGGCAGGCAGGACACCGGCCAGGTCCAGGCCCAGACTGGTGCGCAGGCGGTCTAGGAGGGGAGCAGACCAGGTGCGTGAGGAGACGTCGACCAGCCCCGTGGTGGAGGCGTTGGTGACCTCGGCGACCTTCTGGCCGGTAAGCCAGTAGGCCAGCAGGTCAGGCAGGAGCAGCAGGGTGCGGGCGTCAGGCAGTCCGCCGTCACGGGCCTGGGCCACCAGCTGGAAGACGGTGTTGAAGTCCTGGACCTGCAGGCCGTTGACCGCGTAGAGCTCATCGGCCGGGATCGTCTGGAAGAGGCGTTCCGGTGCTCCCCGCGTGCGCGGGCAGCGGTAGGAGGAGACCTGGCCGGTCAGGGCGCCGCGGTGGTCAAGGAGCCCGTAGTCCACCGCCCAGGTGTCGATCCCGACGGCGCAGAGCGGTCCCACCTCATGTGCTGCGGCCAGTAGGCCCTCGCGGACCTCGCTCCACAGGTGGAGCACGTCCCAGTAGAGCCTTTGCCCGTCGGCCGTGGGCAAGGGCACCGGGCCGTTGAGGAAGCGGCGGGTCTCGGTCAGGTGGACACGCCCGTCCTCAAGGGTGCCCACGATGACACGTCCGGAGGAGGCGCCCAGGTCAACGGCTGCGACGTGGACGGGCTGGGCGCTGGTCATGGCTGGCATGGTCGGCTCCCTCCTCAGGCACCCCAGCCGGCGGCGGTGCCACCCACGCGCTCGGCGCGAATCTTCTCCAGGTAGCCGGAGCCCAGGAAGGCCTCCATGGGGTCGGGCGCCAGACCCTGGGAGTCGCGCAGCTCGGCCAGCAGCGGGCGCACGTCGGTGCTGTAGGCGTCCATGAGCACCGCGTTGGCGCTCAGGACGTCACCGCTGGCCTGCGCGGCTGCCAGCGCCTCCCGGTCCACCAGGAGGGCCTTGGCGGTGGCCTCCTGGACGTTGAGGGCCGAGCGGATCTCCCCGGGGATCTTCTCCTCCAGGTTGTGGCACTGGTCCAGCATGAAGCCCACACCGGAGTCGGGGGCCAGTGCCCCGGCGGAGACGATCTCGTGCATGATGCGAAACAGCTGGAAGGGGTCGGCCGCGCCTACGATGAGGTCGTCGTCGGCGTAGAAGCGGGAGTTGAAGTCGAAGGCGCCCAGGCGGCCCAGTCGCAGCAGCTGGGCGACGATGAACTCGATGTTGGTGCCCGGGGCGTGGTGGCCGGTGTCCAGGACCACCTTGGCGCGCTCACCCAGCGCCAGGCAGTGCACGAGGCTCGTCCCCCAGTCCGGTACGTCGGTGTGGTAGAAGGACGGCTCGAAGAGCTTGTACTCCAGGACCAGCTGCTGGTCCTCGTCCAGGGCGGCGTAGATCTCTGACAGGGCCTCGGCCAGGCGGTCCTGGCGGGCGCGGATGGAGTCCTGACCGGGGTAGTTGGTGCCGTCGGCCAGCCAGATCTTGAGGGTGGGGGAGCCGGTGGCGCGCATGACGTCGATGCACTCCAGGTGGTGGGCCACCGCCTTGCGGCGGATCCTCTCGTCCGGGTTGGCCAGGGAGCCGAGCTTGTAGTCCTCGTCCTGGAAGACGTTGGAGTTGATGGTGCCGATGGTCACGCCCTGGTTCTCGGCATGGGCGCGCAGCGCCTCGTAGTCCTCGACCCTGTCCCAGGGGATGTGCAGGGACACGCGAGGGGTGACGCCGGTGAGGCGGTGGACCTGGGCGACGTCGTCGATCTTCTCGTAGGGGTCGCGCGGAACCCCGGCGGTAGTGAAGACCCGGAACCGGGTGCCTGAGTTGCCGAAGGCCCAGCTGGGCAGCTCGATGGTCTGGGTCTGAAGCAGGCTGAGGGCCTCGGCGCTGAGGTCGCTCAGTGAGGGGTGGTGGACGGCATGGGTCTCTCCTGATCTCTGTGTCTTCTCTGTGTCTTCTCTGGGTCTCTGACGGTGCGGGTTGTCGGGGGTGGGGCGGTGATGTGGAGGGCGGTTGCCCGGGAGGGCTGTGGACCTGTCGGTCTGACCGCTCCTGGGCGGGTCATCCCGGAGACAGGCCTGCTCACGTGCCGGGGCTGGAGCTCCCGGACGACTGGGCTGGGGATGACGAGGAGGGCCTGATCGCGTGCCGGGGCTGGAGGGTCATGGTGGGTCGGGAGGGGCCTGTCAGGCGTTCTCGTTGGTGACGTGCTCCCCGTAGCGCTCCAGCTCGATGTCCTCCAGCGAGCGTCCCTGGGTCCGGGGCGCGCCGACGGTGCCTACGACCGTGGCCACCACGAGGAATCCGATGAGGATGAGGCCGTCGATCACCAGCCCGTTCTCCCGGGCCAGGATGACGGGGAAGATGAGGGAGATGAGGCCGGAGGCCAGGCGGACGACGAAGAAGACGATGCCCTGGGCGCCCGAGCGGTAGGGGGTGGCGAAGAGCTCGGGCGACCACACCGAGTAGAACGCCTGCGCCGACGGACCGGCTGACAGCCCCCAGATGATCGTGTAGCCGAAGGCGGTCCACGCGGCGTCGGAGGGGCCGAAGACCAGGACCACCCAGGACACGAGTGCCAGGGCGCCCCCGGCCAGGTAGTGCCACCGGTAGGGAACGCGGTCCACCAGCTGCATGAAGACCAGGGTGGAGACGATGACGAAGCCCCAGGACAGCATGGAGAACAGGTCGGTCTGGAGGGTCTCGTAGCCCATGGAGTCCAGGATGGTGGGCAGGAAGATGCCGTTCTGGCTGGCGGCCTGGTTCCAGCAGGTGTAGATGACGGCCAGGAAGACCAGGGCGGTGATGTTGACCCGCCGGGAGAAGAGCTTGCGGAAGGCCTGCCACATGGACGGCGGCCTGGCCTGGGCCCCGCCCTTGGCGGTCTGCCAGGTCCCGGACTCCTCCAGGCCACGGCGGATCCACCAGGTAGCCAGGGCGATGACCACCAGGTGGGCAAACACCAGGCGGGAGCCGAGCAGCCCCAAGGGGGTGAGCGCAGCAGCCAGGCCGAACCCCAGGAAGGGACCGAAGGACCAGGCCAGTTGGGTGGCGCCGATGTGCTTGCCACGCTGGTTGGTGGGCGCGAGCTCGGCGATGTAGGTCCAGCCCGCGGGGACGGAGGCCCCCACTGCCAGGCCGATGATGACGAACCCGGTAAACAGCATGGGCAGGTTCGCCGTGAGGGCCACAATGATCCCGCCCAGGGCGTAGAGCAGCAGGTCATAGGTGTAGATGAACTTGCGCCCGTACTTGTCGCACAGCGGCCCGCCGATGAGGGCGCCGATGGCGGCGCCGAAGGCGTTGGCGCTGAAGGCGGCCAGGAGCCCGGCGACGGTGCCGTCGTCGTCGGGGAAGTAGGCCTGCCTCCAGAAGGTCAACGAGGTGGCGATGGCAATGATGGAGCCGGAGTCGATGTAGTTCGACATGGAGACGGCGGCGGTGGCCTTCCAGCCGGTCAGCGGTCTGCGCGCCATGGCTGGGGCCTCCTTGCTGGCGGCAGGTACGAGTAGCGGGGACAAGCGTGGTGGAGCCGGTCATGGAACGTCCTTGTTCGTCGTCGGCGGGTCGCCAGCCCGCAGGCCGCTAGCCGGGCAGCGGGACGCCCGGTTGGTAGCCCGGGGAGGCAGATAGGTGTGAATCGTTTCAACCAACGTTAGCACTCTCCTTTCGTCGTGGCAAGGTCGCTTCCGCCCACCTTGAGACGAGACACCCTGGGCGGGGAACGGGGAGACTGCTGGGAGGAGCTGTTCAGGTGGTGGACACCTCCGGCAGGCTGCATATCTGACGGCGTCGACGCGCGGGCAGGCGCGGGCAGGCGGGGTGCCGGTCAGGGTGGGCTGACGGGGCCGGCGCCAGGCAGGCCAGGTGGGCGGGACGACATGCTCGGCGGCATCGCGGTCCTGCCGGGACGTTGTTGCCGCGCGCGACCCGGCCCGGTTGGCACTGGCTGCTTTTGTCAGGCAGACTCTGCCCGGTAGCGCCCCACAGACCGCAACTGACCCAGAGAGTGCCGATGCCTGCCTCCCGCCCCTCTGTCCGAGATGTCGCCAGGCTCGCCGACGTCTCCGTGGGGACCGTCTCCCACGTCCTCAACCACCCCGAGCGTGTGGCGACTGCAACGCGTGAGCGGGTGGAGTCCGCCATCGTGGAACTGGGCTTCGTGCGCTCACAGACGGCACGGGGGCTACGGGCGGGATCCTCCTTCGCCGTGGGGGTTATTGTCCACGACGTCTCCAACCCCTTCTACACCGAGGCGGCCCGGGGGATCGAGGACCGCCTGCGTGAGGACGGCTGCGTTCCCATGCTGTGCTCCTCCGACGCCGACCCCGGGCGTGAGCTTGACGTCATGCGCCTGCTGGCTGGGATGGACGTGCGCGGCGTCATCATCACCCCTGCGGCCTCGACCGTGGACAACCTGGGGATTCTCAGCGCGCGGCGGATACGGGTCGTCCTCCTGGACCATCCGCCGGTGGAGGGGGTCTCTACCGTCAGCGGGGACGACGTCGCTGGCGCTCGGTCGGCGGTCACCCACCTGCTTGACCGGGGTCACCGGCGTATCGGCTTCGTCAACGGCCCGTCCGTCATGAGGCAGTCGGCCGAGCGTCGCCAGGGGGTGCTGGCCGCGCTCGGTGCCGCAGGGCTGGATCAGGACGACGTGCTGGTGGAGGTGGAGCCTGTGGTGGACGGGAAGAGCTTCACCGCTGACGCCGGCGCCGTGGGCGCCGCGCGGCTCCTGGACTCCCGTCCGGCCCCGTCCGCCCTCTTTTGTGCCAACGACCAGATGGCCATTGGGGCGATGCGGGAGATCCGCCGCCGCGGGCTGGGCATCCCCGGCGACGTTGCTGTCGTGGGCTATGACGACATCCCTGTGGCCTCCCAGCTGATCACCCCTCTGACCAGCGTGAACCAGCAGATGCGCCAGATGGGCGCGGCGGCAGCGCAGATGCTGCTGTCCCAGGAGGGGGACAGGCACGAGGTCTTTGCCCCGGCCCTCGTGGTCCGTGCCTCGACCGCTGCCTGAGGGGCCTGCCGCCGCCCGCAGGGGTGGTTGCCGTTCCCAGCGGGGCGGGCAGCAGGGGGCAGGTGCTACCGGACCGGCTGGTCAGCGGGGTGCGGAGAAGCGCACGGCGGTGCCCGAGGCCGTCACCATGAGCATGCCGTTGTCGCTGCCCAGCGTCTCGTAGTCGATGTCCACCCCGACGACGCCCTCGGCACCGAGCTCCTGGGCGCGCTGCACCATCTCGGCCAGCGCGGTCTCACGGGCCTGGAGGAGCTCGTTCTCGTAGGACTGAGAGCGGCCTCCCACCATGTTGCGGATTCCCGCAGCAAAGTCCTTGAACATGTTGACTCCCGCGATGGTCTCCCCGCACACCACACGCAGGTACTGGGTGACAGGGTAGCCCTCGACCGTAGGGGTGGTAGTGACAATCATGGAGGCTCCTTCTGCCGCAGCCGGGTGGGTTCCCGGCGGGCGGCTCGTCGTGGTCTGGGAACATGGCCCGAGGGCATGACTCAAGGACATGGCCCGGGCTCGCCTCCCGGGACCCTGCCCGGGAAGCGACCCGAGTCAGTGTAGAGGCTGCGCCCGCGCACGTCAGGGCGGGGTCAGTGCCTACCTGCCGGGCTGCCCGCTGGAGCGGTGGGCTGGTGGCGGGCCTGGGCCAGGAGCCGGGCGTAGCGCTCGCCGATCTCCTCGTGTGCTACCGGCGCCCCGTCTACGGTCCAGGTCAGCAGGTGCCTCAGGCTGAAGTGGCGCGAGCACTGTGAGCACGACAGCGGTGTGCTCGGGCGCCGCATCCGGTCCACCTCGTGGCCTGCGGGACACGTCCCCACCCAGGAGCCGCGCAGCCGTGGTGCCTGTGGAGCGACGAGCCGCTTCCCGGAGGCGCCTATCCTGCGGGCCTGGGCCTGCCAGACGGCGTCGTGGCCGTGGTGGGCGCCCACGATGGCGTGGGCGATCTCGTGCAGGACGGTCTCGCGGACCTCCGCCTCCGAGTAGAGGGTCATGAGGTGGCGGCTCAGGGTGATACGACGGCGGGAGTGGTCGGTCTGACCGGCGCGACGCCTGGCGCGGTCCAGGCCTAGCTCCCAGTCGCCCACCCCGTAGGTCTCCATCAGGCGTCGTGCCAGTGTCAGGGCGTCGGGGGCGTGCACGGACCAAAGTCTAGCCGGTGGGCTGGCCCGGGGCCGACGGGGTCCCCGCCCCGGTGGCTATCGCTGCTTGTTCCAAGCGCCTGAGAGGCCAGGCCCTGGTCATGCCACCTCGACCTGCCGTCCTGTTACGTCCCGCCCTTCCCCTTGTTCTGCCCGGCTGCACCCTGTTCCTCGGCGCACTTGGTGTGACAGCATACTGCCGATGTCCCACTCCTCCACAAGCTCGCGCCCTCGGGCCCGCCGCACGGCCCGCGGCGCGGGCTCCTCACGCCAGCCGCGACGGCTGCGCGCCTCACGCCAGGGCGCGGTGCACCGCCGACGGCCCTCCCGGCGCGGCCCGTCCCGGGGGGCTCGCGGGTCCGGTGGGCTCGTGCACAGCCCGCTGGGGATCGTGGTCGGTGCCTTTCTTGTCACGGTCCTCGTGGCGCTGCTCGTGCTGCGGCTGGCGGGGCGTGAGGAGGTGGGTCTGGGCCAGGAGCCGGCGGGCGGGCCCGCTCCGGTTGTCCCGGACACAGAGGGCTTTGACGCCACTCGACTTATTGACGACGAGGTCTTCTACGACTCCGAGGCGATGTCCCTGGCCCAGGTCGAGGCCTTCGTCTCGGAGGTCAACAGCGGCTGCGTGCCGGGTCTGGACGGGACACCGTGCCTGGCGCAGGCTACCTTCGAGATCGAGCACCGGGAGCCGTCGTCCTGGTGTCCTCGCCCAGTATCGGCCTCCTCAGGCGGCAGCGCGGCCCTGGTGGTGTGGGAGGTGGCCCGGGCCTGTGACGTCAACCCGCAGGTCCTGCTGGTTCTTGTCCATAAGGAGCAGGGGCTGTTGACGGCCTCCGGTGCCTCTCTCAGCGCACGTGACTACGAGGCCGCTGCGGGCTACGGCTGTCCCGACGGCGCCGACTGCGACGGACAGTGGTCCGGCTTCTTCCTTCAGCTCTACGGGGCCGCTTCCCAGTTCCAGCGCTACCGTCTGGACCCCGGGGGATACGACGTGGTAGCGGGTGTGCCCGCCGAGGTCTCGTACTCCCCGCAGGCTGAATGCGGTTCCGCGCGGTTGACAGTCGCCAACCAGGCGACGGCCGGTCTGTACAACTACACTCCCTTCCAGCCGAACGAGGCGGTGTCTGTCGGCGGTGACGGCTGTACCTCCTGGGGGAACTGGAACTTCTACGGGTACTTTCGTACGTTCTTTGGTGACCCGACACCGTCCAGGTCCTCCTGAACCGCTGCGGGCGGCGCGTCGGCGTCCCTGAGGCGGGGCCTGGTGAGGCGGGTCTGTGACCTGTGGCTGGTCTGTCACCCGGCCCGGTAGACGCTGCGGTGGCGCGCCGGGACAGCCGGCAGTGGTGGGGTTCGGGTCTCTTGGTGCGAGCGCACATAGTGAGGGCGCTTATAAGAGCGTCATTCTTGTCGCCGATATTGATGGATATCGTTTTGTTGCAGGGCGTCACCGTTTTGATGCCCCTTTTTCAGGCTATATTCAGTGTTCCTTTAAGTATTCTTTCAGGGAATGTCGGCAGAGTTTTACTCACCGCTGGACGGGGGCTGCCGCGAGGTACTGGGGAGTACTGCTGACCGGTTGTCACCGAGTCCGGGCCACAGCCAAGGGAATGTGTCTGGGCGTCCCAGCGAAGGAGGACCCGCTGCCGAATGGGAACCGGTAAGCGACCTCGATGCGAAGGGCCCGTCCCCGGTTGGTCCATACCGGGAACGGGCCCTCGCCGTGTCCTGGACAGTGTGTCCTGGACAGTATCTGCGGTGCCTGTGCTGCCGGTTCCTGCAGGCGGGGAGCCGGGAGGGAGAGCAGGGCGGTCAGGCCGTACCGGAGCACGCGTGCACGCGGCGGGAGCGTCCCGTACGCACCGGTGCTTCGTGCCTCGCCGACCTCGTGAGACTATGCGGCCATGACACTGCCGCTGCTCTCGCAGGCTACCTGGGCCGCCACGTCCTGGGTGGTCGTGGAGTACCTCATTAAGGTGGTCGCGCTGGGGGTGGTGCCAGAGAACCGGCGTCCGTCGTCCTCGACAGCGTGGCTGCTGCTGATCTTTCTGCTTCCTGTCGTGGGTTTTCCTCTGTACCTGCTTATCGGCAGCCCGTGGGTGCGCGGCAAGCGGCTGGAGCAGCAGAACGCTGTCAATGAGGTCGCCCTGAGGTATACCCGCTCCGTCCCGGACGTGCCAGCCGACGCGCTTCCCAGCAGCGCCGTGGCGGGAGTGCTGCGTATGAACCGCGAGCTGACAGGGCTGCCGTGCGTGACCGGTGAGGTAGTCGCTGTCCACACTGACGCGGTCAGCACCTACGAGCAGATGGCGCGTGCCGTCGATGCCGCCACCTCCTACGTCCACGTCGAGTTCTACATCATGAGCTGGGACGAGGTCACGGATGGCTTCTTCGCAGCGCTGGAGCGGGCAGCCTCGCGCGGGGTGACGGTGCGGCTCCTCCTGGACCACCTGGGCAGCCGCAAGTACCCGGGGTGGAGGAGCCTGGGCCAGCGTCTGAGCGACGCGGGTATCCACTGGCACCTCATGATGCCGCTGCTGCCGCTGCGGGGCAGATGGCGTCGTCCGGATCTGCGTAACCACCGCAAGATCCTGGTTGTCGACGGCGAGCGCGCCTTCGTGGGCTCGCACAACGTCATCGACCCGACCTACCGGCTGCGGCGCAACCGGTGGTCAGGGCGCACCTGGGCCGACCTGTCGGTCGAGGTCACCGGTGAGATCGTCCAGGAGGCCCAGGCTGTCTTCGCGATGGACTGGTACTTTGAGGCCGACGAGCAGCTAGCAGAGCTGGAGATGGCCTTTAGCGACCAGGCCCGAGCTCCGCGTCACGCGGGGGGCGGGCCCGCTGGTTGGTGCACCGGCATCTCGTCCGGGGCGGCCAGGTGCGGTCGTCAATGCCATGCAGCTGGTCCCCTCGGGGCCCGGGTACCCCACCCAGCCTAACCTGCGGATGTTCCTCGGACTCATCCACGGGCACGGCACCGGGTGTCCATCACCAGCCCCTACTTCATACCTGACGAAGCCCTGCTGGCGGCCATGACTTCTGCGGCTTACCGGGGAGTCGAGGTGGAGCTGTTCGTGGGCAAGGAGTCTGACCAGTTCGTCGTCAACCACGCCCAGCGCTCCTACTACGGGATGCTGCTGGCCGCAGGGGTGAGGATCTACAGGTACCCGGCTCCCACGGTGCTGCACGCCAAGTACATGACGGTGGACGACGAGGTGGGGGTGATCGGTTCCTCCAACATGGACTACCGCTCCTTCGCGCTGAACTATGAGGTGATGCTCCTTGCCTTCGGCGGGGACATGGACGACCTGCTGCGGGCCAACGACGAGCGCTACCGCCGCGTCTCCTCCGAGCTGACGGCCCAGGAGTGGGCGCGTGAGCCCTGGTACCGTCGCTACGTGGACAACGTCTGCCGCTTGCTGTCGGCCGTGCTGTAGCCCCCTCCCTCGTGCTGGGCTGTGCTCGGTGAAGGAGGATGGAGTCATGAGCTGTCTTGCACGTGTCGTGTCCGGTCCGGCCGATGGCCCGGTCCTCCTTCTCCTGCACGGTGTCACCGGATCGGCTGTCTCGCTGGCTGACGCGATTGAGCACTGGGCGGGGCTGGGCTACCGGGTGGTGGCTGTCGATGCCCGCGGCCATGGGCTGTCACCCCGGTGGACGCAGGGGGACCTGGCCCGGGCGGGGGAGGTCCTCGTCGAGGACGTCGTCGGCGTCCTCGACGAGCTGCAAGACTCCTGCGGACCTGGGACGCAGGCCGCTCCTGTCGGCGGGGGCGTACCCGAGGACGGGCAGGGGGCTGCTGGCTTCCGGGGCGGCGCGCCGGTGCTGGTCGGGCACTCCATGGGTGCGGCTACGGCGATGGCGGTGGCGGTGCGCTGTCCTGGGAAGGTAGCGGGGGTGGTCCTGGAGGACCCTGCCCTCTACGGCACGCGCACCCCCGAGGAGCTGGCCGTCCGGGGGGCCGCCCGGGAGCGTGCGCGTGCTGCCGAGGCTGCGGACCCGGCGGCGGGGGTGGCTCGCGGTGCCCAGGTGCTGCCCGACGCAGAGGTCCTGCCCTCGGTCTGGGCGTCCCAGCGATGTGACCCGGCGTTTCTTCTCAGCGGGGTGGTGGCCCCGGCGCTGCCGTGGCGGGAGGCGGTTGCGGCGCTGAGGGTGCCGACCCTGCTGGTGACAGGAGACCGCCCGGGAAGCGCCCGTGTGGGGCGGGAGGGGCTGGCGGTGGTGGAGGCCATAGCCAGTCCGTGGGTGGAGACCGTCCTTGTCCCCGGGGCGGGGCACCAGGTACGGCGTTCCTGCCCCAGCGCCTTCTACGACGCCGTGGACCGCTGGCTGGCGCGGCAGGCAGCGGCAGGGCGTCGAGGTGCCGGTCAGCATCCTGTCGGGGGGCCTGTCTGAGAAGCCCGGTGTCGTTCCTGCCGCAGGAGCTGCTTCCTCGCGGTGTCGCGGGGCGTCCCGGGAACCACAGGTGCGTGCGTGCGGGCAGCCTCCACAGGGCCGACGGCGGCGCAGGGACGACGTCCTTCGATGCGCTCAGCCTGGAGAAGCGGGCACGGTGCCCGCGGGGCGCCCCGACCGCGCCCCAAGCACCTAAGGAGGACTGTATGCGCAGGACGCTGGGCACGTTATGGGCGTGCCTCATTCTGACTCGGCCCGGGCTGAGCCAGTCAGCCCCTCGGGCTCTTGTCATGAGGGGGAGCAGGCATGGCGAGGAAGGCATGGCGACTGCCGAGTACGCCGTCGGCACCTTGGCGGCTGCCGCCTTCGCAGGCCTGCTCCTGGCCCTGATCCGCTCCGGTAGCCTCACCGGGGCGCTGCAGGCCCTGATCGAGTCGGCCCTGTCCGTGGGCTGATGCGATGTGTGGCTTCATCCCCAGGGAGACCGGCCCCGGGGTCCTCCGGCCCCGGGAGCAGACAGGGAGGCAGGTCCCGAGGTGGCGGGAAGAGCGGGGCATGGTGACTGCCGAGCTGGCAGTGTCCCTGCCTGCTGTCCTTCTTGTGCTGCTCCTGACCCTGTCCGCGGTGAGCGCCGGCCTGGCCCAGATGCGGGTGGCCGACGCCGCCCGGACCGCGGCCCGCCAGGCCGCCGTGGGTGCCCAGGACGTGGAGGGCCCGGCCCAGGCCGTAGCGGACAGGGTGAGCCTGCGTGTCGAGACCGGTGAGCTGACGTGTGTCACCGCCTCCCGGCCCGTGTCCGGGCCGTTCTCGGTCCTGGGGCTGACAGTCACCTCCCGGGCCTGCGCCTACACGGAACCGGGTGTTCCGTGAGGGCAGCCGTAGGAGTCCTCGGAAGGCAGGAGCCCGGGAGGCACAGGCAGCCTCCTCCAGTGCCCCGGCCGGGACCGCAGCGGGAGTGCCGGTGGAGGTACTGGTGGAGGCGCTGGCAGGAACCTCTGCGGTCCGTGGCGCCGCGCCGGGTCTACGAGGACGACCGCGGGGCGGGGACCGTGACGGCGCTGGGGGTGGTGGGGGTGCTTCTGGTCCTGGCTCTTGGCGTCATCGGTCTCGCCCAGGCCCAGGCGGCCTCGGGCCGGGCGCGGACGGCTGCCGACCTCTCGGCGCTCGCAGGTGCCACGGTCGTCTCCTCGGTGACTGCACCGGGAGATCCCTGCGACGCGGCCCAGCGGGTGGCGGGGGCCAACGGTGCCCGGTTGGGTGAGTGCACTGTCAAGGGGGAGGACGTGACCGTGAGTGTCACGGTACCGGTGGAGGTCCTAGGAGTTCCTCGTCACGCCCAGGCCCAGGCCCGGGCCGGCCCCCTCAACGCGCTCCCCGGCCTTTGAGCGCTCCTCTGGCTGCTGTCACTGCCACCATAGTGGCGACGGCCTGGTGGGCGCCCTCCTTCTGGTAGGCCGCCTCTGGAAGCGGGCGGCCTACCAGAAGGACGCCCGTCACTCCTGGCTCGTGTACTGGTGAGGCTGCTGCGGCTGAGCAGGCGGCTGCTGGTCCTGGTTGGCAGCAGGCTGCTGGAGAGGTGGCGGGCCAGGCTGTGCGGAGGGTGCCGTCCCCGTTGCGGGCGGCTCCGGGCTGGCTGGCGCTGCCCGATGCCTCCTTCTACGGCGTAGGAGGATGGTGGTGGTCACGGCCCCGACCACGGCCAGGAGCGCTACCCCGCCCAGAGCCACCCACGGCAGTGGCGAGAACGAGGAGTCCTCGGCCTGGGCGCGCAGCGTGCCCTCCTCCTCAAGGACGTCCGACCAGGTGACTGAGCTCCCGTCGATCTCAGCGTTCCCGGAGGCCTCAGTCACCTCTCCCGGGAAGGTAATGGTGAGGCTGACGTCCATAGGTCCGTAGAACGACTCGATGGTCTCTCGAGAGGTTGTCCCGCGGTCGAGCTCGACGACGTAGCTGCCCTCCTCGTGAGACACCGTCGTGCTGGCGTCCATCTCATCCAGGGGGACGTCAGCGCTGGTGATCTGGCAGGCGGGCTGGCCCTGGTGGTCGGTCCAGGTGAAGGCCGTCTCCTCGGCAGTGTCAGGGAGGGGGGCGGTGGCGCCCAGCATGTCGGACATTCCTTCCGCCGAGCAGTCCGTCTCCGACAGCGCGCTGTCCCACACCACGACCGAGGAGCGAACTGTGTCCTTGTCCCCGTCGATCGTCATGGTGATGTGAGCGTCGCAGGAGGTGAGAAGCAGCGCCGCAGAGGCAAGGAGTAAGGCCGCGGTGCAGCGCAGGCGCATGGGAGAACGTCTTGTCATGCCCGAATTCTTATAGGGATGAGGTGTGTCCAGGCAAGCTCGTTGTCTGCTTCCGGATACCTGGATGACAGGGCACTACAGGGATACAGAACCCTGAGACCTCATTGACGCATGCTTGTTGCAGACTCTTTTCTCCGTACGTGCCCCGGCTGTCGCGGAGCGCCTCCGGTCGGAGGGTGCCCGAAGACCAGGTGACGCTGAGCCAGGTAGCTGGTGACGTAGACAGTGCTGTCCGCAAGGACCTTGGCCAGGCCCAGAGGTATCCCGATCCCGGTCAGGGCGAGCAGCAGCAGGTAGCTGGCGGCGACAAGGCTGCAGGCCAGGACGGCGTAGCGCGCCACGGTGCTTCTCGTCGTTGCCTGCCCGGCCCCGAAGACCCGACGGTTCATGAGGTAGTTCGCGGTAGCGCTGATCAGGCGCGCCGCTACCACCGGTCCCAGGAGGCGACCGGTCAGCGCGTGAAGCACCACGACCACTAGCCAGTCGATACAAAACCCCGCCAGGGACGTGGCCGTGAAGGCCAGAAGCGGTGCGTAGACCCTGAACGAGTCACGCAGCGGCCTGAAGTGGCTGGAGGTGTTTCCCGGCTCGTAGACGGTGGCGATCTCCACCTGCTCCACGTCCAGGCCTAGCCTGTGCGCTCGCAGTAGCAAGGCCAGCTCGTACTCGTACCTGTTGCCGCCGACCTGCTGAAGCCAGGCCAGCTGTCCTGCCGGGTAGCCGCGTAGGCCGGTCTGGGTGTCGTGCAGCCTCCACCCGGTAACGGCACGAAGCAGCAGGGAGGTCACGGTGTTGCCGACCCGGCTGCGCAGGGGGACCGGCCCACGGAACCGGCGTACCCCCAGGGTCATGTGCCTGCTGTGGCGTACACGCGAGGCCACGTCGGCAATGTCCTCTGGCTTGTGCTGGCCGTCGGCGTCGGCGCACACGACGTCCGCCTGGGGACACAGGTCGCAGGCTCGTGCCAGTCCGCTGCGCAGGGCCTCGCCCTTGCCCCGGTTACGCGCCAGGGTGACGACGTGGGCGCCATGGGACCGGACGGTGGCAAAGACCTCGGCGTAGTCGGGGCCGGACCCGTCGTCCACGACGAGGACCGCGCAGCCGGAGCACCTGTGGAGCACCTGACGCACCAGGTCGGGGAGGCGGCGGTCCGGACGGTAGGCGGGGATCAGGACTACCAGAGTGGCTACCGGGGTCTGCTCTCCCTCCGGGCGCGGGTCCCGCTGTGGGTCCTGGAGGCGGGGGTGTTGGCCCGGCTGGGGGGAGGCCGCAGGCAGACCTGCCGCCGCCTGCTGGGGGCTGGTACGTGGGGTGGTACACGGGGACGTGGGGACCAGGGCCGGCGTGGTTGTCGTCGTGGTTGTCGTCATGGTTGTCGCAGCCATGTCATGAGCCGTTGGCGATGTAGAGGATGTCCGAGGTGGCTCTCTCCCCTCCGTTGGAGGGCCGGTTGAGGACCGAGCCGTTGAGGTACAGGGTGGACGAGCCTCCTCCGTCGAGGTTGTAGGCGGCCTGGCACCCCAGGTCCACCATGATCTGGGCGAGTTCGGTCATGGTGACTCCGCGGGAGTAGCCTCGGTCCCTGCCGTCCACCACGACGAGCACGAGGTGGTTGGTCCCTACCCACCCCACTGCCGTGCGGGGCTGCTCGCCCTGGATGGAGTGGTTGCCGACGTTGGTGTCCACCTCGACGGAGTCGATACCCGGCAGGACCGCGGCGTCCTTGACCAGGGCGGGACCGAAGGACAGCGTGTTCCACGCCCCCGCGGCCAGGAGCGTCTGGGCGTCGGTACTGGTCTCGTCATAGACCTCGGCGCGGCCGTCGGTGTAGAAGACCATGCCGTCACGCGCGCCGCTGTCACGGTAGACGGTGCCGTTGCGGATGAGGATCCCGTCGGTGCGGAAGCCGTAGTAGTCTCCGTTGACCGCCAGGACGGCGTTGTGCTGAGAAGCGATCTCGCTGGGCCTGGCGGTGATGTTGGTGCCGTAGGAGTTCTTGGCGAAGGCGCTGCGCAGGGTAGTGGCGTGGGACAGGCTGACGTCGGCGACGTAGTAGGTGACCGCCTGCGCCCCGGACCCGGTAGTGACCTGGTGGGTCTCAATGCTGGTGGCGGAGGAGGAGTAGCCGGTCTCGGTCACGCTGACGGACTCGGCGTTCACAGAGGCTCCGGAGGAGGTGACCGAGCTGTTGCGCGCCTCGTAGGCGGAGACGTCGTCCACTTCGACGTGATCGATGACAAAGCGGTTGAGAGCCCAGGTGCTGGCCCCTGTGGCGACCAGGCCCAGGGCGGCGGCACCTCCCAGCAGGAAACGGCGACGTGCGTGCCTCCGGGGTGCCCGGATGATGGTCCGAGCTGCCTGCGGCGTGTCTTCTGGCGGGGTGGCTGGAGCGCTGTCGGGCGTGTCCGGGTCGGGGCCGTGCGGGCTGTTGTGCATGGCGCAACCCTGACGCTCAGGTGTGTGCCGCCCGTAGGTTCACCGTGTGCGTCTGCTGTGAGGGGAGGAGGCCGTAGCAGATCCTGACGGAGCCGGGGAGGCCGGGAAGGTTGGGGAGGACGGGGAAGGAGGTCGCGAGCGAGGCGATGGGGAGAACCAGGTGCGGGGGTTGCGGGAGTGAGAGGCGTCATGCTCTGCGAGGCGGAATAGAACACCCGGCCCTAGAGTTGAGTCGGGCAGACTCAGAGATGATGTTGACAAGACCATGCTCAACAACAATCATGAGCGCATGAGGCTCAACCTGCTGACGCTCTGCGTCAGACATGGTGGCCCGTGCTGACAACTTCACCCGACCTCAGCGCCCCGCGCACCAGCTGCACGGTCCTGCGAAGCCACTGGGCTCCACGGGCCGTGTACCGGCCAGGGCGCGACAAGAACAGTAAGGAGAGCCCGTATGGCACGCGCTGTCGGTATCGACCTGGGAACCACAAACTCTGCGATTGCCATCCTGGAGGGTGGCGAGCCCACCATCATCCCTAACGCTGAGGGCGGCCGCACCACTCCGTCGGTCGTCGCCTTCTCCAAGTCTGGCGAGGTGCTGGTCGGTGAGGTCGCCAAGCGTCAGGCCGTCACCAACGTGGACCGGACCATCTCCTCGGTCAAGCGTCACATGGGCACGGACTGGTCCGTCACCATCGACGACAAGAAGTACACCGCCCAGGAGATCAGCGCCCGTATCCTGGCCAAGCTCAAGGCTGACGCGGAGTCCTACCTGGGGGAGTCCGTAACCAACGCCGTCATCACTGTTCCGGCCTACTTCAACGACGCCGAGCGCCAGGCCACCAAGGAGGCCGGGACCATCGCCGGGCTGACTGTGGACCGTATCGTCAACGAGCCGACTGCCGCTGCCCTGGCCTACGGGCTGGACAAGGGCAAGGAGGACGAGCTCATCCTCGTCTTCGACCTGGGTGGGGGAACCTTCGACGTCTCCCTGCTGGAGGTCGGCAAGGACGAGGACGGCTTCTCCACCATCCAGGTGCGTGCCACCAACGGCGACAACCGCCTGGGCGGTGACGACTGGGACGCCCGCATTGTCGACTGGCTGGTCAGCCAGGTGAAGTCCAAGAGCGGCGTGGACCTGTCCAAGGACAAGATCGCCATGCAGCGCCTGCGTGACGCGGCCGAGCAGGCCAAGAAGGAGCTGTCCTCGGCGACCTCCACGGACATCAACCTGCAGTACCTGTCCATGAGCGAGGCTGGTCCTGTCCACCTGGACGAGAGGCTCTCCCGCTCCCGCTTCGAGGAGATGACTGCGGACCTCATCGAGCGCACCAAGGTTCCTTTCCACAACGTCATCAAGGACGCCGGGGTCTCCCTGTCCGAGATCGACCACGTGGTCCTGGTCGGAGGCTCGACCCGTATGCCCGCGGTCACCGAGGTGGTGCGCGAGCTGACCGGCGGCAAGGAGCCCAACAAGGGCGTCAACCCTGACGAGGTCGTCGCCGTGGGCGCCTCCCTGCAGGCCGGTGTCATCCAGGGCGACCGCAAGGACGTGCTCCTGATCGACGTCACGCCGCTCAGCCTGGGCATCGAGACCAAGGGCGGGGTCATGACCAAGCTCATCGAGCGCAACACGGCCATCCCCACCAAGCGCAGCGAGGTGTTCTCCACCGCCGAGGACAACCAGCCCTCCGTCCTCATCCAGGTCTACCAGGGTGAGCGTGAGTTTGCCCGTGACAACAAGCCGCTGGGCACCTTCGAGCTGACCGGCATCGCCCCGGCGCCCCGGGGCATCCCCCAGATCGAGGTCTCCTTCGACATCGACGCCAACGGTATTGTCCACGTCTCCGCCAAGGACCGTGGTACCGGCAAGGAGCAGTCGATGACCATCTCCGGAGGCTCGGCCCTGCCCAAGGAGGACATCGACCGTATGGTCAAGGAGGCTGAGGCCCACGCCGAGGAGGACAAGAAGCGGCGCGAGGACGCCGAGACCCGCAACGCCGCTGAGCAGCAGGCCTACTCCATCGACAAGCTCCTCAAGGACAACAAGGACAAGCTGCCCGACGACGTCAGCTCCGAGGTCTCCGGTGCTGTCGAGGACCTGAAGAAGGCCCTGGAGGGTGAGGACATCGAGCCCGTCAAGGCGGCTCAGGAGAAGCTGAACACTGTCGCCCAGAAGGTCGGGGAGGCGCTCTACGCGGCTGACGCCGCTGCCCAGGCCGCCGGCAGCGAGGGCGAGGCCGCCTCTGCGGGAGCCTCCGCAGGCACCTCCGGAGACGACGAGGACATCGTGGACGCGGAGATCGTGGACGACGAGGACTCCAAGTGAGTGCCGCCGGTCCTGTGCCTGAGGGCGAGGGGGTCGACCCCGAGCTGGAGGCGGCGGTGGAGTCCGCTTTCGAGGAGGTCCCGAGGAGGTCCGTGACTGTCTCCAGGACGGGGCTGCTCCCGGGGAGGCGCCTGCGGCGCCAGGTGCCGGGGAGGGGGACGTGCCGCAGGGGAGGAGAACCCCGACCCCTGAGCCAGGCTCGGGCCGAGGCTGCTCAGGCGGCCGAGGACCTGGCCCGGGCGCGTGCGGACCTCTACAACCTCCAGCAGGAGTACCAGGGCTTTGTGCGGCGCTCCCGCGAGGCCGCGGCCGGGCACCGCCAGGCGGGTGCGGCCGGGGTCGTGGAGGCGCTGATCCCGGTCCTGGACGAGGTCGAGCTGGCTCGCCAGCACGGAGACCTGACTGGGACCTTCGAGACCACGGCCACCAAGCTGGAGGCGGTCCTGAGGGACAAGTTCTCCCTGGAGCGGTTCGGGGCCGAGGGCGAGCCCTTTGACCCCACCATCCACGAGGCGCTCATGGCCACGGAGTCCGAGGAGGTCACCGAGCCCACGATCGTCCTGGTGCTCCAGCCCGGCTACCGCCTTGGGGAGCGCGTGGTACGGGCGGCACGTGTGCAGGTCGCCAACCCGGCCTGACCTGGGTGCCACCCCGGTGGTTGCACGTCACCGGCCTGGGGGCTGCCGCCTCAGCGCGCGCAGCCCCCAGGCCGAGCGGGGCGGGCCTGCCCCCAGACACTTATACCAGCTACTCACCTGGACGAGGAGGCGGTGAGACGATGGCCAGCCAGGACTGGATGACCAAGGACTTCTACGCGGTCCTCGGCGTGAGCAAGGACGCCGACTCCGCCCAGATCAAGAAGGCATACCGGACCCTTGCCAAGAAGTACCACCCGGACCGCAACCCGGATGACGCCGTCGCTGCGGAGAAGTTCAAGGAGGTCGGAGAGGCCTACGCGGTGCTGTCCGATCCCAAGGAGCGCCAGCAGTACGACGCGATCCGCTCGATGGCGGGAGGTGGCGCTCGCTTCACCTCCGGCGCGGGCGGGGCCAGCGCGGGGGGCTTTGAGGACATCCTGTCCTCCATGTTCGGTGCCCAGGGCGGCAACGTCCGGTTTGAGACCGGTGGTGCGGGCCAGCCTGACCTGGACGACCTGCTGCGCATGTTCGGCGGTGCTCCCAGCCCCACGCGCTCGGGCGGGCGCCCCGGCTCCTTTGGCTTTGGGGGCTTCGGCTCCCGGCCATCGCCGACCAAGGGGCCTGACGTCCTGACCTCTGCCACCTTGAGCCTGCGTGACGCGGTGGCGGGTACCACCGTGGAGCTAACCGCTGACGGACGCACCATGACCGTCCGTATCCCTGCCGGAGTCCGGACAGGCAAGAAGATCCGGCTGCGGGGCAAGGGGCGTCCCGGTCCG
This sequence comes from Actinomyces lilanjuaniae, assembly GCF_003606385.1. Taxonomy (NCBI): domain Bacteria; kingdom Bacillati; phylum Actinomycetota; class Actinomycetes; order Actinomycetales; family Actinomycetaceae; genus Actinomyces; species Actinomyces lilanjuaniae. The sequence continues at coordinate 2,755,249 of NZ_CP032514.1, read as the reverse complement.
GGCGGCGGGGAGAATGGCGACATGGTGGTGACCATCACGGTGGAGCGCCACCCTGTCTATTCCATCGACCCGACTGACAGCGCCAACCTCCGGATGGACTTGCCAGTGACCCTGTCGGAGGCGGCGCTGGGGGCCACCGTGGAGGTCCCGCTCCTGGAGGGGGAACCTCCAAGGTCCGGATCAAGCCGGGTACCTCCTCGGGCACCGTGCTGCGCCTGAGAGGTAAGGGAGTGGTCACGGAGCGCAGGACCGGGGACCTGCTGGTGACTGTCCAGGTGGCGGTCCCCAAGAAGTTGTCACGGGCGGCACGCAAGGCGCTGGAGGCCTTTGACGAGGCAATGGGAGACACGGACCCACGGGCCACGCTCATGGAGGAGGCCTCTCGGTGACGGCCCGGCGCCGTGCTGGTCAGGGGCTCGGCTTCCTCGCCCGCGACGCGCAGGAGCGGGCCGTCTACGTGGTCTCGGTGGCTGCGGACCTGGCGGGGATGCACCCCCAGACGCTGCGCCAGTACGACCGCCTCGGACTGGTCAGCCCGGCGCGTACCCGGGGCAGGGGACGACGCTACTCCCACCGTGACGTCGAGCGGCTGCGACGTATCCAGGCGCTCAGCCAGGAGGGGGTCAACCTGGAGGGATCCGGCGCATCCTGGAGCTGGAGGCCCGTGTCGAGGCGCTGGAAGCGGACAACGCCCAGTACCGGGCGCGGGAGGCCGCCGTGCAGCGGATCTTTGCCGCCGCGGCTGACGGAGAGGTCCAGGTCGTGCCTCGTGGCCCCGGGACCGCAGAGGCTCGACTCCCCGAGGCGGCGGCGCCGAGGGCCGTCAACCCCTGTGAGCAGTATTGAGCTAAGGCTCTGAGCGGAATGCTTCATGACCACAGTGACGTGTAAGGTGGAGGTCCCTGTCGTTAAGGACATTTCGAAGAACCCCGTCAAGAACGTCACTAGGAACATCGCCAGGAACAAGGAGACCTCTGGTCATGACTCAGCCGACGAACCCGGACCAGCCCCACGACAACCAGCCTGACAGCAACCCGTCTCACGACCAGCAACCGGACGTCGGTGCCCAGGGCGTGCCAGGTGCGAGCAGCGCCCCGCAGGCCCCCGGCTCTCAGCCCCCGCAGCAGCCGGAGCCTGGTGTCCAGGGGCGGGCACCTACGGTGCCCCGCAGGCTTCTGGCCCTTCCGCCCCTTACGCCACGCCTGCCGCTGCTCCCGGGCAGCAGCCAGGTCAGTCCGGCCAGGCCTACCCGGCTACGGTGCCCCGGTTGCACGGTCGGGAGGCTTCTTCGCCTCACTGTTTGACATGAGCTTCACCAGGTACGTCACCCTTACCTGGGCCAGGGTGGTCTACATCCTGTGGATCGTCATGGTGGTCGCCACGTGGCTCATCTGCGCGGTCGCCATCGGCTCCTCTGGCGGAGGCTCTCACGGCGGCTACCACGGCTACGGCTCCTACGCGGCCTCGCACGCGGCCTTCAACCCGGGGGCCTTCCTCCTGGCGCTGGTCCTGGGGCTCATCCCCGCCTTCCTGCACATCCTCGGCGCGCGCATGGTCCTGGAGTTCATCGTCGCCGTGATCCGTACGGAGAACAACACTCGCTGGCTGCGCGGGCCTCAGTCCTAGGGAGGACCACGCCGGGCACCTCATCCTTCTGCAGGAGGACCTGTGTCCGGTGAGGTCGCACTAGGGTGATGAGCATGAGAGTAACGACATCCTTCACGCCTGGTGTGCGCTATCCGGCGCCCGACGTGGCTCGCGGGGTTATGCTGCTGCTTATCGCGGTCGCCAATGTCCCCATCTGGGCGGAGGCTGTCTTTGGTCAGCCGGACCCCAGTACCCAGGGCCTCCAGGGCGGGCAGATGTCCTCGGCGGACTCCGTGTGGGTCCTTGTCCGGGCACTGGTGGTCGACCACCGCTCCTACCCGCTGTTTGCCATGCTCTTCGGGTTTGGCCTGGTCACCATGGTCAACCGTCGGGTCACCTCCGGTACTCGTACCTATCTGGACTCCGTCACTGGGGGCCAGCCTGACCTGGCCACGCCTGCACAGGCTGTGTGGGCCCAGGAGCAGGCAAGGGTTGACGCGCGTCGTCTTGTGCGCCGCCGCGGGTGGTGGATGATCCTGTTCGGTGCCGTCCACGGGATCTTCTTCTTTGGTGACATCATTGCCACCTACGGGCTCATCGCCGTCATCTTCGCCGACTGGCTGGCCCGCAAGCGCTGGAGGGGCGCGCTCGTGGTTGGTCTGGTTGTCACGGTTCTGTGCTCGTTGATTATGCTCTACTCGGGCTGGATCATGACGGGTGGGCTCGAGCAGCTGGGCGTGGACATGGACAGCGCCGAGGCCCAGGCTGGCACCGACGTCCTGGCGAGCATCCCCTGGTTTATCATCAATATCCTGGTGTGGGCTGGTGGCACCGTGTCTTCCGTCTTCTTCTCCATGGCGGTCCCGGCGGCCTTTATCGGTGCCCGTCTGGCTGACACCGACCTGCTCTCCCACCCGGAGCGCCACCGCAGCAGGCTCGCGGCCGTGGCCGCTGGCGGTATGGGGATCGGCATCCTGGGCGCACTGCACTCAGGGCTGGTTGCTGCGGGGTGGGCGCAGCCCTTCCTCCTGGACGAGGCCGCGACCTACGTGAGCGGCCTGGCCGGTGCCGCGGGCTGGCTGGCCCTCTTGGCGCTCTACGCGGGCGGTCCCACTCCTGACGGGAGCCTGCACGGTTTGCGGCGCATGGCCTCGGCCGTGGGGCGACGCTCTATGACGGCCTACCTGAGCCAGACGATCCTCTTCCTTCTCGTCTTCGTGGTGGTGCCCGCGGTGCTGGGCACCAGCCTTGAGGTGGGCGCCGCTGCCGCAGGTCTGATCGCTGTCGCCGTGTGGCTGGTCACCGTGGTGATCTGCATGCTGCTGGAGCGCGCGGGACGTCCTGGCCCCTTCGAGGTCGCCCTGCGCACCGCCGTGGCTCGCAGCGAGCGGCCCCGGGCCGCTGTCCCGGCACCCGGGCAGGAGGAGTGGCCTCCTCGGGCTGTGGGGCGTGAGTGCTGCCCCGCACCGCCGGGCGGCGGTGCGGGGCAGCAGCCGTCAGACAGACCCCGGGCAGCGGGGGTGCAGACAGCGGGTACAGCAGTTGGGGTGGGGCACGGTGCACCGTGCCCCACCCCCAACTGCGTGTCTCAAACTCAGCTGGTGCTGCATGCCTCCCTGGTGGCCGCCGACGTCGAGATGGTGCCGGGCCGGGGCGTCAGCTGAGAGCCAGGGCAGGCGTCAGCCGATGCTGCCAGCGATGTCCTGGACCAGCTCCTCGGTGCGCTCAGCGCTTGAGGTAGTGACGGTGATGACGGCGTAGCCGCCGTCGCTGGTCGGGGCGATAAGGACCTCGCCCTGGGCGGGGTTGTCCGGGATCGAGTAGGCGCCGGTGGCGGCCTCCCCGTTAGGTGTCTCCACGGTCCCGTACTGGGCCAGCTCAGCGCCCTGCTGTGCGAGGAAGCTGGTGACCTCCTCCTCGGTGGGGGTCTCAGTGTTGGAGTACACCCCTGACTCGACGTTGACGTTCTCCACGAAGCCGTTCTCGTCCGGCTCAGCGGCCCGGTAGGCAAGATCCAACTCGGCGAGCATCTGCTGGTAGGTGTCGAGGTCGCTGCCCTGGGCCTCTGCGATGGCCTGAAGCTGCTCGTCAGAGTAGGCCTTGGCGTCCTCCCAGCCCTCTGGCACGGCCAGGGAGATTCCCGCCGTGGGCGCCTCCACCTCCTGGTAGCCCTCGGGGATGACTGCCTCGGGGCTCTCGGCGTCCTCTGTGGAGTCCGCGCTCGCCGCAGAGTCCTCGGAGCCCTCAGCGGTCTCCTCGGTGCCCGTGCTCTCCTCGGTCTGCGCCGCAGTCGTCTCCTCGTCGGCTGCGGTGGTCTCCTCGTCGGAGCTGTTGCCGGCGCAGCCTGCCAGGGCCAGGGCGGTGCTGACGGCGCCGACCGCCAATGCCGTACGGATACGTGCTCGCATGGGAATTCCTCCTGTGTGTCGGGTTTCGTTAACACTACGTGATCTTGCGAGGGACCGCTTCGCGGCTGAGGCGGACGCGTCCCACATCGAAATCAAGGGTTGAGCGGAATAGACTCAACTCTGATTGGGTTGGGGTGGTCAGAGCTCTCCCGGTCGCGAGGCCGGGACCAACACATCTTCACCACACGTCCTCAAGGAGGTCCCCATGGACACCAGCTACACCACCAAGTCCCAGGAGGCGATCGCGGGCGCCATGCAGGCTGCCGCGGCGGCGGGTAACCCCCAGATCGAGCCCGCCCACCTGCTCATCGAGCTCCTCACCCAGGAGGGCGGCGTCGCGGCGGCGCTCCTGGAGGCTGTCGTCACGGACCCGGCCGTGCGACAGGGCGTGGGTGCCACCACCCGGCGCATCCTCAGCCAGCTGCCCGCCTCCTCCGGCAGCTCGGTGGCCCAGCCCCATCCCTCCCGCGCCCTGCTGGCAGCCCTTGACGCCGCCAGCACCGAGGCGCGCGACCTCGGGGACGACTACGTCTCTACCGAGCACCTTCTTATCGGCATCGCCGCAGGCACGGTGACACCCGGCACCTCGGGGACCACCGCCAAGGTGCTTCGTGACGCCGGGGCCACCCCGCAGGCGCTGCGCGAGGCACTGCCCCAGGTGCGCGGGGACTCACGAGTCACCTCAGCCAACCCGGAGGGCACCTACAAGACCCTGGAGAAGTACGGGACTGACCTGACTGAGGCGGCCCGGGAAGGCCGCCTGGACCCCGTCATCGGCCGTGACACCGAGATCCGCCGCGTGGTCCAGGTCCTGAGCCGACGCACCAAGAACAACCCCGTCCTCATCGGCGAGCCCGGCGTGGGTAAGACCGCCGTCGTCGAGGGGCTGGCCCAGCGCATCGTCGCCGGGGACGTGCCCGAGTCGCTTACCGGTAAGCGACTCATCGCCCTGGACCTGTCCGGGATGGTGGCCGGGGCCAGGTACCGCGGCGAGTTCGAGGAGCGCCTCAAGGCGGTGCTCAAGGAGATCAAGGACTCTGACGGCGAGGTCATCACCTTCATCGACGAGCTGCACACCGTGGTGGGCGCGGGGGCAGGCTCCGAGAGTGCCATGGACGCGGGCAACATGCTTAAGCCCATGCTGGCCCGCGGCGAGCTGCGGATGGTGGGTGCCACCACCCTGGACGAGTACCGTGAGCGCATCGAGAAGGACCCCGCCCTGGAGCGTCGCTTCCAGCAGGTCTTTGTCGGTGAGCCCAGCGTGGAGGACACCGTCGCCATCCTGCGCGGTATCGCCCCCAAGTACGAGGCCCATCACCAGGTAACCGTCTCCGACGGGGCGCTCGTGGCCGCAGCCACCTTGTCCGACCGCTACATCACCGGTCGCCAGCTGCCCGACAAGGCCATTGACCTGGTAGACGAGGCCGCCTCGCGCCTGCGCATGGAGCTGGACTCCAGCCCCGTCGAGCTTGACGAGCTGCGCCGCCGGGTAGACCGGATGCGGATGGAGGAGTCCTACCTGGACGAGTCCGTGGGCCAGGACGACGCGGACCCGGCTGCTGTGGAGCGCCTGGAGCGCCTGCGCGCCGAGCTGGCCGACGCCACCGAGCAGCTCACTGCCCTCAACGCACGCTGGGAGGCAGAGAAGGCCGGGCACAACAAGGTCGGTGAGCTCCGTGCTGCCCTGGACGAGATGCGCACCAGGGCGGACCTGGCCGAGCGCGAGGGCCGCTTTGAAGAGGCGGGTCGTCTGCGCTACGGCGAGATGCCAGGGCTGGAGCGCCAGATCCGGGAGGCCGAGGCCGACGACGCCCAGCAGCAGGCGGGCTCCAGCGAGCCGATGATCGCCGAGAAGGTGGGGGCCGGCGAGATCGCCGAGGTCGTGGCCTCCTGGACCGGCATCCCCGTGGGGCGTCTCCTTCAAGGGGAGACGGAGAAGCTCCTCACCATGGAGGAGGTCATCGGGCGGCGCCTCATCGGTCAGCACGCCGCCGTGTCCGCGGTGGCCGACGCCGTGCGGCGTTCGAGGGCAGGCGTGTCCGACCCCGACCGCCCCACCGGCTCCTTCCTCTTCCTGGGGCCCACGGGTGTGGGCAAGACCGAGCTGGCCAAGGCCTTGGCGGAGTTCCTCTTCGACGACGAGCGCGCCGTCGTGCGTATCGACATGTCGGAGTACTCTGAGAAGCACTCCGTGGCACGTCTGGTGGGTGCTCCCCCCGGGTACGTGGGCTATGAGGAGGGCGGCCAGCTCACCGAGGCCGTGCGCCGTCGCCCCTACTCGGTGGTCCTGCTTGACGAGGTGGAGAAGGCCCACTCGGAGGTCTTCGACATTCTCCTGCAGGTCCTTGACGACGGGCGGCTGACGGATGGCCAGGGGCGCACGGTGGACTTCCGCAACGTCATCCTGGTGCTCACCTCGAACCTGGGGTCGCAGTTCCTCATCGACCCGATCCTGTCTCCCCAGGAGAAGCGCAACGAGGTCATGAGCGTGGTGCAGGCCTCTTTCAAGCCGGAGTTCCTCAACCGGCTGGACGACACGATCGTCTTTGACTCTCTGACCCGGGAGGAGCTGGCGGGCATCGTCGACATCCAGCTGGAGCGCATGAGCGAGCGCCTGGCTAGCCGACGCCTGTCGCTGCGGGTGACCGAGGCCGCCCGGGCGTGGCTGGCGGATGAAGGCTACGACCCGGCCTACGGGGCGCGGCCGCTACGCCGTCTGGTCCAGCGTGAGATCGGGGACCGCCTGGCCCGTATGATCCTCGCCGGTGAGGTCCTTGACGGCCAGGACGTGGTGGTGGACCGGCTCCCGGGGGAGACGGGACTGAGCCTGCGGGCTGAGGGGGAGGCCGCGCGCTCGGCCCCCTCAGCGCCTTCCGCCGGCTCGGCGCTGTGAGCCGGGGGCGACGTGGGTGGATGCCGGTGGCGGGATGGCGCAGGCCCGTGCGGCGCTGGCGACGTCCTCCAGCCGCACGGACGCCTTTGGCCGGGCGGCGCCGCCCAGCCCCGTGGTCCCCGTGTCCAGGAGCTGCTTGACGGCGGCTGACGAGTCGTCACCTGAGGCCACGTCGTCACAGGCCGCCAGCAGCTGCGGCAGTGAGATGAGGTGTGGGACGCGTGAGGGCCTGCCGAGAAAGTCCTTGTGGCCGGGATAGCGAAAGCAGAGCGCGCCGTGGCGCGTGTCGTCACTGACCTCCAGGAGAAAGTCGAGGTCGTCGAGTCTCCTGGGGGTCCTTCCCTACCTCGCGGGCGTGAGTACGCTCTGCCTTCTCAATGAGGTTGCGGCCCCACCGGTCCGGGGCGCTGTCAGCGAAGGCTGGTACGAGCCCGTTGTGGTACTGGGAGCCCGCTACCAGCGGAAGCGACGGGTCGATAGCGTGCCGCCGTCGGCGAGGTAGGTGGGGTGGTAGAGAAACGTCGTGGAGACCCGGCCACGGGTGCGGGTCACGTGTGCCTGGCCAACTAGCCGGGTACGTCCGGCCTCCTCGGCGAGCACCTCGATGGTGGTCACCGTGCCCGCCTCTTTGTCAGGCTCCCCGCCCTCAGGCGGCCAATGTCGCTGCTGAGCGGGTCGAGCGCATCGACGGCCTGGTCAAGCACCCCCAGGGCGCGCAGCACCTGCGCGACCTTGCCAAAGCTGACCGAGGGGTCCCCGGTCTCGATCTTGCGCAAGGTGTCCCGCGTGGTGCCGGCGCGCTCCGACACCTGCTGAGCGGTGAGCCCCAGGACCATGCGCCAGCCCCGCACGTGCTCACCGAGTTCGCTCAGCTGTCGGTCGATCCGGTAGCCGACCATGGTCTTCTCCTTGTGCGCTATCGCTTCTCCAATGACGAGCATAGCAGTCTGACCGTGGCGTTGTGGCGGGGATTCTCGCCATAGGAGGGCGGTGCCTCGGCTGGGGCTGTCTGCTGGTGCGGAGACGAGGTTGCACATCTTCGGGTGCCGGGGGTCGTACCCGGTGGCGAGGACGACGGTGACCCCGCTGGGGGTCCACGTGGTGCCCTGGGGTGGTCGGTCAGTGCTGGCGCGGCAACGGTCCTCGCGCGGAGCCGCGAAGCGGCAACCTTATAGTCGAAATGATAATAAGACAAAACAATGATGCATATTTTCAAAGGGGGAAATTATCGCGATGCCCATGAGATTTCCTAACTCACCCACGCAGCATTAAATAGGTCTACTTCTAAATAGGGTCGGACGCCACCCGTTTTGACCCCGGCGGCTCAGGCTGGGCTGGGGTGGGCGGCGGGAGCGTCAGCGCCCGGTCCTGTCCCCGCCTGCGGCGGGACCCCATCCTGGGCCGGAGCGCACCCGGTCCGTCTAGCCTGCCCCCGTGGTGAGACCCCGTGCTGGACGGCTCAGGCGACGGGTGCGACTGGTGCCAGCTGACGGGCGTCTGTCACGCCGTTGGCTGCGGCGTTGTTGTTGTGGTTGTTGGCGACGTCCGTGGCGCCCGCCGCCAGGGCGTCCTCAAAGGCCATGAGCTTGGGCCTGAACTCTTCCCAGGCAGCCCGGAAGGCCTCCGCGTTGGGGCTCTCCCACACTGCGGAGGCCAGGGAGGAGTCTGTGGTGGTCTGGATGTCGTGGCACAGCTGGACGTTGTTGCTCAGGGTGTCGTAGAGCGCTGCCAGCGTGTCGAGATCTGCCTGCAAAGACATGTCAAGAAGCTCCTCATCGGTGATTGCTGCTCGGTCTGTGGCTAGGCGCCCCTGCGCTGGTACTGGCTGGCCGGTGGTGGCGAACGTCGTTGCCAGTGTCGCCAACGATGCCGTCACCCTTGCCCGACCTCGCCGCCAGGCGCCACCGGGGCGCGAGGTGTAACGGGCCTCGGCTCGCCCAAGGCGAGCTGCGGTCGTGTTACCACGGGCACCATGTCACAGAGCGACAACGCCTGACAAGTCTATGGGCTGAGACAAAAGTATATTTATCGTCACATCTGTGTCTGTTCCACGAAAATCACGTCTGAGTTACGGTGCTGTCAGTTCTTATGCGGCGACCGAGAGGTTCTTCCCCATGGCACATCCCCAGGACGGACGAGGACGGCGTCGATTCGCGCGCGACTGGCGGGGTGCGGGGGCCGTGCATGCTGGCCAGGGCGCCGGGGCGGCGCGCCTGCCCACCGCCCCGCGCGAGCGGCGCCCGGCGCTGGCGGCGCTGGCCGTGCTGCTCATCCTTGGAGGTGCGCTGCTGGCCGGGCTCCTGGCCCTGCGTATGGGCCAGCGCACGGAGGTGCTGGCTGCCGCAGGCACCATTGAGGCCGGCCAGGTCATCACCAAGGACGATCTGGCTACCACCCTGGTCGCCTCCGACCTGAGCAACCTTGTTCCCGTTGACCAGGCGGAGCAGGTCATCGGCCAGACGGCGCGGGTGGAGGTCAGCCAGGGGCAGCTGCTGGACACCTCCCAGGTGGCTGACGGTCCCCTCCCTGGGGAGGGCAAGCAGGTTGTCGGTGTCTCCCTGGAAGCGGGTCGCTTCCCGGCCACTGGCCTGAGCCCCGGCGACGTCGCCGACGTCGTTGACGTCAACGGTCGTGACGTGGCCGTCTCCGGCGTGCAGGTGCTGGATGCGGTGCCGTCCTCGGGGGCGGATGGGGAGTGGACCTCCGGGGCCGTCGTGTCCCTCATCGTGGACGCCGACGACGCGGTTGAGCTGTCCGCCTCCGCTGCCGCCGGGGACATCGCTGTCGTCGTTACCGCGCCGGGCCGTCCTGTCGGGGAGGACTGATGCTGGTCGCGATGGGCTCAGCCAAGGGGTCACCAGGGGTGTCCACCAGTGCGCACGCGCTGGCCGCCGTGTGGCCGCGTCAGGTGCTGCTGGCCGAGCTGGACCCTGTGGGCTCCGACCTCGCCTACCGGGCTAGGACCCGTGAGGGGCTGCCTCCTGACGGGGACCGCGGGGTCGTCTCCCTGGCCGCCGCCCTCCGGCACGACCCGGACGTGCCGGTCCACGAGCACCTGACGGTCCTGGACGGGGGTCTGGAGGTCCTGGTCGGGCTGACACGGCCGGACCAGGCTGCCGCTATCGGCACCGGGTGGTCGGCCCTGGCCGCCTGCCTCCACAGCAGCGAGAGCGCCGGGGCGGTCAGCACCGGGCAGGGCAGCCAGAGTGGGGCAGGCCCCGGAGGTGGTCGGGACGTGATCGCTGACGTCGGCAGGATCGGCCCGGGCGTGCCCAGCCTGGGGGTGGCCCTGTCAGCCGACCTGACAGTCCTGGTGGCCCGGCCCGGGGTGGAGCACTACGGCCACCTGCGTGAGCGCCTGTCCTGGCTCCGGGAGGAGGCTGACCGCCGCTCCGGGCCGACCACCCTGGGCGTGGTGCTGATCGCGCCGTGGAGGTCTCGCCACGAGGGCGCGGACCTGGCCCGCCTGCTTCAGGCCAGCGGCCTGGACGTCCCCGTGCTGGGCGTCCTGGCCGAGGACTCCTCTGCTGCGGACGTCCTGGCGGGGCGCCGCCAGCGCCCCCTGGGTCGGACCCTGCTGGTGCGCTCGGCGCGGGCGCTGGCCGACTCCGTGTCCTCCCTGGCCTCCGCGTCCTCCGTGTCCGCCCCGACATCCGTGTTCACCCCGACATCTCCGGCCTTCCCCACGTCCCCAGCCTCCACAGCGGGAGCGACGACGACCGGAGCCCGCGCATGAGCCCCCGAGGCGTCAGGGACACGGCTGTGGGAGGTGTCGGCACCTTCGACAAGACTGGTGCCGCGGGCGTGGCGCCGGCAGGCGTCGCGGGGACCGTGACGGACCAGGCCCTGGTGCGTGACATGCGCGAGGAGGTCGCTGACCTGCTGGCCCAGCAGCGCCGTGACGACGCCGCCTCCGGCGTCGCCCCCATGACTGCGGAGGACGAGAGGCAGTTCGCCCGGGCGCTGATCGGGCGGGTTCTAGAGGAGCACGCCCGCACTGAGATCGCCGCCGGGCGCACCCCGATGACTGCCCAGGAGGAGGAGCAGGTCTCCCAGGGCATCCACGCCGCGCTGTTCGGCGTGGGCCGCCTCCAGCCCCTGTTGGAGGACCCGCAGGTGGAGAACATCGACATCAACGGCTGCGACAACGTCTTCATCCAGTACGCGGACGGCCGGGAGCAGCGGGGTGAGCCGGTGGCTGACTCCGACGAGGAACTCGTCGAGCTGATCCAGGTGCTCGGCTCATACTCCGGCCTGGCTTCGCGACCCTTCGACTCCGCCAACCCCCAGCTGGACCTGCGCCTGCCCGACGGCTCCCGGCTGTCGGCGGTGATGGAAGTCTGCTCCCGGCCCGCAGTCTCGGTGCGGCGCTCCCGCCTGGACCGGGTGGGCCTGGACGAGCTGGTGGGGCTGGGGACGCTGACCCCGCGCCTGGCTGCCTTCTGCTCGGCCGCGGTGCGTGCCCGCAAGAACATCATGATCGCAGGGGCCACCAACGCGGGCAAGACCACCTTCCTGCGGGCCCTGGCCAACGAGATCCCGCCCGGTGAGCGTCTGGTCACCGTGGAGCGGGCGCTGGAGCTGGGCCTGGGAGAGTTCGCCGACCTCCACCCCAACGTGGTCGCCTTTGAGGAGCGGCTGCCCAACTCCGAGGGCTCCGGCGCCATCTCGATGGCGGACCTGGTACGCCGCTCCTTGCGCATGAACCCCTCCCGGGTCATCGTCGGCGAGGTGCTGGGCGACGAGATTGTCACCATGCTCAACGCCATGAGCCAGGGTAACGACGGCTCCCTGTCCACCATCCACGCCAACTCCTCCTCGGAGGTCTTCAACCGGATCGCCACCTACGCCATCCAGTCCGCTGAGCACCTGCCGCAGGAGGCCACCAACCTGCTCATCGCCGGGGCGGTGGACTTCGTCATCTTCCTCACCCGCGAGAACCGGTTCTCCCAGGGCGGGGGCCTACGCCGCTACGTGGCCTCCGTGCGGGAGGTCAACGGCGTGGACGGGCGGGTGCTCTCCAGCGAAGTCTTCGCCGACGACGGCACCGGGACCGCCCAGCCAGCCGCACCTGTCGCCTGTGCGGGCGACCTGATGGCGGCCGGGTACGACCCGGCCGCTCCCTACGCGCAGGAGACGGTATGAGCAGTGAGACGGTGGTGGGTGTCGCGGTCCTGTGCGGGGCGCTGATCGGGGGAGGCCTGTTCCTCCTGATGGGCTACCTGCTGGGCGCTGACCTGCTCCCTGCCCGAGCGGGCAGCGTCACGGCGTCGTCGGCAGGACTGGCCGGGCTGTCCCGCCGTGTCCTCCTGGCCGCCGGGGTCGGGGTGGGCGTCCTGGCCCTGACACGCTGGATCGTGCTGGCGGCTGCAGCCGCCTGCCTCGTGGCCGTGTGGCCGCTGCTGTTCGGTGGGGCCAGGCAGGAGAGGCTGGCAGCCGCCCGGATCGAGGCCCTGGCCACGTGGGCTGAGTCGCTGCGGGACACCATCGCGGGCGCGGTGGGCCTGGAGCAGGCCATCCCTGCCACGGTCCACGCCGCCGCCCCGGTCATCCGCCAGGACCTGGCGCTGCTGGCCGACCGCATGCGGGTGCGCGTCCCCCTGCCCACGGCGCTGCGCCAGCTCGCAGACGACCTCGACGACCCCACCGCTGACCTTATTGTCTCCGCCCTCATCATGAACGCCCGCCTGCGCGGGCCGGGGCTGCGCCAACTACTGGGCGCCCTGGCGGACACCGCCCGCGCCGAGCTGGACATGCGTCAGCGCGTGTCGGCCTCACGCTCTGGGACCCGGCGCTCCGCGCAGATCGTCATCATCTTCTCCGTGGTGGTGATGCTGGGGCTGGCCCTGTTCAACCGGAGCTTTGTGGCCCCGTATGAGAGCGCCCAGGGTCAGCTGGTGCTCCTGGTGGTGGTGGGCCTGTTCGCCGTCGGGATGCTGTGGATGCGCCGCCTGTCAGGGGTCCGGCTGCCCCGGAGGTTCCTGACCGTGACTGCTGGCCAGGGCGGGGTGAGCGGGCGTGATCACCTGGATACTCCTGGGCGGGGCACTCAGCGGGGCGGGCGTGCTGCTCCTGCTCCTGATCCTGCTGCCCCCTGCCGTCCAGCCGGCCGCTGGGCTGGCCGAGCTGGACACACGGCGTGACCAGGAGCGGCTGCGCCGCGACGTGCGTCGCCTCGACCCCGGAGAGGACGCCCTGCCCGAGTGGGCGGACGTGCTGGGTATCCGTGCCGCTGCCGTAGCCCGGCGGCTGGGCACCGACCTGTTCTCCCTCAACGCGGACCTGGCCGTGGTGGGGCGGTCCTTGGAGCGCCACCTGGCGACCTCCGTGCTGGTGGGCCTGGGAGGCTTTGTCGCCCCGATCCTGGTCGTCGGCCTCATGCAGCTGATGGGGGTGCCGCTAGGCTGGTCTGTCCCCGTGATTGTCAGCCTGGCGCTCGGCCTGGCGGGCCTGGCGCTGCCCACGTTGCGCCTGCGTGGCCAGGCTACGGAGGCACGCAGGGACTTCCGCCATGTGGTGGGCTCCTACCTGGACCTGGTCTCCATGTCCCTGTCGGCGGGGCGCGGCGTGCCTGAGGCCCTGGACGCCGCCTCAGCCCTGTGCGATGACCCGGCGATGGTGCGTATCCGCGACGCCCTGGCGGTGGCCCGGCTGCGTGGGGACACCCCCTGGGCAGCCCTGGGGCAGCTGGGCACCCAGCTGCGTATCGATGAGCTGCGCGACCTCTCTGCCGCCCTGGCCCTGGTGGCGGAGGACGGGGCCAAGGTTCGCGAGTCGCTGGCGGCCAGGGCCTCCAGCATGCGTCGCAGGGACCTGGCCGACGCTGAGAGCAGGGCGGGGGAGGGCTCGGAGTCCATGCTTGTGGCCCAGCTCGTCATCGCGATGGGCTTCATCGTGTTCCTCGTCTACCCGGCGCTGAGGGGAATTATGGGCAGCAGCCTGTGACACCGCCAGTGCCTGGAGCACTCCGGAAAGAGGCAGTCCAGAAGGACAGCACAGAAGAAGACAGACCAGAAAAACAACACAGAAAGAGAGGGCAACCATGCTCCAGCTGCTGTGCACGCTCCAGGTGGTCGCGCAAGGCCTGCGCGACCGTCTCAGCCAGGCCGCCCGGCGCCTGTCCGACGACAGGGGCGTGTCCACCGTCGAGTGGGTCATCATCACCGGGTTCCTCATCGTGCTGGCCGCCGTGGTAGGGCGAGCGGTCTACGCCATGGTCGACAACGCCTCCAGCGACCTGCAGGTCCCCTCTATCCCCTGACTGCGGGCACGTGACGGGACGAGCCGGGACAGGTGCAGGAGAGCCTGGAGGCGTGACGATGTGGGGAGGCGGTGAGATGGCGGACGTGGCGTCACGGCGCCGTGCGCGTGGGCTGGTGAGACGGCTCAGGGAGCAGGAGGGGGCCTCCAGCGTCGAGCTGCTGGTCTTCTTCCCGCTGCTCATGCTCATCATCCTGCTGACTGTCCAGGTGGCGCTGAGTTGGTACGGCAACGAGGTGGCGATGATGACGGCTCGCGAGGTTGCCCGCGAGGTGCGCAACGGTGGCGAGACCTCCTCCGCGCGCGAGGACGGCCGCCGCTACGCCCAGCAGGTCGGCGGCAGGGCGCTCACTGACGTGGACGTGCACGTGAGCGTAACCGGCCAGGAGGTCGTGGTCCACGTCGAGGGTGAGGCCATGACGATCCTGGCCGGCCTCGTCCCGCGCGTCCACGCCTCGGTCACCGCGCAGCGCGAGACCTTCCGGGAGGACCTGTGAGGAGATCACGGCTACCTGCCGGGAGTGCTCGCCTTCACGGGCAGCGCGGGACGCTGTCGGTGGAGATGGTCGTCCTGGTCCCGGTCCTCATGGTGATGGTGCTGCTGGTCGTGGCCGGGGGCAGGATGGTCTCGGCCGAGGGCATGGTCCAGGCGGCCTCCCGGGACGCCGCCCGAGCCGCCTCCATGGAGCGCTCTGTCGGGCAGGCCCGCGCTGCGGCCGCCAGGAGCCTGGCCGCCGCAGACACCGCTCGCGCACACTGCTCGTCCTGGGTCATCGACGCGGACTTCGGGCGCGGGGGCACGGTCACGGTCGGGGTGGGCTGCCGGGTACGCCTGTCCGACCTGGGGCTGGTGATGCTGCCCGGGACCACCACTGTCACGGCGGAGTCCACGGCACCGGTGGACACGTGGAGAGGAACCCGATGAGCGTAGTCAGCCTGGCGACAAGGACGAAAGGGCGACAGCAGTGACAGTGGTGACAGTAGTGGCAGTAGTGACAAGGACAGCGCGGGCGGGCGCACGCGGCCTCCTGCACCGCCAGCGCGGCTCCCTGTCCGTCTTCGTCGTCGTCATCGCTGCCGTGCTGCTCCTCCTGGCCGGACTGTGCATCGAGGGCGGTCGCGTGCTCAACGCGCGCGCCACGCTGACTGACCAGGCGGAGCAGGCCGCCAGGTCTGGTGCCCAGCAGCTGGCCGACGGCGGTGTGCGCCAGGGGGATGCGGTCGTCCTGGACACTCAGGCGGCTGGCCTGGCAGCGCGCTCCTACCTGGCTGGTGTCGGGCTGTCGGGAGGCTCGGAGGTCACGGTGGGCGCCAGCACGGTGTCGGTGACGGTGGAGCGTGACGTGCCCACCACCATGCTGCGCCTGGTGGGGCTGCGCTCGGTCCACATCACCTCCACCGGTGAGGCACGTACCGCGACAGGAATCTATGAGGAGGACGACCTGTGAGCACCTGGGGCACCCGCCAGCACACCCGTGACCGGTCCCGGCACCTCCAGGGGCCGCAGCGCTTCCGGGTGCCCGAGGCGCGCTACCGCTCCCCGGTGTGGCGCTCCCTGCTGTCTGCTGTCGTCCTGGTGGCAGTGGTGGTGGGGGCCCCCGTCCTCCTGCTGATCGCCACCGGCCTGCCCCCGCTGCCCCAGGGACTCGACACCTCTGTGCTGACCCGGGTGGTCTCCGCGCAGACGCTGCTGGACCTGGTGGTGTGGGTGCTGTGGCTGGCATGGCTGCAGTTCAGCGTGTGCACGGTGGTCGAGGCGGTCTCCGCCCTGCGGGGCCGGGGGGTGCCGGCACACGTGCCGCTGTCCGGTGCGACGCAGGCGGTGGTGCGCCGCCTGGTGGTCTCTACCCTGCTGCTGAGCTCCCTGAGCTCGGTGGTCGGCCCTGCGGTGGCGGCTGCCCCGCAGCCCTCCCTCCCCGCCGTGGCGGGGACCCAGGCCGCTCCGGCCGCCCCCGTGGGCCCGGGGGAGCAGGCCGGTGCCGGTGGAGGCGGCCAGGCTGGGGCCGAGGCAGTCGGGGAGGGAGCCGGGGGCCGGCGCCTGGTGCGCAGGAGGCCCCGCCCGGGGCTGGCGCGCCAGGTCGGGGCGGTGAGGCGGGCCAGCCCCAGGAGGGCGTGCGCTACATGCTGGGCGACATCGAGCTGGACCCGGCGACCGGTGCCCAGCTTGTGGGCCAGCGGGTCTACGTGGTCCAGCCGCCGCAGGGGCGCTACCACGACAACCTCTGGGACATTGCCGAGCGCACCCTGGGGGAGGGGCGTGCCTACAACCAGGTCTACGACCTCAACGCCGGGCGGCAGCAGCCTGACGGCCGTTACCTGGAGCTGGCCCGGCTGATCCAGCCCGGGTGGCTGCTGGTCATGCCGGAGTCCGCGCAGACGGTGGACCGTGTGGTGGCGGTGCCCGTGGAGGAGCCTGCGCAGGAGCCGAGCCAGCCGGCCTCGCCTGGGCAGAACGACCCCGCCCAGGACCAGGGGGCTGGCGCACGGCAGGGCCTGGGCGACATCACCCCTGCCCGGGTGCCTGCTGTGGGTGGCCTGCTGGCGGCCGCCCTGGTGGGCTTGCTGGCGCGCAGGCGGCGGCTGGGGCTGGCCGGGGAGGTCGGTCAGGACGCGGCCGAGTTGGAGAGGCTCCTGCGGGTGGGGGCGGACGCGGACCGGGTCCGCCGCCTGGACGCGGTGCTGCGGGGCCTGGGTGGGCTGTCCCCCGTGCCGCGCCCCTACGCCGTGGTCCTCAGCGACGAGGCCTGTCTCCTGCGCCTGCCCCGGCCCCTGCCGCAGGCGCCCGCTCCCTGGCAGGTCCACGACCAGGGCCTGACCTGGGTACTGCCTGCGGGCCAGGAGCCCGACCCGGGCGCGGCCCCGCCCCTGGTGCCCGGGCTGGTCACTATCGGGCGGGACGCGCAGGGGGCCGACGTCCTCATCGACCTGGCCTCCGCTGACGGCGACGTCTGCGTGACCGGAGACCCCACCATGGCTGCCGAGGTGGTGGGTGCCCTGGCTCTTGAGCTGTGCACCAACCCTTGGTCCGCCCGGGTGGTGGTGGCCGGGGTGGGGCTCGCGCCCGCCCTGCACGGCATGCTGGCGGGCAGGTTGCGTTCCCCGGAGGAGCTGGTGCGCGGCGCTCGGGCTCCTGGTGGTGACACTGTGCTCAGCGGGCCGAGGCCAGGGGCCGTCAACGCGGTCATGCTGGTGGGTGGCGGGGAGGAGCTGCCGCCACTGCCCCCCGGGGGCCGAACCGCGCTGGTGCGCACCGGCACCGGATCAGGGTCGCGCTGGCGGATCGAGGTCGATGCCTCTGGCAGCGCCCGGATCGAGCCGCTGGGCCTGGTGGTGACGGTGACGCGAGCCACGACGGAGGAGGTGTCCGGGCTGGCTGAGCTTGTGGCGCCCGCCCCTGTGGACGGCACGCGCCCACCCGTCCCCGACCCGCCCCGGCCCCCGGTGGACGCGGCCGCCCTGCGGGCCGCCCCTGTGCGCGTCCACGTGCTGGGCCGCACCCTGGTGGAGGCAGCGGGTCCGGTGGAGCGGCGGCGGCGCAGCCTGCTGACAGAGGCGGCAGTGTGCGTGGCCCTGCACCCGCAGGGGGTTCGTCCTGACGTACTGGGGGCGATGCTGTGGCCGCTGGGGGTGACCGGTGACGTCGTCGAGGCGACCGTGGGCCGGCTGAGGCAGTGGCTGGGCCATGACGCCCAGGGGGTGCCGCACCTGCGCCAGGACGCGCAGGGACGCCTTGTCATGGGGCCGGGCGTCGTGACCGACTGGGACGTGCTGCGCTCCCTGCTGAACTCCTCACGCTCCAGTCCTCCCGGGCGCGAGGCCTCCCTGCTGGGGGAGGCGCTGCGGCTGGTGCACGGACCGGTGGGGCAGGACGTGCCTGGGGGACGCTACAGCTGGCTGGCCCGGGTGCGGGTGGCCCGGCAGGTAGAGACCCTGGTGGTGGACGCCGCCCACCGCCTGGTCGAGCTGGTCGGGGACACCGACCCTGACGCCGCCGCCGCTGCCGTGGACTGCGGGCTGCAGGTGGTGGACCTCAGCCAGGTCCTGTGGCGTGACCGGCTGCGCCTGGCTGCCCGGAGGGGGACGGAGGAGCTGGAGCGCCAGGTGGGCGCGCTCCTGGACGTCTCGGGCGCTGACGACCTGGCGCTGGTGGACCCGGCCACGGCCGCGCTCGTAGAGGACCTGGCCCCGGGCCGGGGCGTGCGCCGGGTGCCTGCGTGAGAGGAGGCAGGACGTGCAGCTGCTTGTCAGTGTGGTGCGCCCGCAGGCGCGTGAGCCGGTGATCCGGGACCTGGTGGTGACCGCCCAGGGCGACTCCACCGTGGCGGACCTGGCTGCGGCGCTGGACACAAGCGTGCCCGATGACGCCGTAGCGGCTGCTAGCGGGGCGGCTGACGGGGCGGCGCTGCGGCTGGTGGTCTCAGCCGGGCAGGCCCGCAGTCAGGAGGGTTCCGCCGTGGGGCTGTGGGCGGGTACGGCCCGCCTGGACCCCGGCGACCTGCTGGCTGGCGGGCCGGTCCACGACGGGATGGTCCTGGGGCTGGGGGATGCGGTGCAGGAGGACGCCGAGCTGGGTGAGCCTGCGGGCGTGGTCGAGCTGCGGGTGGTGTCGGGGTACGGGGCCGGTGCCGTCCACCGGCTGGGGCTGGGCACCTACACCCTGGGCGGGGACGGCTGCGACATCGCCCTGGAGCTTCCGGGGCCGGGGAGCCCGGAGGGGGAGGACTGCCCGGGGCCGGTCGAGGGACTGGAGCCGGGGGCGAGGGTGGCCACCGTGTCGGTGCGGGCCGGTGGTGAGGTGGTGCTGGCAGTGGACCCGGAGGTGGCCGAGCGCATGGCCCCGGTGCCTGCCCTGCGGCAGCGTCGCCTGCCCGGCCCTCTGGTGCTGGAGTCCCGCGATGAGGTGAACCAGGGCAAGGACGGCGGCAGTATCAGGCGCCGGGGCCGCAGGCGCAGGAGGCAGAAGGAGGGGGACCCCGTGCTCTGGGGGCGTGAGGAGGTGGATCCCGACGCCCCGCGCCACCTTGTCGAGCTGGACCGCCGCCCGGTCACCCGGGAGGTCTCCTGGAGGGAGGGGGCGGTGCTGCGGGTGGGGCGGACCCTGCTGACCGTGGGAGCGATTCCGGAGGCGGACGCGGTGACCAGCCCGACGCCGGAGGCCACCACGCTGGACTTCAACCGGCCGCCTCGGCTGGCCCGGCCCGGGCGCAGGACGGAGTTCGCCCTGCCGCGTCCGCCCCAGCGGCCGCGCAGGCAGCCCTTCCCCTTCTCGATGATGGTCTCGCCCATGGTCATGGGGGCGGGCATGTACCTGGTCACGGGGCGGGTTTACTCGCTGCTGTTCATGGTGCTCTCCCCGGTGATGATGATCGCCAACCGCATCCAGGGCAGGTCGAGCTCCAGGCGGACCTACCGGGAGAACCTGCGCCGCTACGAGCAGCAGCGCGGCGAGGTGGAGGAGGCCGCCTTCAGGGCGCTGAGCGAGGAGCGCCGCCTGCGCCGCTGCGACTCCCCCGACCCCGCTGAGGTCCTGCTGCGTGCCACGGGGCCGCGCTCCACCCTGTGGGAGAGGCGGCCCACCGACCCGGACTGGCTGGAGCTGCGCGTGGGCACGGCAGACCTGCCCAGTGACGTGGTGCTCCAGGACCCCGACCGTGCCCAGCACGAGGAGGAGCTACGGTGGACGGCCCCGGACGTGCCGGTGACGGTGCCGGTGGCCCGCACGGGCGTGGTGGGGGTGTGCGGGGCGCACCGCCACCGGCTGGCTGCTTGGCTGACCGCCCAGGCGGCGGCCCTGCACTCTCCTGCCGAGCTGGAGATGGTGCTCCTCATGGACCTGGAGGAGGGGGAGGTGGCCCGGTCCCGGTGGGAGTGGGCACGGTGGCTGCCCCACCTGCGCGGTGCCGAGGGCGTGGGCGCGCGGGTACGGGTGGGCGTGGACGAGGAGTCGGTGGCCCGGCGGGTGGGCGAGCTGGTTGACCTGGTGGACGCGCGCCGTGAGCAGGGGGAGGCTGCCGGGACAGGGGTCGTGCCGACAGAGCAGGTGCTGGTGGTGCTGGACGGGGCGCACGCGCTGCGCCAGCGTCCCGGCATGGTCCACGTGCTGCGCGCTGGCCCGTCGGTAGGTGTGCACGTGGTGTGCGTGGACACCGACCGCACCTGGCTGCCCGAGGAGTGCCGGGCAGTGGTGGAGGCGGGCGCGACGGGCGCCTCCGTGTCCCTCACGGGCCGCGACCAGGTGGAGCAGGTCCTGGTCGACCTGGTCCCGCCCGGCTGGTGCGAGCGGCTGGCCCGCTGCCTGGCCCCGGTCAACGACGTCTCCGCCCAGGGAGCCGAGGGTGCAGTGCCCTCCTCCTCGCGCCTGCTGGACGTGCTGGACCTGCCGGAGCCTGACGCCCAGGCGGTGCTGGAGAGGTGGCGCCAGGTGGGGCGCACCACCCGGGCCGTCATCGGTGAGGACGCTGAGGGACTGTTCAGCGTGGACGTAAGTGCCCACGGCCCCCACGCCCTGGTGGCTGGGACCACCGGCTCGGGCAAGTCCGAGCTGCTGCAGACCCTCATCGCCTCCCTGTGCGTGGGTAACACGCCTGAGGCGATGACCTTTGTGCTGGTGGACTACAAGGGTGGGGCGGCGTTCAAGGACTGCGCCCGCCTGCCGCACACCGTGGGCATGGTCACCGACCTGGACGGGCACCTCACCTCGCGGGCGCTGGAGTCCCTGGGGGCCGAGCTGCGGCGGCGAGAGCACCAGCTGGCGGGGGCCGGCGCCAAGGACATCGAGGACTACGTGGCCGCTGCGGGGCCGGACGACGAGCCCATGCCGCGCCTGATGATCATCATCGACGAGTTCGCGGCCCTGGTGGCCGAGCTGCCGGAGTTCGTGGAGGGGCTGGTGGACGTCGCCCGGCGGGGGCGATCCCTGGGGGTGCACCTGGTGCTGGCCACCCAGCGGCCTGCCGGGGTGGTCTCCGCTGAGATCAAGTCGAACACGAACCTGCGTATCGCGCTGCGGGTCACTGACGAGAACGACTCCCAGGACGTGGTGGAGACCTCTGTCGCCGCCCGTGTCCCGCCCAGCATCCCGGGGCGGGCCTGGGCGCGCCTGGGGCACGCCAGCCTGCGGGCGTTCCAGTCCTCCCGGGTGGGGGCCGCCCGGCCGGGGCGGGGCCGCGTGCGGGCCTGCGCGCCCTGCCCCTGACGCTGGCCGAGCTGTCCACCCCGAGGTGGCACCGGTGGTGGAGGAGGACGCCAGCGTGCCCACCGACCTGGCCACCCTGGTGACCGCGGTGGGAGAGGCCTATGAGTCCCTGGGCAGGCCCGCGCCCACAGCCCCTGGCTGCCACCCCTGCCGGAGGTGCTGACCCTGGAGGAGGCGGCTGGACCCTGCGATCAGCAGGCCCGGGGCGCCCGAAGGCGGGCGGGGCGAGGCGCCCAGGAGGCGCAGCCCCGCAGGGGCGGGCAGGCCAGGACAGTGCCCAGGAGGCGGCCCCGGACCCGCGCGGGGAGGGGTTCCTGCCGCCGGTGGTGCTGGGGCGGGAGGACGTGCCCGGGGAGCAGGACCAGCGGCCCATGACCTGGGACTACACGCGTGGGGGCCACCTGGGCGTGGCGGGTGCCCCCAGGTCTGGGCGCTCGGCGCTGCTGCGCCTGGTGGCCGTGGGGATCGCGCGCAGCGCCTCGGCGGCCGAGGTGCACCTCTACGGTATCGACGCCGGTGCGGGGGCACTGCTGCCGTGCCTGTCCCTGCCCCACTGCGGGGCGGTGGTGACCCGGGGTGAGTCCGACCGTATCCGGCGCCTGCTGGCGCTGCTGTCCGGTGAGGTGGCGCGTCGTCAGCAGTACCTGGCGAGCCGGGGGCTGGCCTCCCTGGCGGAGCAGCGGGTGGTGGCGCCCGAGGGTGAGCGCCTGCCCTACCTGGTGCTGCTCATCGACCGGTGGGACTCCTTCACCGCCGTCTACGAGACCACCGACGGGGGAGCGTTCCTGGACCAGGTGGAGGCGCTGATGCGTGAGGGTGCTGCTGTGGGGCTGCGGGTGGTGGTCACCGGTGACCGGCGGGTGCTGCGAGGCCGGTTCGGGATGGCCCTGGAGGACCGTCTCCTGCTGCGCATGCCCGGGCCGGAGGACTTTGAGGCGGTGGGGATGAGGGCTCGTGACGTTCCCCGGGTCATGCCGCCGGGGCGAGGGTTCCGCGCCGGGGAGCAGGCGCCCCGGGAGGTCCAGGTGGCCCTGCTGGAGGCGGACGGCTCGGGGGCGGCCCAGGCTGCTGCCGTGCACGATGCTGCCAGGTGGGCGGCGGACCACTGGGGCGAGGTGCCGCGGCACCGGCGCCCCGGTGGGGTGGACGACCTGCCGGTGACGATCAGCGCTGTCGAGGCGCGCCGGCTGGGGCCAGCGCTGGCCCGAGGACTTGTTCCGCTGGCGGTGGGTGGGGACACTCTGGAGCTGGTTCAGGTGGACATGGTTGATGCGGGCAACGCGGTCCTGGTGGCCGGACCACGCCGTTCAGGGAGGTCTACGGCGCTGTTGTTCGCTGTCCAGGGAGCGCTGAGCACGGGAGTACCGGTGGTGCTGGTGCTGCCTCGGCGCTCGCCGCTGGCTGCGCTTGAAGGCCACCGGGGTGTGGTCGGTGTGCTGGGGCCAGAGGCGAGGGCCGAGGACCTGGACAGGCTGGTGGGCGGGAGCGACGCGCCTACCCTGGTGGTGGTTGATGACTACGACGTCCTGGGCAATGACCACGCACTGTGCCAGGCAATGATGCGTCATATGCGCGCCAGCCGTGACACGGCTGGCGGGTTGCTAGTGGGATGCGGGTGGATGAGGCCCAGGGGATGTTTGGCGGGCTGATGGCAGCGGTCAAGAGGACCCGCACCGGGCTGGTTCTGGCGCCTCGGGCTGCTGAGGACGGGAACGTGCTGTCGGTCCGGCTGCCCCGCTCGGTGGGTGGTCCTGCCCCAGGGGGCGGGCGGTCTTTGCCTCTGCTGCGGGCTGGTCCTGGGTTCAGGTGCCTAGGGTGCAGCAGGAGGCGCGTGGGACTGCTGGGTCGGACTGGCGTGGCGGGGCTGGGGGTGAGGGGGTGTGACAGTGACCTTGACGTGATATGTTACGTGACTGATAGTCTGTGTGATCCTGTGCGACATCCGAAGGAGGGCGGGTGGCTGTGTCTGAGAGTGATGAGGACCGGAAGGAGGACCTGGAGGCCTTGAAGGAGACTGTGGAGTCTAAGAACGTGTACCTGGGGTTCGTTGAGAGCGTCGGGGGGCCGAGCACCTCCCCGGGGGACTACCGGGCGCGCAAGATTAACGCTGATGACACCTGGAGCGGTCCACTGGCTGATGACAAGGCTGATGCGGTCAGGGAGGGGGTCCAGGGCCTGGCTGAGGTGTTCACGGGCCTGGCTGATGACATTCAGGCGGCTATTGACGGCCTGTCGTAAGGGTTTGCCGTGTCGGCAGGTCCTGGTCTGTCATGGACATGGTGTGAAGAAGGAGACGGGCAGGTGGCTACTATTTTTCTTGATCCTGAGAAGCTTCAGGTCCAGATTGACAAGCTGTTCTCGGTGGCTGACAGCTGCGACGACGCGCGCAGGAGCATCGACCAGAGGTCGGAGGAGCTGGGCGACCCCTATGAGGGGATCGACTTCTTCCCTCTCAGTGCGTCCAACGCCGCGAACAACCTGCGGGTGTGTGCCGAGGATGTCCGCGGGGTCAAGGACACGATTGTCGAGCTCAATGAGAACGGGGTCGCTGCCATGGACGCCGAGGGTGTCATCACGTGCACGATTCCTGACGACGTGACCATCGAGTCGGTCCGGCAGCTGGCCGACTGGGGCCAGGGTGTGGTTGATGGTCGTGAGCTGGAGGAGCTGGTGGGTGGTGGGGTGCCTGGTAGTGGGCGGTCCTACGAGGAGGTGCTGGCCTCGGTCAGGGCGGGTGTGGAGGGGGATCCTGCCTACGCCCAGGCGCTGGTTGACCAGGTGGGTGGTGAGGGGCTGACGGGTCTGCCGCTGGAGGCTGAGGACTACGTGACTCGTGACAGCGCCTACGGGCAGGTGGAGGAGCGCCCGGGTGCGGGTGCGGAGCTGGCTGGTCTGCTGGGGCGTGCCCTGGCCAGCGCCTCCCGGCGTGGGGGAGGACAGGGCGCGTGAGGTGGCTGAGGAGATCGGGGACTGTGTGGACGGTGAGGGGGACTATGGCAGGGTCACCGTGGTCAACGAGCTGCTGGGTGGGCAGGAGGTGGTGTTTGGTGCCGAGTTCCTGAGCGCGCTGGGGCCAGGATGGAGCGGGTGGACCAGGGGCGCTGGACGTCTACGCCTCTGAGCGTGGTGCCCAGACTCCTGTGGGCACGTATGCCAGGCAGGTGGTTGGTCCCTGCCTGGAGGGCGGCTCGCTCAACTCCCTCCAGGGGTCGTGGAGGCCATGAGCCACAGCCCCCAGGCCGCCGCCCACTGGCTGGCGCCGGTTGATTCGGGGGCTCGGTAGACAGCAAGAACACGGCTGACCGTATCGGTCAACTGATGGGCTATGACGTCATCGGGGACAACCAGTGGACCGATGACTGGCTGAGAATCGCCGACGCCGTGTCGGCTACCAGTCCCGCTGTCAATGGGGCGATGACAGTATAAACGGCAAGGATACTGCTGCCGTGGTCTCGGGGGTGCTCAACGGTGTGGGTGAGAGCGGTGAGGCGCTGGTCCTGTCAGACATGGGCAGGGCGCTGGTGGGCCAGACCCTGGCGCGATATCCTGACGGCGTCAGTGATTCGGCTAAGGTAGGTAATAATCCCGCGTACACAGAGTCGGCATCTAAAGAGGCGGCGTGGTCTGCTGATCTTCCTGAGCAGCCCCTGCTGTCGGACCTTGCGTTGTCGAACCTGCTGGGTCAGGTGGGGCAGGACAGCGACGCGGCTGTTGATCTGCAGGCCTCGTTGACCGCCTTCAACAACGAGCGTGTCGCTGTGGTGGTCGAGGACATCAAGAACGGGAGCCAGGACTACGACGCCCTTGCGGAGATCCTCCAGGAGCAGGGTCGGACCAACGGCTTCTTCCGGGGTGCGGTGGCCAGGACCAGCGAGCAGGTCGGCGCCGACGCTGACGAGCGTGTGCAGGCCTATGTCGACACGGCTGCCGCCCTGGCTAGCCTCATCCCCGTGGCCCCGGGGGCTGGCGGGCTCATTGATGCTGCGGCCGGCTTTACCAAGTCCCAGGTGATAGGTGCGGCCAGCGGCTCGGCCAGCAGCGCCCTGGCGGGCCAGGAGGCGGAGGCCAGGAGCAGGAACCAGGAGAACTACGTGGAGGGGGAGGCCTTCAGCGAGGTCGTCACGACGCTGACTCTGCTGAGCAGCGGGCTCTACACCGACGAGGAGCTGGCACAGGTTCCGCGCGGAACCGATGACGACGTGAGCTCGGTGCTGGCCCCGTCTGGCAACGTCCTTATCAAGGCTGTCACTGACGCTCAGGAGGAGGACCTCTCGGTGCTCAGTGACGAGCAGTACCAGGCCCTGGCCGATATCGGCGGGGTCCTGCCCTCCGACGGCAGGCCTGGGTTGTCCGACATTACTGACAGAGTTGCCGATGAGTACCGCCAGGGACATAACAAAGCGTGTCCCGGCAGCGGGAACCCTCCTGTACCGAGGGGGCGGTGAGTGGTGGTCGTGGTGCGTGATCGTGGTGGTGTGTGGGGTCGTCTCACCCGTACTGGCGTGGTGGTTCTGCTGGTCGTGGTGGTGGGGGCGTGCTCGGTGCTGCCCTGGGGCGGTGGTGATGATGGCGGGGATGCTGGGGCGGTGGCGCCTGCGAGCGTGTCGGTGGAGGAGGCGGAGTTCGGGTGCGTGGGCGTGCCCACCTCCTCGTTCGAGGCGGTACTTGAGGAGCCGGTGACCTTTGAGCAGTCGGTGCGCTACCAGGACGACTGGGGAATCCGGTATGTCAACTGCAATGCCTACGCGGCAGAAGGACGCAGTGTCAGCCCGGTGGTGATAGCTTCCTTCGGGCGGATGCGCTCTGGTGAAATCCCGGTCAATCAGGCCTCGGCCTGGCAGTCGGGGCAGGAGGGTGAGCCGTTTGCTGTGGCGGGTGTGGACGGTGAGGGGGAGGTGGCTCTGGATGACTACGATGGCACTACTGGGCCTGGTGGGTCGGCGGTGTTCGTGTGCGGGGACCGCTACGTGGTGGCCTCGGTGCACCCGGGTCACGGGATGCGGGGGGACAGGCGGGCCAACCTGGTCAACCTGGCGGCCTCGATGACGCCGTGGGTGTGCCAGGGGGAGCCCGTGCCGGGCACGGGGAAGAGGTTCGAGGACCTGAAGGGGGAGCTGTGAGCGACCAGGGCACGGGTGGCCAGGAGAAGACGGGCGTGCAGGGCGCGCGCCGGGCGGGGGCTGCTGGTCAGGGTGCGGGCCGGTCCGTGCCGTGGCTGCGCCAGCACGGGGTGGCCCTGGTGGTGCTCGTGCTGCTGGTGGTGGGTCTGCTGGCGGAGGGGCTGGTCCTGGCCTGGCGGGCAGGTCGGCTGGACGGCTCGGCCCAGCCGACGGCTACCGCGTCGGTGGGGCCTTCCCCGTTGGCGCAGGAGACGCTGTGCGAGGTGTTCTCCGCCCGGGAGCTGGAGCGGGTGCTGGAGATGCGGGTCTACTCCGTCTCCTACAGCCACCAGCCGCAGGGGGTGCTGCCCGGTGGCGGGCAGGGCTACTCCTACTCGTGCCGGCTGGAGTCTGACCAGGACCCGTTGGGGCGGCTGAGCCTGGACTACTCCGCCTCCACCAGGGTGGTGCGGGCGGGCAGCGACACGGTGGAGTTCGACGACATCCCGCAGGTCTACCTGAACGCGCGTGTGGAGGAGCTGGAGTTGGAGGGCGTGGAGGGCCAGGGGTGGGCCTGGAACTTAGGACGGGTGAGCGCGCTGGTGGCCTGGCGCTACCCTGACGGGCACACCGCCCTGGCCCGGCTGAGCTGCTGGGAGGGGTGCGGCTGGGGGCCCGGCCCGGGAGAGGACGACTACGAGCTCGGGTTCCGTACCGTGCTGGCTGGTGCCCTGGCGCGCCTGCCCCAGGTCGCCTCCGGTCCTGCCCGCAGCGGGAGCCTTCCTGCTGGCCCAGGGTCGGCCTCCCCGTCGGCCTCGTCCTCGGCCAGTCCCTGACGCGCGCGGGCGGAGACTTCCCCGGCAGCCGGGTGGTCTGACCCCTGGCGTGCTGGGGCGGGAGGGTGGCGTGTGGGTGAGGGCGCTGCTGTCGACCGCTGGTGGTGGGTCTCAGTCGGGGTTGGTGGTGAGGGTCTGGA
Source organism: Actinomyces lilanjuaniae (assembly GCF_003606385.1). Lineage (NCBI taxonomy): Bacteria > Bacillati > Actinomycetota > Actinomycetes > Actinomycetales > Actinomycetaceae > Actinomyces > Actinomyces lilanjuaniae. The sequence continues at coordinate 2,727,831 of NZ_CP032514.1, read as the reverse complement.
CCTCGGCGACGGGGATGTCGTGAGTGGTGGTGCGGGCCGGGTGACTGCCGTGTTTCCTGCGGGTGTTCTTCCGGAGTGACCGCCTGTGATGGTAGCGTAATCCACGTGACTGTCCGAGCGTTACTTAGCCTGAGGTTGTGGCCGTCCTCCGGGGAGGCGTCCTGTGGTCGGCCACCCTGGTCTACCCTAGTAGGGTCGGAGTGGAGAGGGGCTGGTGGTCTTGGCTGAGGAGGACGAGGCCGCCCAGGGCGGCGAGGGCTCCGGGGAGTCTGAGGGCTCTGAGAGTCCTGAGATGGTGGAGAACAGGAGGAAGTCGGCGATGGAGCGGCTGAAGGTCCGGGTGGTGCTGGCGGCGTCGGGTGTTGGTGGCGATGTCGGTCTTACTGCTTCGGTGGCTGCGACGGCGGTGGCGGCGCCTGCTGGTGTCAGTGACGTGGCTGGTGGTCTGGCCGGGGCGTGGGACTCGCCCAAGGCTGTTGAGTTTGCTGGGTCTATTGACACTGGTGTCCAGGCTGTGCGTGACAGGGTGGAGGAGGTCCAGACTGACGTGCAGTCCGCGATCAACCAGGAGGAGGACCAGGTGCCTGAGGGTAGCGACGAGGCTGACACGAAGTGGGACGAGTAGAAGTGGGACGAGTAGCTGTGGTGGGTAGCTGTCGGGCTAGAGCGGGGGTGCGGTCGTGGTTTTTGTGAGTCTGGATCCTGAGCGGCTGCTGTCCTATGTGGTGGGGCTGGAGTCGTGGGCGGCGATGGCTGACACGGAGCGGTTGCAGGTGGCGGCGCGTAACGTGAACCGTGTGGGTGAGCCTGTGGTGGGGTCGGTGGAGTGGAAGACGCTGCCTGGTGGGGGCGGGGCGTGGGTCGGCGCGGTTGTTGGCGGCGCGGGTGCCGGTGGGCCTGTTTCTGTGGGTGCGGGTGCTGGGTGGGGTGCGGCGGTGGTCCACCTGCAGGGGGTGGCTGAGGAGCTGCGTACTCGTCGGCAGGAGGCTGTGGACATGAACTCCCAGGGGGTCACGATGGCTGGTCCTGGGGGTGGGTGTGCTACTACCTGCCTGAGGGGTGGAGGACACGGTGGCTAACGTGGTGGCCTACAACTCGTTGTCGGTGGTGGGTGGGCGCGGTGACGCCACCGCCCTGAACCAGGCGCTGTCCAGTCGTGAGGGGTGGCTGAGGACGGGCGCACTGTGGAGCAGGTCCTGGCGGAGATGGCCAAGCACCAGGACGTGCCTACCTACGGGGCGTCCTTCGTGAGCACCTTCGGTGTGGAGGGGTTCCTGGGGCTGCCTGGCCGTGTGGAGTCCTACCACACCGTCTACGAGGGAGCTGGTGGCGGGACGCAGAACATGGCCAACGCCGTGGTGGACCGTGAGGCGGCCGCCCAGGGCGTGGGGGTGCTGGGGCACGTGCTGGCTGCCTCGACCCAGCCGGGTGTGGAGGTCCGTGAGCAGGGGGAGGTGGTTGACATGGCTGCGGCCGTATACTCCGGGGTGCACCAGGAGGGTCAGCAGGGGCGCATGTCAGGGCTCAACGCGCTGCTGGCCGCTGAGGGGGCGGTCTACGGGACGGACTTCCTGGTGGACCTGGCGGGTCGGCTGGAGGGTGACGACTACGACGGTGCGGTGCCTGCTGAGGTGAGTCAGCACAAGGGGTATGAGGGGCTGTACACGGGGGGCTCGCTGGACCCGTTGTACGGGGTGCTGTCGGCGATGGGGTCCAACCCGCAGGCGGCGCTGGGCTACCTGGTGCCTGACGGGGAGCCCGATGACAAGGGGCGGTGGGTGCCTGGGGAGGGGTCTCAGGAGCGGTGGGAGCTGCTGGGGTCGCGTGAGTGGGACCCGGAGGTGGGTCTGGATGGTCTGACTGCGGCGCAGGCGGCGGCCTCCTCTCTTCGTGGTGGTGCCGATGCCGCCACGGCGGGGGCGGCGACGTGGGCCACGGCGCGGTCCATGGAGATGGCGGTCAACGAGGTGTCCCTGGAGGACTACACCGAGGTGATGAAGGAGAACCTCTCCCTGCTGGTGGCCAACAGTGCCCAGGAGGCCGTCCAGGTCGCCAACGATCAGAGTCCTGCGGGGCTGGGGCTTGAGGGTGGTTCTGCTGAGGCGAAGAGCGTGGTGACCAGTCTGATGTACCGGGTGGTTGACAACGAGGACGCGGCTGTGACCATGGCGGCGGCCATGGCCAACCAGGCCCTGGGCGTGGAGGCCTCCACCCCCGAGGAGCTGTACAACAAGTACGAGGCTGCTGCGGCGGCGCAGGCCTACTTGGAGGCTGTGGGGTCGGAGCGTGTCGCGGACCTGGAGGCCCAGGCTGCCTCTGATGCGGCTGGGGCGCGGGAGGCGGCGGGTACGGCGGTGTCGGTGTTTACCACGGTGGCTGGTGCGGGGGTGGGCGCGGTGACCTCGGGGCCTGCTGCGCCCTTGGTGTGGAGCCTGGGGACCACCCTGGCCAGGCCGGTGGTGGTGAAGGCCCTGGCTCCGGAGACGGTGGAGGTGCTGGACAACCCCGCTGCTGGTAGTCGTAGCCTGTGGGAGGCGTATGCCTGTGCGGAGGCGGCGAACGGGGGGTTCCTGCCGGAGGGTGTTCTGGCCCCGGAGCACTTCGTGGACCCGGCGACTGGTGAGCCGTACCCGTGGTACCGGGAGCCGGGCTCGGGGGGTGGCCCGGTGGTTGACCTGCCTGCTGCTCCCAGTGACGACGTGGTCTCGGCGGTGCGTGAGTGGGCTACCTCCAGCGAGGTGGCCAGGCAAGACCACGACGACGTCCTGGGTACTGTCAGAACCAGAGCAAGCAAGGGAGCCGACAATGCGTCCGAGTTGGTGCTGGCCGAGGACGGTGCGGGCGGTGACCCCGGTGTCAGGATCGACAAGGGCTAAGGGCTAGGGGGGCTGTTCTCGTGTGTGGTCGTGGTGGTGTGCAGAGGGGTCTGGCGCGTGCTGCTGGTGTGGTGCGTCGTGGTGGGTTGGTTGTGGTGGTGCTGGTGGTGGTGCTGGCTGGTGGTGGTGTGGGTGCTGGTGGGTGGTGGTGGGTTCGGGTGCATGATCCTCTGTCTGGTGTGCTGGAGGGGCTGGTGGGTGACCCGGTGGTGGCGCTGGACTACCTGGCTCCGGAGGGGCCTGCCCAGGAGGCGGGGGCGGGTGCTTCGGCTGGGGCTGAGGAGGCCACGTCGGCTGCGTCGGCTGCGACGGGGGGTGCTTCGGCTGGTGCTGACGGGGAGGCTGGTGCGGGCGGTGGTGTGTGGGTTGCGTCGGGTGCTGCTGTGGAGCGGTGGGATGGGCTGTCGTCGCGGGGGTGGGGGTCTGAGGGTCTGGAGGCTCTGGCTGGGGTGGGGGCTGTGGTGTCGTCGTTGCGTGGTGACGCGGACCCGGTGGTGCGGGCGCGTGCCTTGTGGGTGTCTGGTCGGGTGATGGGGCTGTTTGGTGGGGTTCCTGTGGGTCGGTTCTCGGGGAGGTCAGGCGCCAGGTGGCTGTGGTGGTGGCCAACTGTGCGCCGGAGGTGGTGGGTGTGGCCCTGGGGCGGGGTGCTGGTGAGGCGCTGGGGCTGGACGGTGGTGTGGGTGAGCAGCAGGGTGTGGTGGCGTCTGTGGTGTACCGGGTGGTGGAGGACCGTGACGCGGTGGTGACGGTGGCGTCTGGTTTGGCCAGCCAGGCGGCGCGTGGTGGCAGTGCTGAGGGTCTGGAGGGGGTGTACTACCGGGTGGGTGCGGTCCGGTCGTTCCTGGGGGCTGTGGGGTCGGTGCGTGGGGCGGAGCTGGAGGCTGGTGGTGCGGGTGAGGAGGAGATGGAGGAGTTCTGGGGGGTGCAGTACCTGGGGCGGGCTGTGTTTACCACGGTGGTGGGTGGCCGCAGTGGTGGTGCCGGTGCGGAGGTGGCTGCGCCCCTGGTGGTGCAGGAGGGTGCCGTCCTGGGTGGGCCGGTGCGTGTGGGTGGCCTGCCCGGGGCCACCGTGGCGGACCTGGAAGGACCGACTGCTGGTAGTCGGAGCCTGCTGGAGGCCTACGCCTACGCGGAGGCGGCCAACGGCGGGCTGGTGCCGCAGGAGGCCCTGGCCCCGGAGAACTTCGTGGACCCGGCGAACGATGAGCCGTACCCGTGGTACCACGAGCCGGGCTCGGGCCAGGGGCCGGTGGTTGACCTGCCTGCTGCTCCCAGTGACGACGTGGTCTCGGCGGTGCGTGAGTGGGGTCACTCCGATGATGTCGCTGACCTCGACGAGGACGATATTCTTGACAACTTGTCAAATGCTGTATACGAGGGGAGGAGTATCGCCTCCGAGCTGGTGCTGGGGGCTGACGGCGAGCCGGGCGGTGACCCCGGTGACATCACCATCAACAAGGACTAAGGGCTAAGGGCTAGGGGGGCTGTTCTCGTGCGCGGTCGTGGTGGTGTGCAGAGGGGTCTGGCGCGTGCCGCTGGTGTGGTGCGTCGTGGTGGGTCAGAGGGTGAGAATGTGACTGCGTCGTCGATCCTGCTGGCCCGGGGTCGGCCTCCCCGGGTGTCAGTCCGTCGGATTCCTCCGCAGCTGCTTCCTGACGCCCCCCGGGGCCGGGACCCCCGGTAGCGCAGGCGGTGGTGTTTCCGGGTTTCTAGTCGGGGTTGGTGGTGAGGGTCTGGACCTCGGCGACAGGGATGTCGTGGGTGCTGGTGGTAGTCACGGTGTCCAGGGTGTCGGCGGCGCCGTCGGTGGCGGTATAGGAGACCTCGTAGCGGACGGAGGTGGTCAGGGGCGTGGTCCCGCCCAGGTGGGCCGAGCTGCGGGTGAACACCACGGTGCAGTCGGTGCCCTCGGCGCCCTGGTTCCAGGGTGTGCCGAAGCCGTGGCAGTCCACCTGGGCGTCGGGGGCGGACAGGTCCAGGCCGGTGGCGGTGGCGGTGACGGTGGCGGTCACTGGTCCGGCGGTGGCGGTGGCGGTGACCTGGGTGGGTGTGTCCCCGGCGGCCCACACCCAGGTGTACCAGCCCACCAGGGTCGCGCCTCCCTCTCCCAGGGAGGGGTTGTGGCCTACCTCTGGCACGGGTATGTCCACCGCGTCCCAGGCTGCGGCAGCCAGGGTGGCCCCGTCCACCGGGGGCTCGGGAGGCGCCTCCTCGGCCTCCACGTAGACCGGGGGGTTGTCCTCCATGAAGGAGGTGACGAGGTCGATGAAGTCCTGGTCGTCGTCACCCTCCCACCTGTTCCTCTCACAGGTGGGGAGATACCAGTGGCCCTGGGCGTCCTCGGCGTGGTCCTCCCAGTTGCGGTAGTCCATGACGATGCTGGCAGCGTCATCCCTGGTAGCGATCCTCTCCAGGAACTCGGCAGTCTCCTGGCCGGTATTTCCCTCCTCGAACCAGCACACGGGCAGCACGGTGGTCTCCACCTGGGTGGATGTTGTGACCGGGCTACCCCCGGTGCCCTCGGAGCCCGCCTGG